>JAKUPT010000051.1 GCA_022450595.1 Bdellovibrionales bacterium
TTCAAGGAACTCGTGCCGCCTTCGACCCACTGATTGCAGCCACAAGACCTCACCCCGGTGAGGCTATGACCGCTCGTAATATGTTAAAGCTACTGGGTGAGTCCTCTGAAATTGCTGAAAGTCATAGAGACTGCGGACGAGTGCAAGATGCATATTCCCTTCGGTGTATTCCCGCCGTTCATGGTGCCGCCAAAGATGCCTTAAGGCATGTCATTCAAGTTTTAGAAACAGAAGCCAACTCGTCCACTGACAACCCTTTGGTGTTTGCAAAAGACAACAAGGTTTTATCTTGTGGAAACTTTCACGGAGAGCCTGTGGCTTTTGCCTTAGACTATTTAGCGATTGCTATTAGTGGTGCCGCCAGTATCAGTGAGTGCCGTATTGAAAAGCTCATCAATCCAGCCATGAGTGGGCTGCCGGCGTTTTTAGCTCCAAAAGGCGGCCTGAACAGCGGGATGATGATTGTGCAAGTGGCTGCAGCCAGTCTTGTCAGTGAAAATAAAATTTTATCACACCCAGCCAGCGTGGACTCTATCCCCACCAGTGCCGACAAAGAAGACCATGTGAGCATGGGAACCATTGCCGCTCGTAAGCTGTGGTCTATTATTAAAAACGCAGAAAACATTGTTGCTATGGAACTATTGTGTGCCCATCAAGCCTTAGGTTTGTTAAAACCTAACAAACCCTCATCGGCTGTTTTGACCGCACATGAACATATCACTAAAAAAGTGCCTTTTGCTGAAAGCGACCGAATATTTCACTATGATATTGAAAATATCAAAGAAATGATCAGAGACGATTCAATTAAAAATTGCATTCAAAAAACTGTGGGGGAATTAGAATGTTAAAAAATATCAAAGCTCCAAAGGGAACTGAACTTAACTGCAAAGGCTGGCTTCAAGAAGCCGCCTTTCGAATGATTCAAAACAACTTAGACCCAGATGTGGCCGAAGACCCAGACAACTTGATTGTATATGGTGGACGCGGAAAAGCCGCTCGCAACTGGGAAGCTTATGAAAAAATACTTAGCAGTTTAAAATCCATTGAAGATGATGAAACTTTACTGGTGCAATCGGGAAAGCCCGTTGGAATTATTAAAACTCATAAAGATGCACCAAAAGTTTTAATTGCCAATTCTAACCTTGTTCCCAACTGGGCCAATTGGGATGTGTTTGATGAGCTAGATAAAAAGGGCCTAATGATGTACGGCCAAATGACCGCCGGCTCTTGGATATACATCGGCTCACAAGGCATTGTGCAAGGAACCTATGAGACCTTTGCAGAAGCTGGACGCAAACACTTTGGCGGCAGCTTAAAATCAAAAGTTATTGTGACTGCAGGTCTTGGTGGCATGGGGGGCGCACAACCCTTAGCAGGCGTTTTTGCAGGCGCCATTGTTCTTGGTGTCGAAGTAGACCCCACACGCATTCAAAAACGATTAGACACAAAATATGTAGATGAGTTAGCTACAGACTTAGATGACGCTTTGAAGCGCATTGAAAAGTACAAAGCCAGCGGCGAGGCCAAGTCCATAGCCCTTGAAGGCAATATGGCTGAGGTGATTCATCAGCTCAATGAAAAATGTTTTGTGCCCGATCTACTCACTGATCAAACCTCAGCTCACGATCCTTTAAAAGGCTACGTACCAGAGGGACATAGCATTGAAGAGGCCGACAAACTTCGTGACTCTGACCCTAAAAAATACGTAGAGCTTTCTAAAAAAAGTATCGCAAAACATGTTGAAGGGATGCTGGCACTTCAAAAAAAAGGAGCCATCACTTTTGATTACGGCAACAACATAAGAGCAATTGCCGAAGAGCAGGGTGTAGCAAACGCTTTTGACATTCCAGGTTTTGTTCCCGAATACATTCGTCCACTTTTTTGTAAAGGCAGTGGGCCGTTTAGATGGGTCGCGCTGTCTGGTGATCCAGAAGACATTAAAGTCACAGACGATGCTTTAAGAGAATTGTTCCCAGAGAAAACATCACTTTTAAATTGGTTAGATATGGCTGAAGAGCGCATCGCATTTCAAGGACTACCGGCACGCATTTGCTGGCTTGAGTACGGTGAGCGTGCCAAAGCCGGACTTGTTTTTAATAAGCTGGTTCGTGAAGGCAAAGTTAAAGCCCCGATTGTGATTGGTCGTGACCATTTAGACTGTGGCTCGGTGGCCTCACCGAACAGAGAAACCGAGGCCATGAAAGATGGCTCCGACATGGTCGCAGACTGGCCCATCTTAAACGCTCTAGTAAACACGGCCTGTGGCGCCACTTGGGTGAGCTTTCAACATGGTGGTGGAGTAGGTATGGGGTACTCGCTTCATGCAGGGCAGGTGATTGTGGCGGACGGCACGGAAGAGGCGGATCGTCGTCTGGAGCGAGTGTTGACGGCTGATCCTGCTATGGGTGTGTTTCGACATGTGGACGCAGGCTATGATGAAGCTGTGAAGACGGCGCGTGAGCGTGGGGTGGTTGTTCCTTAAATTTAAGCATTTAACCCAGACCTCTAAGATTAAAATTCAGAAGGCCCATTTGGCTTCCGGCACGAGCGGGTGCGCAGCGTCTTTGCCCAGCACTAAACCTTCGGTTTAGCGCAGGTCAGATACGCAGCGCTCGACGTGAGGGCGCCAAATGGGCCTTCTGAATTTTAATCTTAGAGGTCTTAGTTTGTGGGCAGTAAATTTACTTTTATTTCATATAAAAAAAAGTATTAAAGTAATTTATAGCTCATTGTAAATGTAAGTATATATTACATTTTAGACTCAATTCTAAAGATAAAAACCACAAAACCAGTTTTATGTAATAAAAAATAGGGATGATTGGGGAGCAGTTTTCAGGTTTATTTTTTGAATGGGTCATCTTTATCATGACAGCGGTCTCTTGCTTATTATTAAGCTGGGGTGTTTATAAAAAGTCTCGACTCGAAGCTGTACATTATTTCTTTATTTTAAGTCTTTTCTCAATGGCTTTTGGATATTTTTTTAGAGCCATGTATTGGTTCGATGAGCTATATGTGTTTCGAACTATAAGCTATACAGGTTTTTTATTTTTTCCGTTGTTTATGACGTTGTTTTTAGAAAAAGCCACTTCATCAGATGCATCTATTTACTACAAACTATATATCTTAATTCAAGGCACTCTTTTGATGTATGGGCTTTATACATCAAAAGATTTTACAAACTTATACTGGCAATTGAGTTTTGCAAGCTATCATGTGGTCTCTATTTTTTACTTATCTGCAAAAAGCTTTGCTGCGAGTAAAAAGGCCTTTAATGTTCGGGAGAAGCAAATATTTAGTACGATATCAATCTGTTTGCTATTAGGCTTTGTTTTTAGCACTCTTGAGTGGGCAAGTCGTATTGGCTCCTTAAAACTGTATTTAAGCTCTATTCCTTCTTTGTTGTTAGTTTATTTTTTTACATCAATATTTTTCTCACAGGGTGCTTTTAGTCTTAAGTCCCATATGTATAAGTTTGGAATATATCTTTTCTTTCCTGTTGTTATTTATTTAGTAGGAGATGTGTTGTTGTCAGAGAAGGTTTCCCAGCTACAATTGTTACAGCTTAGTTTTATTGGGTATATCTGCTTTGTCCCTATTAACATCTTATGTCAAGTTTTTGGAATATCTTCAGATGGTGATAATTGTGAACTCATTCAGCGAATAAATTCTTTACCTCAAAATGATCCCATTGATTATTTAAAAAAGCTTCAAACTTGGGGAGAGGTATCAAAGGTTCATATAGTAACTCCCGTTTTTTGCCAAGAATTTGAAATAGATAAATTTTTAACTCAAAAAAAAGTTAGTCATCATCAGGTATATAGTTTGTATGACGTACAAAAAAAATTAAAAAATACAAAGTTAAAATTTGAAAACCGTAAAAGATTAGAAGCAATGGAGTTTATTCTTATCTACACAAAGTGTGAATTCCTTTGTTTTTTAGGTGGTACAGGAAATATTTTAACCGCTCAGTTTTCAAGTCTAATGGACACTACTTACTATAAGGGCATACTAAAGCTTGCGTCTAAGCAATTAACAAACATTATTATACATATTCAACAGCCATCTTATATGGAGAAGCCAAAATCTCAGTCTCATAAAATTGAAGAGGTGGTTACATGTTAAGAATGATTTCTAGTTTTTTTAAAACATTTTATATGCTTTTAATTAAGCCTCATAAGTTTTATGCAAGACTAGCTATCAGTTCACGTTTAGATTTTTTGATTTATGAAAGACCAGGAGCATGGGCTTCTGATGAGGAGCTAAACGAACTCACTTTAACCTTAAAAACTATTGCTCAGTCAGCTCAACATAAAGACGACTTGCCTGAATACGGATGTCTACTTGGAGGTAAAGAAGATCTGGCTCAACGAGTGATTTCTATTGCCTATGATAACAAACTTAAAAGGGCTGTTGGATTTTCAGCTCAGTCTTATTTAGATATTGAACAAGGAAACTTTAAAGAACAAGTGTTGCATTTAGGACTGATATATATTGACCCCACATATCAGGGAAAAAGTGTTTCTTACTTATTGGCAATGCTTCCAAATATATTAATTATGATTAAAAATGGTTTTCGAGACCTGTGGGTTTCAAATGTCACACAAGTGCCAGTTATATATGGGCTTGTCGCTGCAAATTACTATTACGTGCATCCAACAAATGGTACGGATTCAGAGCAAGGCTTTTATCATCGTTATTTAGCTAATCAAATATTTCAAAACCATAAACCAGTCTTCGGAGTTGGTGAAGATGCATTTTATGATCCTGATCTTCAAATCATAAAAAACTCTTACACCGGTGGTTCCGATCATTTGAAAAAGACCTTCGAAATTACTGCAAAACATAGAAAGCAAAGCTATAACGATTATTGTGAAAACAATTTGGATTACAACCGAGGTGATGACTTTGTTCAAGTGGGTAAGTTATCCGCGAATTCTTTTGTTCAACTTTTTAAAAACAAAAAAGACTCTCAATCACGTATTCAACTATTTGTAAATCTTCTTTTATTTAGTGTTGCAGCTGTTTTACTACCTGTACTTAGGTGGTTTATTCCAAGTTGCTCACAAAACTTTAAACAAGAACAACAGCTCCCAATTGTTATATAAGGACAAAACATATGTTTGATTATGATAGCTTCACATCTAGAAACATTGGCTTTATCACTCCAGACGAGCAATTGAGCTTAAAAAAAGCAAAGGTCTTTATCCCTGGTGTAGGCGGCATGGGCGGCGTTGCGATTACTTGCCTGGCTAGAGCTGGAGTTGAGAACTTTACAATTGCTGACTTCGATGAATTTGAGGTTTCCAATTTAAATCGACAGGCCTTTGCCACATTAAACTCTCTTGGAAAAGACAAAGCTAAAACTACGTCTGAAAATTTAAAGTTAATTAATCCAAATATTCAAGTTCAAATCAAAGGTAAAGAGTGGGTTGAAGAGCTTGATCATATTTTACCAAATATTAATTTTGTAATAAATGGTTGTGATGACACTTTGGCAACCATTCAACTTATGAGAGCTGCTAAAAAATATAACATAACAGTTATAGACGCCTTTGCATCGACCCTTCCTAATGTCTATGTTGTTAAACCTGGGGACCCTAGACCAGAGAAGACTTTTAATTTTCCAAGTCAAAATAAAGACATTCAAAATATAAATTCCGACGATGTCCAGCTCTGCGCTCAAAAAGAAGTAGAATATGTGTTAACGCATTCAAATACGGCTAAACATGTAGTGCTTGAAGTGGCGGCTGAAATGGTTACTGGTGAGAGATCTCGAATATCGTTTTCGCCAATGGTTTGGATGACAGGGTGTCTGATGGCCTACGAAGCGGTGAAAGTGATTTTAAAAAAGCCTAATCAGTTAGCGGATTATAGAGGTGTTTTTATTAACCCTTGGACTTTCAAAGTTGAGCGACCTCATTGCTTTATTGTAGGAAAAATTAAAAGCTATTTTGTGAGGCGCTTTATAAATGGACTACTTAAAGATAAGTCTCTTGATTTAAGGAAAATTAATGCTTGAAGTTAAACCGCAATCTCAATCAGATTTTTTTAAGGTCACAGAAAGAGTCTATGATAAGAGCTCGCCCTTTACCTCATTATTAAAATCAGATTTAATAAGATTTTTATCTAACAAAAACCCTTTGTTTTCAAAATATGGACAAGGGGAGTTTTTTGTTTGTTATAAAAATGGAAAGCCTGTCGGGCGCATTACTGCACATATTCATGAGAAATCAAATAAGCTGCATAATTTAAAAAGAGGCTATTTTGGTTTTTTTGATTGTGAAAATGATTTTGAGGTTGCAAGTAAATTACTTTTATCTGCTGAAACCTGGTGTCGATCAAAAGGGATGACTGAGATTCAAGGGAACTTTAATTTAACAGCTATGCAACAAGTTGGGGTGATGACCGATGGGTTTAGTAATCCCGCATATACAGATCAAGTTTACTCACCTCCACATATTGCTGAGTTTTTAAATAAGTCTGGTTATAAACCATATTTTCCAATGAGCACATTTGAACTTGATTTGACCAAGTTTGATCCCAAGCAGTTATTAAGTGAAAAGGTACAAAACTTGTTGTCTAACCCCGAGTTTGAGGCAAGAAACATTAAAAAGAAAAGTTTTCTTAAGCAAATTGAAGAAGTCAGACTTATATTAAATGATGGTTTTAAAGACAATCCGATGTTTGTGCCATTAACCTCAGAAGAGTTTTTATTTCAAGCAAAAGACATGATGTGGATCATTGATGAAGACCTCTCCTACACTATGTATAAAAATGGCAATGCTATTGGTACTGTGGTTTGTATCCCAAATTTAAACCCATTCTTAAAAAATACGGACTCAAAAATAAAACTTTCAACTCCATATTATTACTTAAAACACAAAAAACAAAATAAATCGGCTGTTATCATTTTTTATTCAGTTCACAGAGAGTTCCATGGACTCGGTATAAATCCGACCTTGCTCTATAAAATGACCACTTCGTTAAAAGATAAGGGCTATGAAACACTGGGCTTTACATGGATAGCTGATGTTAATAAAGCAAGCCTCAAGCAAGTTGAAAAACTTGGGGGGCAGCAGTTACATAAACTTCACTTGTTCAAAAAGGAGTTCGCCTAGTGTTAACTAAAGAGCAGCTTAAAGACATTGAAGGCCTCACAAACTTATATGTATCTGCACATAATACTCAACCGGCCCAGTGGTTGTATAATAATGGTCATTGGATTCTTACAGAAGATGTAAGTCGTAAACTACCCGTTGCTGATGAGAGCAGTAAAGATCATCTCATTAGCCTTGGTAGTAGTGTTGAATCTTTAAACATTGCTCTATCAAAATATAAATATCAACTTGTAAATACTTATATGGAGTTTACTCCAAGCTTTCGAGCTGAATATAAAATGATCAACTGTGAGGAGAAAGATCCATTGCTGGCTTATTTAAATCAGCGTAAAAGCTACAGAGGTGTGTTTAAAAAAGCTTCAGCAGATAAAAAAAATAAACTAATAGATTGCTTTTCAAGTGATGAAAATATTGTGTTGGTCACAGACAATAATGAAATAAAAACCATTGCAGAAGACTTTGATAAAGCAAATTATCATTTTTTAAGCCAGCAAGACTATTTATCTGAGCTATATTCATGGCTTAGGTTTAACAGAAATGAAAGTAACTTTTTTGAAGACGGGCTCACCCCAGATGCGATGAGTTTAAACGCCCTTGAATCAATGGGCGCAAAGTTTATTCTCAGGCCTAATATTTTTCAAAAATTAAAAAAAATAAAGATTGCTCCAATTTTAATATCTGAAAAAACTAAAATATGTTCTGCCACCGCCATTGCATTTATAATTGCTCCTAAAGAAATGGACCTGTTAGATCAAGGGCGTCTTTTTTATCGTAAATGGCTTGAAATGACCAAAATAGGTTTTTCCCTGAATCCTTTATCATGTCTTGTTGACTGGCCTAAGACCTACTCTATTTATAAAAACAAACTCAGGTTAGATGACCAACAAATTATTGTTAATGCTTTTCGAGTTGGACCAACCCCCAATAAATTACCTGGGCGTTACAGGCGCCCCTTACAAAGTGTCTTTCAGGAGTCATTATGAAAAATTTAATTCTATTATTGCCGTTAACATTTCTATTTGTTGCATGTGGGGGGCTTAAAGGCGTATCTCCCGTTTGGAAAGAGTTAACTTCACAAACTCAAACTCCTGCAGAGCAGGGGGCCACTCACTTTATGTATAGCGACTTTTATGCTTTGAATGAACATTCCATAACAACAAACACTTTGCCTTGGAAGTTGACAGCAGCCAGTCTTTTATATGACAAGCGACATTTACCGGTGTGGAAATCAGACAATCCTGATGAAATAAAAACTTACCGTGAGCAATTATTAAAACAAAAGCTAACTCAGTTTGGATTCTTTTATCCCAAAAGTATTGCAAATGCTCCGGAGTCTTTAAAGCAGCCTAAGCAATTTCCTTTGGGGTTATTTAAGGGAGCCGTTGAGGGGGATCAATTTGGCAAGCCAATTAAATTTGAGGCTGCAGGTTTAAGCTGTATGGCTTGTCATAGCAGCAGAGGCTACGACTCTCAGGGGTATCCAACGGATCAAGTTTGGCTTGGCGCACCGAATGGATCTTTTGACCCTGAGCTTTACACTCAAAATGTGTACAAAGGACTTAAAAATGTAGTTAGTAATAAAAAACAAGTTTATAATTACATAAAAAGTATCTACCCAGAAATGGATGAGGTTGAAAAAGAATCTTATCGTTATGCTTTAGGCGTCAGTGAGACCGCACAATTTTTAGGTGCAGATGTTATTTATCAACGTATTAAAGAACTTGTTCAGGGAATAGACTCGCCTTTGCCTTTTTCAAATGGAGCCCCGGGGCTTACCAATGGTGTTGGAAGCTTAAAATCTCAACTTGGACTGGTGCCAGAAGATCATTACAACTCATATGAGGCTGGATTCACAAGTATTCCCAATATTTTTGATAGAGAGTTTCGTTCAAGTTTGCTTTATGATGGTGTTTACTATCCAAAAACAAAAAATCAGTTCTCACCGGTTTCGTTAAAAGACACTCATGACTCTCACATCTACGATTTAGCAGAGATTGTAACCCACTTTACTGTGCCCACAGCTGGTAATCATCCTACTTATTCTAGACATGGGGCTCCTCAGGCTTATTACGTGTTAAAGTTTTTAAGCACAGCTCAACGACCGAGGTTTCCTGGTTATGTTGATATTCAGAGGGCAAAAAAAGGTGCACAATTGTATGAGCAAAACTGTGCTAGCTGTCATGGCGATTATAATAATAGTTATATTTATCAGCCAAAACTTGTTTATTACCCCAATAAAGCTCTTTCTTTAAATGAAATTGGCTCTGACATTTATAGAGCCAAAATGATCGATAAACAAACAGAGCAGGCCATTGCTAAAACTAGGATTTCTCAAAATGCAAACTTCAAAGCTTCAGATTCATATGTGGCTACAATTCTCAGTGGATTATGGATGTCTGCACCATATATGCACAATGGATCTGTACCAACATTATGGGCCTTTATGAATCCTGAGCAAAGACCAAAAAAGTTCTATGTCGGTGGACATAGACTTAATTATGAAGAAGTAGGGATAGAATACGGAAATAAGTCTAATGAGTTATGGTCTTATTCCGGCAGTTATGAACCATGGTCTGAGGCCAGTGTTTATGACACCGCCCAGCCTGGAAAATCAAACAAAGGTCATGAAAGACAATTTGAAAACCTTGAACAGAATCAAAAAAGGGACCTGTTAGAGTACTTAAAACTGCTTTGATTTGTGTCATATAGCTTAAAATTTTGGACGTTCTCTTAACGCAAGTAATAATGGTCAGGCGCAGCAGCGGGTAAGAAGTAGTGCTCAGTCGTAACTTGACAGTTTTGAATGTATTCACATCTTTATAGTATGAATAAAGGAGGTTATGAGTATGAGATACTTAATTAATAATACTTCTAATGATTTATTTAGCGACTTTGATCGCTTGTTTGAGAATTTTTTAACACCGGCTGTGGCTGGACGTAGGTCCGAGATGGGCTTTAAGCCTCAGTGTGACATTGAAGAATCAGACTCGCATTTTTTAGCCAGTTTTGATCTGCCGGGGATGAAAGAAAGCGATATCAATATTGAGGTTAAAGATAATACGCTTTACATCTCTGGTGAAAGAGAAAGAAAGCAAGAGGCCAAAGAAGATATGTACCGTGTTTATGAAAGAGCCTACGTGAAGTTTTACCGAGTTTTTAGTTTGCCTGAAAATGTTGATAAAGAAGCTATAGAGGCCAATTATGAAAATGGAGTGCTGCAGGTAGCACTACCAAAGACTAAAAAAGAAGAGGCCAAAAAGATCAACATTGGCACCACTAAGGATGGTTTTTTCAAAAAATTAGTTTCATCAAAAGACAAATCCCATTAATCCCACCACGCGTCCCTTTGAAGGGCGCGTTTTTTTTAATTATTTAAATTAGTTTTTGCGATATCAAATATGGATTGGTAATTTGAGGGCTGTTAAAAAAATAAGGAGCCCTTTTAATGTCAATTGTTCTTAATCCCCATGTGACGACCCTTAAAGAGTCTTCAACTCTAGCCATTAACCAAAAAGCTATGCGCCTTCGTCAAGAGGGTAAAAAGGTCTATCACTTTGGTTTTGGTCAGTCGCCTTTTGAAGTGCCACCCTCTGTTCAAGAAGCTTTAATGCAAAACACACATCATAAACAATATCTTCCAACACTTGGTTTGCCAGAATTAAGAGAGCAGATCTGTGCGTTTTATAAAAGCAATTATGGCTACAGCTTTTCTCCAGAGAGTATTATCATTGGGCCCGGCAGTAAGGAGCTTATCTTCCAAGCAGTGTTTGTGCTGGAGGGGGCTTTGATTATTCCAGCTCCTAGTTGGGTCAGTTATGGGCCTCAGGCTCATTTAAGAGGCAAGCAGGTGGTGGCTGTTCCAACTAAAAGAGCCAATGGTTACAAGCTCACTCCAGAAGAGTTGGATGCTACTTGTATGAATTTAATTTCAGATAAGCAAAAAATACTGATTTTAAACAATCCAAACAATCCCACAGGCAACGTCTACACAAAAAAAGAAGTGCAAGAGCTTGCTAAGGTCTGTAAGTTTCATAATGTGGTTGTGATTTCTGATGAGATTTATTCCTTGGTAAATTTTTCTGATGAGCCTATACACAGTTTTATGTTGGAGTACCCAGAAGGGACTATTGTCACCAGTGGTTTAAGCAAAGGTTTCTCAGCTGGTGGTTACAGATTAGGATTTTTAGCCACAGCAAAGGAGTTAAGTCCACTGATAGATTGTTTAAAAGCTATGATCAGTGAAACCTTTAGTGCGGTGAGTGCCCCTATTCAATATGCTTCTATTAAAGCCTTTTCTCTAGAAGACGACGTTTTAAAGTATGTGCAAAGTTGCACTAGAATTCACAAAGCCGTTGGTAAGTACATGTATAAACGCTTCATTGATATGGGCCTTAACTGTGTTGAGCCCCATGGTGCATTTTATCTATATCCTGACTTTGAAAACTTTAAGGAAAAGCTAGAAAAAATAGGTGTTACAACCTCAACTCAGATGTGTGATATGTTGTTAGATAAAGCTGGTGTAGCTGTGCTTCCATCAGAGGACTTTTATCACTCTAAATATTACTTATCTTGTAGAGTAGCCACTGTGGATTATGACGGCGCTCATGTATACTCAGAGAGTCTTAAGGTTGACAGTCTGGATGAAGATTTTCTAAAAAAACATGCTCCAAACATTGTAGATGGATGTGATGCTATTGAAGAGTTTTTGAAAAATTTAAACTAATTATCCCTGAATAAATTTAAAATACTTTTCAGGGATAACATCAATTTCATACTCTTCATTATTGTCAGGATCTACATAGGTGTCTTGTATGTCCACACTGTTCTCTTTAAAGTCCACACCTTTTCTGTATAAGATCATTTTTTCTTTATCAGCATCAGGTGAGTAGTAGGGAACATAAAAGCTTTCCACATGAGCATTAGTAGGTAAAAAGCCTTTGATCATATTCATTTGATCAACAATTACTTTGGGGCAGTTGCGATATTCAATTTTGCAATCAACGGGAGATGTCTTTAGCCACTGTATCCAGTCTCTAATGCCACATGAGTTAATAGCCTCAACCTTTTCAAGATCAATGACTAAGTCTTTTGTGCCATCTAGAATCGCTCCGGTAAAGCTTGCGTTTTCATCAATATTGCCAAAGAAGAACAAAAAGACTTTATTATCTTCTTCTTTTCTTTCAAAATAAAATGTGTTCATAATTTCTCCCAACCATCAATGGTAACAAAAAAGCGGGTTTAATATGTTAAAAAATATTAATAATTCAAATTCAGAAGCCCCTTTGGTTTACATTGCGCATGGGCTCAACCAAAAAATCTCAATATGGGACAACTGGGTTGAAGATATTGAAAACAATATCAGTTCTAAAGTCATTCTCTCGCAGCTTAAAGGCCATAGTAGTGATGAGTCACTAAATAATTCTAGTTACCGACTTTGGTGCAAACAAATTGAAAGTGATTTATCTAGAATTTTTGCTATATCACCTAAAAAGCCTATACATATATTAGCTTATTCTCTGGGAGCCTTGTTAGTTGTTGATGTACTTTTGAAAAACAATTATCAACCGGATAAGCTGGTACTTATTGCTCCCGCTTTTAAGCCGCACTTTGCGCTGTCGTTAATTCCAAATCTTTCCAACAAAAGTTTAAAAAAAATAAAAGTTCCAAGTTTGTCGCCTAAACACTCTCGAGTTCATAATAGTATTTCATTATACATATACAAAGAAATCCATAGAGCCTCAGAGCGGGTTGCTGTGGATCTACATAAGCTTAAAGCAAATGAGCTGTCCGTTATTATGGACAAGAAAGATGAGCTTTTGAATGGCTTAAAAACTAAACAAACTCTTGAAAACTCCGGTCTTTCTTTTGATTGGACATGGGTTGAGTCTCAAGGACAAGGGCTTGGAAAACACCATTTACTGCCGGCAAATGGCTACTTAAGTGATAGTCTTTATAACGGATTAATCTCCAAAATATCTTCTTCTATGACTTAAATAGAGTATTTATTTCTTAATCAAAAAGAGTTTAGAGTTTTTACTTTAATATGGTGCAAGATGTAAGTTGTTGTTTTAGCTAGTGTCTCACTAGTTATGAACAATATGTTGTTTAAATATGAAGAAATTTTAATAAGTTTAAGGCTGATCGTTGGCTCGGGAGATGGCAAATTAAATAATAGATATTTTTGAAAGGAAGAAGTAGTGACACAGTGGCCTATATTTAGTCTTGGGTTTCGCCCATTCTTTATTTTAGGCTCTATTTGGGCTTGTGTTATTGTACTCTGTTGGTCATTGAACTTATCTGGAATAGCATTCTCAGGGTTTGTAATTACAGATCATATTTATGAAATGGTCTATGGTTTTTCTGGAGCCATTGTGGTTGGTTTTCTTTTAACAGCCACTCAAAACTGGACAAAAAAACGTGGCGTACATGGGCTGCCATTAATTATTTTATGTGCGTTATGGATAACGGCTAGAGTTTTTACTGTTTTTCAAATCGATTTTTATAAACTTGCTTTTGATTTTTTATTTTATGCCTATTTTGTTTTCTTAATAGCGCCTTACTTGGTACAAACTTCACAGAAAAGAAATTGGATCATTTTTGCTATTTTAATCTTGTTTTTGTGTAACATAACTCTTCCATTACTTGGTATGAATATTCATCAAAGTTTATATTTATCTTTCGTGGGATTGTTGCTTTTAGTTTTTATCATCTCTCATAGGGTGATTCCCTTTTTCACTCAAAATACTATTGTTGTAGAGTCATTAAAAGTTCCCATAGTGGTAGAGAAGCTTTCTTTGCTTCTTTTCTTTTTATGGCTAACTCTTTTATTTATGCCGAGCCAAATGAGTTCAAAATCTTCTATATTAGCAGCCTTCTGTTTGCTACTTATCGGCTTTAGAATTAAAAAATGGCCATGGTCTAAAGTTATAGATGTACCTATCTTGGCTGTTCTTTATATGAGCTACTTTTGGCTTCTTGTAGCATTGATCCTAGATGCCCTAAATTTAATACCTGCCGCTAATTTTCCTCGAACTGTTATTACTCATGCACTGTCTTTTGGCTATTTAGGGGGGATGATACTGGCTATGATCTCAAGAGTGAGTTTGGGACATACGGGGAGAAAACTTGAAGCCAGCACTGCCATTACAATCAGTTATTTTGTGTTTCATACCGGTGCTTTTATAAGAGTCTTTGGACCTATTACTAATATTGATAAAACTTTAATTTATACTGTTTCAGGTATGTTTTGGACACTTAGCTTTATAATATTTATTTTTGAATACGTTCCATATCTTGTGAAACCAAGAGTGGATGGTAAAGTTTCATAGTTGCCTTTGTAAATCTTGAAACTCTTTCAAGGACTTTAAGTTCTCATCTGTAAAGCCCGCTTTTTTTCGATTTTTGTAATTTAATTTCTCCAACCGACGTGGCAGGGCTTTGTATAAACTAAATAGTCTTTCATGAAAGTCTTTGTTTGGATCAAGTTTTAGAGAAGCACAGTGTTTTTTATACCAATGAGTTCCAAACTGAACATGTCCAATTTCTTCATCGGCAATGGTTTTAATAGCGTACAAGGTTGGCTTATGTTGGCAGTGGAAAAGCCTAGATTGAATCTTATCGCTGGCATCAAGGCCTGAGCCCTCTAAAAAGTTATGCACAATGAGTAATCGGTCTAAAAAACTGTCTTCGCGGCTTGTGGCTTGCCATAAGACATTGTGCGTGGGCCAATCCCCCCAATTAAAGCCAAGGCTGTCAATGGCCTCAAGGCACAGTTGAAGATGTTTGTTTTCATCAAGAACTATATTTACAAGTTGTTCTTTAAACTCTTGGCTCTGATCTTGAAATTCAATAAGAGTTCTGAGTCCAAGCTCCATAGCTTGAAGTTCAATAAGAGTTCTGAGTCCAAGCTCCATAGCTTGAAGTTCAATACTGGCTAAATCATGAAGCAATCGAGCCAGTCCTTGTTTTTGGGAGAGTCCTATTTTATTTGGATGAAGCTTTGGAGGTAGGCACTCAATATCTCTTAATGGAATATCTGGAACCTCTATATTCTCATAGTTTTTTGTCAGTAGTTTGTGACAAAAACTTTCAGTGAGTTTTATTTTATTATGAATGTTTTTTTCGTAAAGAGGATTTTGTTCTAACATAGAGAGTTTTTGTGACCTTACAGATAGTGTTTTCGTCTTTATCTTTAATTTCTATTTCAAAGTCAAATAAGCCTTTGTTGTGCGTGTCTACATAGTCCTTTATTTCTTGTATTCTTTCATCGGTTAACTGAAAGTCGGCATAAACTCGTCCTTTACCGGGTTTTAAAAAATCAATAAATGCACTCTTGTCCCAAACAATATAGTCTCGCCCTAAATTTTCCATAAGCATGAGCATATAAAAAGGGTCAGTCATTGAATACAAAGAGCCCCCGTAATGCGTTCCAACGTAGTTGGTGTTCCAAACATGTAGTTTCATTGCCACTTGAAGATATTTTAAATCAGACTGCATTTTAGTAATCTTAATTCCCGCTCCTAAAAGAGGTGGCCATAAACCAATATGCCGAAAAAATTTTCTTTTAACCTTTTGTGTGAAAGTCATTGAAATACAGTCCTTATTTTTAGTTTAACTTTATATTATTCTGCTTTAGAAAACTTAAAGCTTTTATAAGCAAGTATTAACCAGGCGGCAATAAAGCTTACACCACCAAAAGGAACAATAAGGGCAAAAAGCTTTATTTGTGTTATGGCATAAATATAACAGTTACCACTAAATAACAAAATCCCTAAATACAATAGGGGTCTTTCCCAGTTCACTTTGATCTTAAAGCTGACCTCAGTTAGAGAAAGTAAAATTAAACCTACGGCATGGAGCTGATGATAGAACACTCCGGTTTTAAAGGTTTTTAAGTACTTTTCTGCTAACTGGGCTTCTAAACCGTGTGCTGCAAAGGCTCCAATAATGATAGATAGAGCTAACAAGAAAAACGCCATGCCCAAATTTTTATACTGTTTAGCCATTAATATGCTCCTTTTGAGGATTGACCTAAAACATTTTAAACTGCAAAAATGTCTTATCACCAGCAAATAGCGACATCAAGAGGGATTGTCTATGAAATTATTTAAAAACATTGGAAGACTATATACCTTAAAATAAGACATGAAAAAACAGGGGCGTAAGGTTGATTTGAGTGATTTAGATCTTAAAAAAAATGTCTGTATAGTTGTAGATCAAGGCAAGATTAAGTGGGTTGGCAAACAAGACAAAATCTCAAAAGAGTTAAAAAAGCAAATTAAACAAACAATAGATGTTAAAGGCAACACGGTTCTACCAGGCTTTATTGATTGTCACACACATATGGTTTTTGCCGGCAGTCGGCAGCATGAATTTGAACTGCGCAATCAGGGAGTTAGCTACCAAGAGATTAATAAGCAAGGAGGAGGCATTGGCTCAACCGTTCGGGCCACACGAAAGGCCTCGTTAGATCATTTAACTAATTTAGCACAAGATAGAGTGAAAAAACATTTAAGCCAAGGGGTAACAACCGTTGAAGTTAAAAGTGGTTATGGTTTGAGCTTAAAAGATGAAATTAAAATGCTTAAAGCCATTAAAAACATTAAAAAAGTAAATACGGTGTCTACTTTTTTAGGGCCACATAGTTTGCCAAAAGAGTTTAATGACCATCAAACATATATAGATTATGTGATTGATAAAATTCTTCCGGCTGTATCTAAAGCTCAACTTGCTGATCGTGTGGATATTTTTATAGAAAAAGGCTTTTTTACACCCACTCAAGCCGATCAGTATTTTAAAGCGGCTAAAAGCTTTAATTTGGGATGTATTGCTCACACAGAACAACTTAGTCTTCAAAATGGTTATAAAACGGCTCTTAAATACGATGCTGTGTCTTTAGATCATGTGATTGAACTGGATAAAGCAGGAATAAAAACTGTGGCCAAATCTAAATCAACAGCAATCCTTCTTCCAATCGCTGATTTTTACTTAAAAACCAATTACCCCAATGCACGTGCTTTAATTGACCAAGGTGGACGAGTGGCGATTGCTACAGATTACAACCCTGGTAGTGCACCTTCTCAAGATTTAAGCTTATTAGGAGTGTTATCAAGGTTAGAAATGAAAATGAAACTACATGAAGTGATCTCGGGATTAACAGTCGGTGCTGCTTTTGCTTTAAATAAACAAAATCAAATTGGATGTATTGATATTGGATATCAAGCTGACTTTTGTGTGATTGATGGTGATGTTGGTGATTTATTCTATCAAATTGGACATCATCCAGTTTTGTCGACATATGTGAGGGGGGTCCGGCATTTCGGTAAACTTTAAAAAAAATATTGCATGATATGAAAAAACTTTTCTAAAGTAAGAATTAGAAAGCAAGCCATCTAATATTTAGGCATCTTGCATACGCATCAAGGGGAGGGGACCATGTTGATGGCCAACAACATAGAAGAGCAACATAGCTACGACAATCTAGACCTACAAAACGCTTTGTTTGATGGTCCTCTCCGTTTTTACTACAACTCTGAATATGAATCTGGAGTTGTTTCAATCTACAATAAAGTGATTCAATCATTAGGCCTTGATCACTTTAGATCCTTCATTCAAGTGGAAGGTCGATATGCGTGGTTGGTAAAAGTGCATTTTACCAACCTTGCCGATTCAATCATTGATATTAATATTAATGATAGTATATATAATATTTATTATGATTTTAATAAGACAACTCCAAGTGATGAAAAAAATCTTATCGAGGCCATTTGTAAGCCATTTTATGTTTAATAAAAAACATAACTCCGGTCAGGCTGTGATTGAGTACGTCTTATTGTTAGTCATAGTCGTGGGGATTGCTTTTTTAATCACCAACCTTCTTGCAAGTCGAAATCCTGAGTCACCAGGATTTCTAATCAGTTTTTGGCAACAAGTTTTAAATTTTATCGGTCAAGATATACCCGATAAGGTCACTCCTTAGGAGATTTGTTATGTACATACTTTCTATTGATCAAGGCACAACAGGCAGTACCGTTTCTTTAGTTAATGAGATGGGGAAAATTGTTTGCAGTCACAATGAGGAGTTTCCTCAAATTTTTCCAAAACCAGGTTGGGTTGAGCACAATCCCGAAGACATTTGGAAGAGTGTTCTGTCTGGAATAAAAGCTGTGAATAAAAAAGCCAATTTAAAAGCTGGAAGTATAAAGGCCATAGGAATCACCAATCAAAGAGAAACTGTGGTGGCATGGGATAGAGTGACTGGTCAATCTATTCACAATGCCATTGTTTGGCAATGCCGAAGAACCACAGAGTTTTGCCAAAAACTTAAAAAACGGGGCTTGCAAAAAACTATTAAAAATAAAACAGGATTAGTTATAGATCCTTATTTTAGTGCCAGCAAAATGAATTGGATTTTAAGCAATGTTCCGAACGCCACTAAAAAAATGCAAAATGGCGATCTTGCTTTTGGAACCATTGATAGCTTTTTAATCTATAAACTGACTGGTGGAAAGTCTCACGTGACAGATGTTTCTAACGCCTCAAGAACCATGTTATTAAATATTAAAACAGCCAAGTGGGATGATGAGCTTGTTAAAATATTTAAAGTGAATAAAAAATCTTTACCTGAAGTTTTAGATTCCAATGCTTTATTTGGAAAAACTCATAAGGTGCCAGGGCTTGAAAACAACATTCCCATCACAGGGGTTTTAGGCGATCAGCAAGCCGCCCTTTTTGGTCAAACATGCTTTAAAGAAGCTGAAGCCAAATGCACCTTTGGCACCGGAAGTTTTATTTTGATGAATATTGGTGCAAAAAAACGCTCTTCAAGATCTGGATTATTAACAACTGTGGCTTGGAAATTAACCTCCGATAAGTCATTAACATATGCCTTTGAAGGTGGAGCTTTTATTTGTGGAGCGGCGGTTCAGTGGCTACGAGATGGTTTAGAGTTTTTTAAATCAGCGCCTGAAATTGAAAAACTAGCAAGGCAAGTCGAAGACACCGATGGTGTGGAGTTTGTGCCGGCCTTGTCTGGCCTTGGAGCACCATACTGGGACCCAGATGCTAGAGGCTTAATCTGTGGCCTCACACGAGGCACCACTAAAGCTCACATCGCTAGAGCCACTCTTGAGGCCATGGCTTTACAAAATGCCGACATTCTTAAAGCTATGGAAAAAGACGCTCAAACTAAAATGAAAAAGCTAAGAGTGGATGGAGGAGCTTCAAACAACAATTTGTTGATGCAACTGCAAGCCAACTACTTAGGGCAAAATATTATAAGGCCTGAAATGATTGAAACCACCTCTTTGGGAGCCGCATATATGGCAGGCCTTGGAGTGGGTATTTGGAAAAACTTAAATGAAATCAAAAAAGTTTGGAGCATTGATAAAGAGTTTAAAAAGCATATGTCCGAGCCTCAAAGAAAAGAGCGCTTAAAGTCATGGCATAGAGCCATTGACCGCGCTCGTTTCCAGGCTTAATAGACAACAATTTCTTCTTCTAAAGTTTGCATAGATTTTTTATGAAAATTTACTGGAATTTTAATTTCAAAATTAAAGATTCTGTTTTTGTAAAGT
>JAKUPT010000052.1 GCA_022450595.1 Bdellovibrionales bacterium
GGTTTCCCCTTCAATTTTTGCTCTCTCCCCTTTACCAAAGGAAAGAATTTTTTCAGCAATTCGTTCACGCTCAGAAATCATTCGACCGTAAACTTTTTGTTGAACACTGTCCTCGTAGGCAATTCTTTTTAACTGAACATCGATCAATTTAATACCTAGGGGCTCTAGTTCATCTTTAGCACTATCAACAATTAAACCACTTAACTTTTCACGTCCGATTTCAATGGGCTCAACTTCACCAGCCACCTCTTCTTGCACCTCAGGAAGTTCACCAACTTTGTCAGCAGCGGCTTTTGTTGCCTCTTTGAGCTCTTTTCGCTTTTCCTCGATCACATCTAAAATAGTGTTGGAGTTTCTTACTGCCTCCACCAAGTTATTGCCTGAGATGATATCACGAGTGACACCATCTAATATGGCATCTAAACGAGATTTGGCACCTCGTTCATTTTGCACGGTTTGGATAAATTTTAATGGATCTACAATTTGCCAACGGGCGGTTGTATCGACTTTTATATACTTTTTGTCTTTTGTTGGAATTTGGTTGGGGTAACCATCCCAACTTAAAATCCTTAAATCAATTCGTCGAACGTCTTGAATAAACGGAAGCTTAAAGTGAAGGCCGGCCTGATTCACACTTTTTACAGGCTTACCAAATTGAGTGATCACCACTTGATGCCCTTCACGAACAATATAGCTTGAGGCATATACAACTATGAGTAAAACGGCTCCAGTGACTATTGCAATCAAATTATTTCTTTTCATATTTGCCTCCTTGAGTGTTGTTGTAAATAGGCAGTAGGCCTTCAACCTCTGGGTCAATAACTGTGATGGTATCAAGTTTTGATAATATTTTTTCAACGGTCTCTATGTACATACGGTCTTTAGTCACTTGCGGAGCTTTTTTATAGGACACAAGCATGGACTGAAACCTTTCCGCATCCCCCTTGGCTCGGTTGACGATGGCCTCAGCAAACCCCTTTGCTTCGGAAATTTTTTGCTCAGCCTTACCGCGGGCTTCCGGAATAATTTTGTTATAATACTTCTCAGCTTGGTTAATGGCCTTTTCTTGCTCTTGTTTGGCTTCGTTGACTCTGTTAAAAGAGGGCTTCACCGGCTCTGGTGGGTTCACATCTTGCAGCTTAATAGAGACCACTTTAATGCCCATATTGTAACTATTAAGAATCTCTTGCGTGAGCTCTTTGGCTTCAAGAGCAATTTCTGTTCTACCAACGGTAAGTACATCATTCACCAAACGATCGCCCACCACTCTTCGCATAACGGCCTCGGAAATGTCTCGTATGTTTCGAATAGGCTCTCTAATGTTAAATAAAAACTTCTGAGGCTCTGCAATTTGAAACTGAGTGATCCATTCCACATCGGCGACGTTTAAATCACCTGTGAGCATAATCGATTCACTTTTAAAGTCTGACTCAGAGTAAGAAGTGCGTGTGCCTTGTGTGCCACTGGTTCTAAAGCCAAACTCTTCTTGTAAAATAAGTTTGGTTTTAACCTTAATGGTTTTATCAATTCCAAAAGGAAGCTTTGCATGAAGGCCTGGTGGCGTGGTTTGGTGGTACTTTCCAAAGCGAAGTACAACACCCTCTTCATCGGGCTGAATGGTGTAAAACGATGTATAAAGCCCTGCAATCAACACCACAGCAGCAATTAAGATGTATATGAGTTTTGAATTATTAAAGAGCTTTTTTAAAAAACGCTCTAGCTCCTCTAAATCGGCGTTAGAGTTTTGAAAGGACATAGGTAACTCCCTTAAGTAATTGGAGCACAAGAGTATACACAATTACCTTAAACTTCAACAACGATTCCTGTTGACTGCGTCTGTACAGCTTTTTATAACTTATCGAATGATATTTATAATTAGAATCATTCTGTTCGCTCTCATCATTTATTGGGTCATAAAAACCATAAAAAAGCACTTTCAAACTTTAGAGCAGTCTCAACAGCCAGAGAATCACTTTGAACCAAAAGGTTCTAAAGACCCTTATCAGATTTTGGAAATTTCTAAAAATGCCAGCCAAGAAGAAATTAAAAAAGCCTATAGAACAGCTCTTGCTCAGTATCATCCAGATAAAGTGAATCATTTAGGTGAAGATATAAAACGAGTGGCTCAACAAAAAACTCAAGACATTCAATGGGCTTACAACCGGCTTAAAAAATAACAATAAGTTTTATATCTCGTTTCCAATATAGCCCTTGTACTCAGGCCGTGATTTTGCCGACATCTGCCTTGAAAGCTCAAACAAGTTTTGAAAGGTGGTCTCTAATTGTATTTGTTGTTGATAGCTTGGATTTTTTAAATTTTTATAATTATTAAATAAATCAAAGGCCTGTTGAATCGCCTGATTGTACTGCGGTAGCTTTTCCAAATAATAATTACCAAGCATGGCAAGTTCGTATTGGGCTCTGGAGACGGACTTAAACAACTGTTTTTGAATTCTTTTACTGTCAGCGATAAAAAACCTTAAAGTGATCTGATCGGCCTCACTTAAAGACTTTTTGGCAAGAGCAGATACTGATTCCACACCATATTTGTGCACCAAAGACTGCACTTTATTTAAAAGCGCAAGTTCTGATTTAGGAAGGCTTGTGTCTTTAATTATAAGAGCTCTTTGCGTGGGCTTTTTATAATCCTTTACCATAAGAAACTCATTATGGCCGAGTTCTGTTTGACCTCGATACATCCATAAAATATTGCCCTCATTGTTTTTAAAAAGGTCTTGAGAGTTAAAGACTGTGCTGGTTTTTTCAATAAATTCTTTGCTTAAAACTACACTTTGAAGCGACATCTTCTCTAAGCGCTGACTGTCTCTAAACAGGGCCTCTAAGAGCAACTCCATCTCACTCTGAGTGCGCTCAAAGGGTTTAGCTATGGCCTTAGCCCTCACGAACAAGGTGTTGGCAAAGGTGTAAAGCTCTTGTGAACTCATATAAGTGGGATACATCGCGTCTTCATAAAATGGCTTTTTAGAGAGAAAACCTAAGTTGTAAGGAAACCTTGAGTTGTGAGTCAGTGCCGCGTGAGAGAACTCATGCAAAGTGGTTGTTGATGAGTCGCCATACTTTAAAATGGCATCCATCACTGACTTTCCCAGAACTATGTGACGTGTGCCTGAGTTAAAATAACCATAGGCACTACTGACTCCTGTATGAACAAAATCAAAGTAAATGTGGCTAACTCCGTCGTGATCTTTAAAAAGTTTTAACTTTTTTAATGGCTTAATATGAGGGGCATCCAAAACCCCTAAATCTAATCTAAAGTACGAGCGCTCGGGAAAGCCCGGTTCATTAAGAATCACCGACTCAATAATGGCCTTTTCCCCTAGAGCGTCTAAGATTTTTTTAAGCCTTTGCACCATCACGTTGTTGTCGTAAATCAATTTGTCGAGAAAGTAAGTGTCTTTGAGCAATTGAGGTAAAAGAAAGTGATTTTCAAAGGATCTGGACAGCTTAAAGTAAGCCTCTAGCATTTGAACAAGCTTACGCTGATCTCTTTGTTGGCCTGAAAGGACCCAGCTAAGAGTTTTATGATACTCTTGAGCTTTAAAAGATTTTTGAGCAGGCAAAACAAAAAGCGCCTGACACTCTTTAGCTTTTAAAGAATTAAAAGACAGCAGTAGACTAAAAAACAGCAATAATTTCGTTAACATAAACACCCTCAACCGGAAGACCATTATATACATTGCACTGATTATGGGAATTAAAGAGTAGAAAATTGTATTTTTTCTCTATAAGAGTCTAAGAGTTCAACAATTTAATATGCGCTTCCCTATTTCATATTTTCGAATATCGAATAAAAGCTAAAATATTATAATTTTTTACATAAAAAATCTGAACTATTTAAAAATCACATATTAATTGCTATAAACATTGGAAATTTATAAGGAGCTAATATGAAATCTTTATTTTTAGTTGTATTTGTTTTTTTGACCGCCTGTGGATCTGAAAATACAGAATTTGATAAACAAAGGAAAGAACAAGTAAATACAAAGTTTATGGAAACCATTGAGCTCTTCAAAGATAAAAAAAAGCAATACTCCAAGTTTTTAGCTTCAAACTATTTAGGCACTGAAAACGGCTCTTCAAAAAACAACCAGTCTATTATTACATTTAACACAAACACACATATCGAAATATTTAATGCTTTACTTTCAATGAAATCACTATGCAACTCTATCAATTCAGAAAGAAACTTCAAATGTAAGCTTGTAAGTATGGTTTATGATAGTCATAATGATGACAGCTTAGAAACTTTAAATGTTGATACTGACAGTCCTGAATATGAAAAATATAAAAACGGTGAAGAAGTTAATGAATTATATGAATTTAAGTTTTTATATTATGACCTAATGAGCACTGCCTCATTTTACGAAAACAACTTTAGACTTAGTCTATAAATTAGGTGCCGGACACCTAATTTCTAATTAGTTAAAATATAGAAACCAGAATGTAAAAATAATTAACAAAATAGATAAGTTAGTCAGTCATTCAAACTTTTATTTAAATAAAGATTCTTTAATTTCTTGAAATCATTCAATTTAATCTATCAATAGATATTGCAATCTTGGACTATTTATTGCTCTATTTCCCCTTAGGGGGACTTACAAAATGAAAAAAAATTATCTCAAAATGAAACAAATATCTGTAGTATTAACATTGAGTTTAATAATACTATTTGCGTTTCAAAATTGTGGTGATCCCTTTAATTCCAATCTTTCAATGCAAAGCAGCTCAAGCTTAGTCGACACTAAAAAATTTCAATGTATGAATCCACTTGAAAGAGGGAAAAGTAATAAAAGCTTTCTAAGGCTTTCTAAATTAGAAGTAGAAAACGTTTTAAATGATCTGTTCGGAAGCGCATTAGTGAGCCAAGTCAGTCAAGAACTCAAGCAGTTCCCAACAGACGTCAATGAAAAGCCTTCCCACTTTTTAGAGGTACTCACCTCTTCACATTTTGATGCTATGTTAAAAATCAGCGAAAAGCTTTCTGGCATAGCTGCCAATGACAGTGGTTTTGTTAACAGATACTCCAGTTGTACAAACTTAAACACAACAAATTGCCTGCGAGAATTTTTAACTAACTTTATGCCGAGATCTCTAAGAAACTCGATTCCAAGTACAGAAGTTGATAGTCTGGTTAGTACATATAACAATGACAGCACTGTGGATGCTCAGGTTGCTATCATGTCCATATTATTAAGACCTGAATTTTTAATGCACACGGAAATGGGTTTTGAAAATGGCACGCGATTAAGACTTAACGATTATGAAGTTGCATCAAGAATTAGTTTTCAAGTCATTGGCAGTATTCCAGACGACACACTTTGGAAAGCTGCTCAAAATGGACAGCTCAAAACTTTAGAACAAGTCAGAGGTCATGTAAGAAGACTTCTCACCTCACAAAGAGGAAGAGATAAAGTGACAAGGCTTTTTAAAACCTGGATGTCAGTGGAAGGCACACCGACTGTTGCGGCCACTCCTGGCCACATCAACGGCATTGATTTAGACAGTTATTATAGCTCTGCAATACAGGATTTTGAACAATTTGTTGAGTATGTTGTATTTGATAAAGCTGGAAAGTTTGAGGATTTATTTTTAGATAAAAGTGTATTTCCTCAAGATCAAGACCTTGCCAGTGTTTATGGCAGCTCTATATGGAATAGCGGTGAACCACAGTTAGGTACAAATGGTCATCAAGGAATCCTTTTAAGACCAGCCACTTTAGTGGGTGGCGAAAACTCTACACCAATTATATTAAGAGGAGTTCAGGTCAGAACCGAGATACTTTGTGATTATATACCAGTGCCAAACGCTGATGTGATTAATGCTCGTGATGACAACATTCATCCCGATGAAATTGATCCACTTTTAAATCCCCACCGTGATATCGTGAAAAATATGACGAAAAGCCAAAGCTGTATGGGATGTCATTCTCAGATAAACCCCTTAGGCTTTGCCTTAGAGGACTTCGACTCTTTAGGCCGAAGACAACAAATGGAGCATGTATATGACATGAACGAGGCTCAAGTGGCGTCTTTTCCTGTAAGTTCATTTGCACTTAACCCTAGGATTGAACAGGACGGACCACAAGAGTTACAAAACGCTATGGACCTCAATACCCATATTGCCCAAAGTAAAAAAGTACGATCTTGCTTTGCTGAAAAACTCACAGAACATATTTACAAACGAAGCATTGCCTCCGAGGACAACTGCGCACTTTCAGAAAAAGAAAGCACATTACTCAACAAAGACCTTAACATACTAGATGTATTAACTATCAACGTTGCCAATGAAGATATATTTTGGCGAGCTAAGGAGTAACATATGCCTGTTTACACAATAAACAGAAGACAATTTATAATATCAGCAAGTGGCTATGTTCTTTCTATTCCATTTTTACCCTCACTTGTCAGGGCCGCTAATGTGGCAGAGAACATCCCTCCACGTTTTATCTCGCTTAGAACACTTTATGGGCAGCCTCCACAAATTTTTTACCCAGGACGCCCCAGTACAAAATTAAGTGATCATATTTACTTTCAATCCTTTCAACAAGGGCAAACCATTTCTCCGGTTTTAAACTCAAACTTCAGCAGCATTGCACATAAGCTTAGTGTTTTAAGAGGGATTGATTATTCAAACAACGGCCACAACGATGAACAGATGCTCACTGATGGATTAATAAGAGAGGACGATTCTGAAACGGCTAGCTCTAAATGGAGCAACTCTTTAGACGAAGTTTTGGCTCGCTCTTCAGTCATATACCCATCAACACCTCAACAACGCATTTTAAGGCTAGAGCCTTCCACCAGTGTAAAATATGGGCCCAAAAGAGGTTACTCTTTTTGGAATGGTATTGAACAGCCCTATGACCGCATCATGCCCGATTTGTTTAAAAAATTATTTCCTAAATCAAACAACACACAAGCTGAAGAAGATTTGCAGAAGCAAAAACAATTAAAAGCTGTGGACATAGCAAAAGACGCTTATGATAAATTAAAAAACAGTCGTAAAATTGGCTCCACAGACAAACAACGTTTAGAGCAATATTATGACGAGCTCAATGAACTTGAAAATAAAATAAATAGCGTGACAGCCAAATCATGTAATATTCCAGACAGCCATACTCCTGTGGGTAATGCCTTTGAGGCCTATGACTTAGGAATTGATATTATTATACTGGCACTATCTTGCGATATGACCAGAGTGATTAGTATGTCAGCCCCTTACTTTGGAGCCTTACCTGGTGAGAATGGTTCTAGCTTTCACGGGATTTCACACTGGAAATATACAGGCTCTGCCCTGCCGGATGAAGGATTTGGCGTTGAGAAACTAATCACTCCACCCGGCTCTGATTTAGAAAATAAGTTCAAACGTATGTTTTCATGGACCGGAGATACTGCCGCCAAGCTAATGACTCGCATGGACTCCATCACAGAATCCAACGGTAAAACCATGCTGGATAACTCACTTGTGTATTGGGGTAATGAACAAGGCGGAGCCAGTGGACACTCAAACTACTCTCCTCCAATTGTTGTGGGTGGAACATTGAATGGCCGAGTAAAGCCCGGCTACTGGGATTTCACAAGGCGACCTTTTATACACTATGCTGGCCGTGATGATATTCATGGAGCTGCGGGTACGATTCCTTATACAAATTTTTTAACAACCTTAGCTAATTTGTATGGATTAAATCCATCCTCATATGAACAAAATGGAGTAAAAGGATTTGGATATTTTGATCTCGGATTAAGATCAAGCTATACCTTTCGAGGGGATAACAACTTAAGACTCACCAATGCAGAACTCTATGCCCCCTACACCTCTACAGGCACTAACCGAGGTAAAAATGTGCCCGGGTGGGTGGCTTAAAGCAATTATAAGCTGCCCCACAGGAACACTAGGCAAGAGAAGGTGCGGGATACAACAAAGACCATGCTATGAGGCCATCTAGAGGCCTTATACGCATTTTAATGAGCCTTTCAAATGAATCAACTTTAATCTAGTTTAAGGCCTAAGCTTTAATATCGCTTGAATATATAAATACAATATATTTGAATATAAAAATGATTAAATACACTCTTATGCTTTTATTAACCTTACTGCTATCAACGGCTTGTACAAAAAGTAAAGATAGCACCGAATCGATTGATAAACAGATCAATAATTGTATAGATCAAAAACTAAATGATGGATGGGATACAAGTCGAGCTGAAAGTTTTTGTGACAACCATTACTACTGATTGATAAGTATTCTTATGTTACATTCCAAAATTTTTAAATTCATGCCTTGTGATAAATCAGCGAACTTGTCTCTTTTATTTTTCAGCAAAACTGTCCCGTCAGTAAAATCAGTAAGTTAGTCCATCTTTTTACAATATTATGTTGCATGTTTTTCACCCTGTATTTTCAAGTATGATTTTTTCAAGATTTAATGGCTTACCAGTGATCATATGGTTACGAACTTCACAGTAGATTTTATTCACATATTTAAAATAAAACACCCTCATCATTTTATTAAATTCAGTATCTACAACAGGCTCTTCTTGCTGCTTTATGGGCCTTGTAATGCCTTCTGCTTCAATTTTATTGCCCATAACGAAGATTCTTACCTCACCATTTAAAAGTACTCTTATAGTGGCATTATAGCCTCTAAGATCTTTAATAAGTTTAGAATTAACGGGCCATTTCTTTGATCTCCAAGAGATGGTTTGATCTTTTGCAATTTTACGTCTGTATTCAAAACAACAGATTTCTTTTAAATCAATTTCTTTTGGTAACTTACTGTAAGCTGGATTCGGGTCTTGAGCTTCAACAGTATTTTTCTTGTTCCAGTACTGAGGAATAAAAACCTTTTGTAGATAAAAGTTAGCCTCTTTCATTGTTTTAATTTTGTTAATTCTAAGCTCTGGTATTAAACGATCTTGAATAGTCCTAAAAGACCTCTCAACGCGCCCTTTGGCCTCTGGGCTGCCAGCAAACAGAACTTTAATTCCAAGCTTTTCACAGGCTGCTACAAAGTGTAAGAAGTTATCTCTTTTTCCAAATCCTGACCATCCAGCTCGATCAGTGTAGATGGCCATAGGTACACCTTTTTTGCGAATTAAATCCATTAAAAATTGAAGGCAGTTTTTTGTGGTTTCACCACTGAAAAACTCAGCATGAATAATTTTACTGGTAGCATCGTCAATAGCTGAAATAAGGCACCACTCATCTTCACCGTTAAACCTGTGGTGTGAGCCGTCCATTTGTAAAATATAACCCTCACGCCTCATTCTAGGCCGTGGTTTTCTAACTTTAGACTTACCTCTTCTTGGATTTTTAACCATATTAGCAGCCTTACACCAACGATGAAGAGTAGAGTAAGAAACCATAATACCATGCTTTTCCTCTAAGGTTTCAAGTAAATGAGTTACATTAAAATCATAATATTTTTTACGAATTAGCTCCAAAACCTGTTTTCTCACAGAATCAGGTATTTTATTTCTAGGAACTCTGCCATAGTTTCCATTTTTAACGCCCTGAAGACCTTTATATTTAATCTTAGTAGCCCACCGAGTTATAGTTCTTTCAGAACAAGATAAAAGTTCAGCAGCCTCAAATCTAAACAATTTGCCTGCTATAAACTCAGATACGACCTGAAATCTAATGCTCTCAGAATGCTTCAAAACAAGCTCCATTTCCCCTCCCTTTTAAGAGAGAGATTTTATTTAGGAGACAATTCTGCTGACAAGACCCGATGAGACAGGTTTGATGATTAATATTATTTTAAATTCATGCCTTGTGATAAATCAGCGAACTTGCTTTTTTCATTTTTATTGCAAGACTGATGAAATGATTTCTTTGGCTGACTTATCATAAGCTTTTGCTGCATTAGTTTTATTCTTTTTTAGATATTCTCCAACAATTTGATATCCCATTGCATACCCTAGATATTTTGGCATTTCATCAGGTGCCTTCCCTAAAAACCATGTATTAAAGCAATAGTCATCACTATCTAATAGCGGAGCTGCTTGATTTATATAATCTCTCCAAGTGTTTAAAACTTCTGCGGGAATAAAAGATGGTTCTTTACCTTCCCCACAAATTTCAGATTCAAACTGGCAGGCAAGTCCTTCAAGTACAAAGTTTTCTCCCAGTGTTTTTACATCTGAATATATCGCTAACCTTGCACAATGATGCATTTCATGGGCAAGAGCTTCTGGTATATGGGTATGAATAGAGTCTTTTATATTAGAATTTGATGTATCCATGTAGATATAAAGCAAGTTTGAGTTTAAGGCTACTCCTCCAACTCCTAGCTTTGGATTTGTGCCTTGAGGATATTTTGCAACACAAATATCTAAGGCATCAATTGGTAGCTGTTTAGTGATTATTGGCAACCATTTAGAAAACATCTGATTCAGATCATCTAAATAAGGATTCAGTGCTCCATTGGCATTTAGAATGTGTTTTTCAATTTTCATAAATATACCCCTAATTACAAACAAACTTAGTTTGCAGGATATAAAGTGTCAACTTACAGTTTTCAATACAGAAGGTAAAAAAAGTATTTAATAAGTGATTTTATTTTGAAGTCACAATTATTATGATAAATTACTTATATGTGCTCAATATACGAAGTAAATATCAGTTCTAAAGGCATAAAAAATGACTTTAATAACGTTATTACTCCAGAAAAAGACTGGAATTTAACCGTTCATGGCTATATGAAGCGCGAAAAAGCCCCTATTGTGTTAGCTAAAGACACTGATTTTGAGGTTAAAGAGGCTATATTCTCACTTCGTCCAGATCTTCCAAAATACGCCACTTATAATGCCAGGATGACGAGGCCCTATAAGTCAAAAGATGGCGAAATTATTAGAAATAAAGTGCTCGGCAGTCCCCTTTATGAGCCTATATTTAAAATGAGGCTCTGGAAAGAACCGTTTCTTAAACATCAGTTTTGTTTTGTACCAGTTAGTGCAGCTCATGAGTCTTGTTATTTTAACTCTCATGCAGGACAGATAGTTAAGTTCTTTCAGTCAAACGATGCGCCCTATTACTGTCTCGGAATGTATGATGTGGTTGACGGCGAATACACCTTTACCCTACTCACCGATGGCCCCTATAAAACTTGGTATAAAGTCGGCCATTCAAGAGGGTTAATTGTCGTAAATATTAATAAAAATAAAGACTTTCTTTTTAACAATGAAGAGCCAATGGCTACCTTTACTAAAATAAGAAAAATTCGCACCGATATTGCTTGGGATTACCAAGTAGTTCGAGACTTAAAAACTTATAAAGGCAATGTGTATTCCGTTGAGGAAATGGATATTATTAGGACTTCAATTTTTTAATAAACGCTTTGAATGATTTCTATAAAACGATCAATATCAAAAACAGGTACAAATTTTAAATGTCTAATTGAATTATTAAAGTTATGTCGGTTCATGTATTTTATCTCCTAATTTATTATTGATAATTATAATGAGTCATTAAGCAATCAAGCTATCTACCCCTTTTTGATAGGCTATATTTAATAACTTAAGTGCTGCACCTTTTGGTTCAACATCCCCTCTTTCCCATTTTTGAATTGTTGTCGGACCAACATTTAGAATTTTAGCCATTGCTGACTGACTGAGTTTAGATTTACTTCGTATACTTTTGATTTGATTGGGTGTCAGCCTTTTAACATTTTTAATCTTTAAGGCTTCTAATTCTTTAATAGTAACCTTATCTAAATCTAGTCCCTTAGCTGTTTCTATAACAGTATCTAAAATACTTTTTTCCATTTATAACTCCCTTATAATCTAAAAATTTCTTTTTTCTTAATATATTTTTTTAATTCATCTTCTGATAAATTTAAAAGCCTCTTAGAGATTACTTTTAATGCCTTTAATTCATCTTTAGAAATGTTGGTCTTTATGTTTTTACCAAAACCGTAAACAATAAAACATTTTTGGCCTTTTTTTAGAGCTAAAACAACTCTATACCCACCACTTTTACCAGTTGATTCGGATCTGGATCTTATCTTATAAAGGCCTCCACCTAGACTGGTTAAATTCAATTCTTTCTCTAGCTCTTCCTTGAAATATTTTAAATTTAAATTCTTAGACACCCACTTCTTTGCTGCCTTAACTACGAAGTATTTCAAAACGCCCCCTATATCCCTTATTACTATATCCATTATGGATATACTTGTCAAGTTTTTTATAAATTAGTGATAAAATTTAGTATTCAGATGCCTCTAGAATGAATAAAAGCCTATTACAGCTAGGTTTTTCGTAAGGATCTTCCCCATATTTGAAGTCATCATCGAAATAATCGATTTTAAACATATAGCTAATGCCATCAACTTTAAAGATTCCCAAATCATGTTCTCCATAAGGATCATTATCCTGATTAAACTCATCAAATGACCTTACACCTTTTAATACTTCTGGGAGCCTTTCAGAGTTTGCAACTACTGGTGACATCTGTACCTTAAAGTTAGCCGTGGGAATTAGTTGAGATCTAAGCTTATCGTTTATTTTAGCAATTTCTGTGTTCATGTTGGTTTCCTCCTTTTAAATATTTTTTTTGCCTTCAAACCCTACACCCCCCACTGGGGGTTTGGGGGCAAAAAAATAAAAGGCTGGCGTTGCTTGCAATTAGATTTTTTATGCTGAATGTGTGGCGTAGCGGACCAACCTGGAGGGTTGGCGCACATGAAGCTTTAAAAATCTAATTTTTTGCAAGCTATGACAGGCTTTCAAATAAAGAAAAGAAAACGTCGAAGACGTTTTGACAATTATGAGTGAACTTTGATCTAGTTTATTTTCATTAGCTTATTATTGATTGAATCCATAAACTAAATATATTGGAATATAGATAATTTAAAATTGAATGAATAATGAGATATAAGGAATAAAAATATATGTCTAAAATATTATTAATTTTAGTTTCTCTATTAATGTCAAAATCAATATATGCAGAAGAATTAAAGTATAACTGGGATGCTGAAATTCAATATAAATTTGGAAAAGATGAAGATATCACTTATAAAATAAAATATGGAAATACAGAAATAAAAAAAATGAAGAAACTATATAAAAAGGAATATTCTTTTTCCAAATTTTTAACTGATAAAATTAAACATAAAAATATGGGTGTAGAATGTTTTAGCAAAAAATTAATTAATTCTTCTACACCATTTGGTCGAAGGGAATTTGTAACTTTATATTGTGTTAAAGATGACGTAATGTTTGATATGGCTACTGTCATGTGTGACATGAATCAAAAAGATAATGCAAAATCTGGAACTATTTCAAAAAATTATGAATCTAATCAAATTAGACATGAAGAATTGAAATTTTATTTAAGTTGTGAAATTTAACTTTAATACTTTAAATAAGACTGATTATGTTACATTTTATTAATTCCGAATTTTCTTTTTATAGTTAACACCTGAAAAAACCAAAGTATTGATACCAATATTGACAGTAACACTTTTAAAATTAGATAAATAGCTTCCATACTATATGTTGAATTATTGAATAACACTTTAAATGGTCCGGTTAAAAAAAGTATATACTCATATAAAAATGACCCTTTAAATCCACCAAAATACAATATAAACAAATAAAAAATTGATAATTTTAGGATTGTTTTAATCGGCTTATAATCTTCTAAACCATAATCATTAATCTCTCTACTTAACCAACCAATTAATCTTTCAAAAAAGCCATCATCTTTTTTTAAATTTTTAAAATAAATTTTCTTTTCAAGTGAGTGAAAATAATGCATTAATTCATAATTTTCTGATATTTTCATTAACTCTTTGTTTGTTTGATAAATAGGAATATTTTTTTCAAAATAATTAGAATATTTAATATTAGTAAAGTTAATTTTTTTATAAAAGGTACCATTTTGCAATGAAATACAATCATGAATGGTTCCATTTTCAAGCACAAGATAACTTAGTAAGAAATCATAATTTCTTCCATTATCTGGCCCACCATTAATAGTGATTCTATTCACCTCGAACAAATTAAACACAATTTTACCAGAATGACTTAAATTTAATTTAATTTCATTAGTCTTTAAATTTTTAACAAATACTTTTTTTAAGCTACTACCAACATAATGAAAAATCGACTTAGGATCAATTAAATCAATATGATTCATGCTTACACATACATTTGTTACTTGTAAATTTAAAGCTGTAACATTTCTAATACTATTTTTATCACTAGATATTCTTTGTATAGTTAATTTACCTGCAACATCAACTTTATTAATATTAATATATTTTTTATCATTAAGATTTAAGTCGCCTTTAAAGGTTTGACTGCTTATTTTTACAGCTTTAACCTGCTTGTCATATATTATATTTAATAAAGAGTTACTATTTTTAGGGTCATGAAATGATATTTTTTCGACCTGCAGTTCTTCAATTGACCCATGTATTGTTTTTATTATTAATTTTTCTATTTTTAAGTTTTTTAGTTTTAAGTAATCGATATTTTCATTAATATTTATTTGCAGAGAATAACATACAATATTCTCAACTACTAATTCCTTAGTGTTTTCTACATCAAAACGAATATGATGTTTGATATCTAGAGATTCGATTAGTTTTAATGAGCTATAGAAGATGAGTGTGTTATTATTTATACTATTTAGCTCTTTAACAGTTTTTTTTTGATCTTCTAAATTTTTTGAATTTATCAATTCAGAACAAAGAGTATTCAACTTTTTCATAATTAAAATCCTTATTAGTTAGGTGCTGGGCACCTAACTATTTTATATATTTTTCTTCTTCTACTCGCCCTCAATCAAGTCCTCTGGAGGCTGAATTCCAATCACAGACATAGCATACCTGTGACGAAGATCGTTTAATCCATTACAGTATGTCAGCCCAAACTCTGTGTTTACCAACACGGCAGTCTGGAATAGACATTGAAAAGCTGTTGCAAATGAAGTTGCTAATTCTTGTGAGGAAGCTGGTAAATATGATATTTTATTTCCATTCCGCTCAATCACGCTCTGAAAGCTCCCAGTATCCCAGTGATGGATTCTCGAAAAAAAACTATAATTTGAATTATAAAGGGTGCTGCCTTGTACGTCTTTATGGTTTGCCAGTTCACTTATCGTCATTCCGAACCAGCTTTTAACGAATGGATTTTTCCATGCATCAAGTTCTTTCTTGAGGTCTATAGTTTTCTGTTTCTTTTTTGTGACAAATTGAATCCCATGTTCAACTAAGGCACTTTTTATCCTTTTTAAGTGCTCTGCATCCAACTTGATCCCCATTTTTCGTCTCTCTAAGGTTACACGCCAATCGTGAACATATGAGAAGAGTCGCCATCTGTATGCTCGGTTGGTGGGATCATTTGCCATCCATATCAATTGCAAGAGTCCTTCAAGCATGCTTCTCACAATTAGAGTTGAGTCTCTATGATTTTCTAACTTTAAAACTGCATTCATATGGCTGCATTGACGGTAAAGATATATAATGAGAACGAATTTAAAATGATCTTTTTTCGTTAGGTCATGATCTTGTAAATCGAAAGTTCTAGTTAGGGAAAGAAGTTCTCTGCAAAATTGCTTAAGATTGGGTAGTGCCTCCGCACTTTGTCGTTCTAAATCGTCCACTTCATTGAACTCCCTTTTACTTTATGAAAGTTCTATTAACTAATATTTGTATCTCCATGAGTACCAGCTACAATTGATTGAATATCAGTGATTTTAATTTTTCTACCTCTAAAAACGATTCCTGTATTTGGATCTTGATCGGCCAAAACAAAAGAATCTTCATTCTGTGTTGCTCCAATTCTATCTAGAAATCCCTTGTTAACAGTTCCATCTTTATTGGTTATTACCACCCAAGCACCAACTAAGTTTATCAAATCAAAAGAATTCATAACTTTATTCCTGTTTTAAGTATATAATTTAACATCTAACCAAATATACTTTTTAACTTTCTTATTTTGTTGAGTTTCAGTTTTTTCAAGATATCAAAGCTATTCCTGATATTGGCATTTAATTCCGCAACTTTAGAATAAATTTCTTCCTCTTTCTTATAATTACTATTCTTAGTATAATCATTAAGTAGAACTGATATTTCACGTTCAATTTTTCTTTCTTTATCTGCTCCATATAATCCAAATATCGTTCTAACTTCATCTAAATCTCTCAGAATACATATCCCATTAGATCTAGTAACATTTGTTACTATACATTGAATTAAAAAAAGACCTTTTGTTAGATATTCACGCCTTGAATTATCATGATGTATATATAAATATAAACCAACCATAATAATTGGTGATACTATAGCCATAAAATTAACAAAATAATCCATCATTTTAGTTAACCTCAATTATTAAAGTCATATTGTCTTATTAAATATTGTTTACTTCAAATATTTTGATGAAGACTGTCCTGGAGTCGTGTTTAAGTAAACATTGGTAGTAGATATGGATGAATGCCCCAATGAATCTCTTACTATATGAATAGGAGCTCCATTATTAAGGGAATGAGATGCGTGGGCGTGCCTTAGCCAATGAGGTGAAACTAGACTCATAAATCTTCCATTATGTTTCTCTATCCTAACCTCAGCTTTTAGGCTTACTTCTTTCACAATATTAAATATATCCTGCCTAGATAGAGGCTTACCCTTCACTGACTGAAAAATATGATCCTTCTTTTTAAAGTCATAAAGGTTCTGTAACATTTTGATCTCATCAAAAAAGTCGTGATCTATATATATACGCCTTAGTTTTTCACCTTTACCCCATACTTTCACTTCTATGTATTCATCAAACTCTTTGAAGCTAGACCATTGTATAGCTATAAGCTCGCTCACTCTAATACCTGTTAGGTATAAAAATCTGATGATGATTTCATCTCTGATATTTAAAGCTGAAGCCAATATTTGATCCACTTCACTTTTGGTGAGAATCTTTGATTTCAGATTATCGTTTTGAACCTTGATCTTTTTAGCTCTTCTGACCGGATTTTTAGGAATCAGGTCAAAATCTACTGCCAGCTCAAAAAATGAAGACAGAGCTGATAAGTGAAGCTTGATAGTAGCCCTACTCTTACCCTGCTTTTTCAGCTCTTCAATATAATAGTTAATATGCTCGTGGGTGATGTCTTTAACAAATAATCCACTTAAAGACTTAAAGAAGCTCTTCACCACCCTAAAGTAGTTATCCTGTGTGTTCTTTGATTCAAAGCTCTGAAGCCAATCATAAATGAGTTTTGAGTTCACTTTGGCGTTTTCAAAAAAACGCTCGTCAGAGAGTATGGATTTTGAGCTTTTTAAGGGGGTGTTTTGGTGTTTTTCGAGGTTGTTCATCAAGTCGCCTTCATTTTTGAAATTCTATTTTACATAACCTTAATTATGTAAAATAAAATCTTGATTTTCAAACTTTATAAATAAAGAATTAAAGTGGTAGGTTTGGTAGGTTATAGATATACTTAAAAAGACAGGCCTCTTTGATTTAGTGCATAAATATTTAATATCACCAAGGATTTCTTCAATGAGTTACTCAGTTTTTCACTATCCCTTAGTTATTAGACAGGTTGATGAATGGCTAGTCTTATCCATTCCTGATCTTAAAGTATCAATTGTAGAAAAAGCTCCTGCTGGAAAAATAGATCCAAAATTTTTATTTAACTTATCTAAAGGTATCGGAAAGCTATATCTCAAAGGCTATGACGTCTTAAAAAACTTTAGACACTCCAATAAAAAGCCCCCACAGCCCAGTTATATTAAGGGGTCAACCTCAGTCCATGATGATATAATTACTGTTAAAGATGTCGCAGAAATTCTTGGCTGGTCTGAAATGACCGTAAGGCGTAGAACCGATGATGGCACCCTACCCCACTTCTTTGTTGGCTCTCATAGAAAATACAGAAAAAGCTTAATCGACCACTTTGCTGAAATTAAAACTTAATATATATCGCTTTTAGACTTACTTCTTTTACAATATTAAAAATGTCCGTTAAGCCGAAAGACTCAGGAAAGAAAGTTTCAGAATTATACTAAAAGACCTCGACCAATCGATAAGATTGGTGAGGAAGTCCCGAAGCACTACCCTTCTTTTGGGCACAAATTTATAGAGGGACTATTTCAACTTAACACAAACGTGACACAATAATACCGGTATAAAGCCGGCACAGTTCCGTAACAGTTATATAATTTTATTGGAGTACATTAAGAGTACAACCTAACCTGACACAAACGTGACACAATATTTCCGGCACATATCCCGCACAGTTCCGTAACAGTTATATAACTTAATTGGAGTACAAAAAGAGCACAGCCCAACGTGACACAATAATACCGACACAAAGCCGACACAGTACCGTAACAGTACATTTAATCTAATTTAGAGTTCAATTGGAGTACACCTTCAAAATACTAATATATCACTAGTTCCAGAACATTACCGTAACAATTATTTAATTTTGGAGTACTATTAGAGTACATGAATCCTGCACTTAATACTGTAATAGTTAATTAAGTATAGAGTACATTTGGAGTACAACAAATTACATTAAATGATATTTTTATAATCTAATCTTATTAGAGTACATTTAGAGTACAATCAATTTGCAGAACTTTATTTCAATATTTATCTAAAAAATCTGTATTCTATTTGAAGTACAGATTAGAATTAATCCAATATGTATGTCATCACAGATTAAAGTTTTAATATATTAAAGCTCACAGAATTCATTTTAAGGCATTTTTTATTTTAGGGTAGAGTTGCCCTTAATGTACATTAAAAATGTAATACAAGTACTTTTAAGAGCAAATAAGGAGTTATCATCTCTGGATTAATAGATTTCATGTAACTCGGTATCCTGCCGGGCTCTTGTTCGCCTAGGACCTTTGTGCAAGTGCCGTTTGAAGCGGAGTCTTGACGTCTTCTTTGTTTAAAATAGATTTTAATGTTTTTTGTATGTAGTCCCTCGGATCAAGCTCTACTTTTTTGCAAGACTCTATAATTGTATAAAACGTGGCTGTAAGATCAGCTCCATTTATAGTGCGTGAACCATAAAAGTTTTTTCTGCCCATAACCGCATGCCTAATAGTTCTCTCAGCTTCATTGTTAGTCAGTGGTACTCGTGCGTCTTTTATAAATTCTGTCAGACCATCCCATAGTTTTAACATATAATTTATAGCTTTTCTTAAACCACTCTCAGGCCTTGCCTTTTGATAATGCTCATAACTCCAGTGTTTTATTTTATCTATGATAACTTTCGACTCTGTTTGTCTTAACTCTTTTAACTCACTTAAAGTTTTAGCTTTGGTTTCTATAAAAAATAACTCCCTTAAAAAGGCTAAAATCTCTTTTGCTTCTTCTGGGTAACTGTCTTGTAAATCAAAAAACTTAAGCCATACATGAACCAATAAATAAACACTATTATTAACTCTATT
>JAKUPT010000053.1 GCA_022450595.1 Bdellovibrionales bacterium
AAGGACCTAAGTCTACATCAAGGGACATTTTCGCTGGAGAATTAAGTAGGGACATAATCGTATCAAAACAACACAAAAGTGTTGTCCAAGCTTTGTCCTTCGATCACTGCTTCAGAGTGAATCACACAGTTTTTAAGATGACTGTTGTCAATATGGCAGTTGTCACCCACCACCACAACGCCTTCTGTGGAGCTGTTTTTAAGCTCTGAACAAGAAAGCACAAGGCTTTGATCAGAGTTAGAGAAAGACACATTTGGTCGATAGGATTTAATGATTTTTTTTAACAAAGCGCCAAAGTTAGAATTCGTGTCACTCATGTGCTTCATGCATGAAAAACTGGCTTTTAAATAATCCTCAGGATTTCCGGTTTCAAACCATAAGTAGTCGCTTAAAACATAAAGCTGTATTTTCAAATGATCTCTTTGTGGCAGCAGCCCATCATCAAAAAGTGAGAAAGCTTCATTTGGCAGTTGTGGAATAATTTTAGAATTAAAAAACATCATTCCTAAAAAGTGGTAAGGAGATAAATCTTTTGAGCGGTTTAAACCCTTGTCTTGTAATTGCCCCTTATGATCCGCATACAGTGCCGACAGACTTAAGCCCGCCTGTGGATGCTTGCCCACCATGATGGTCACATCACAGGACTGTTGTTCATGAAACTGTTTTGCCTTTAAAAGCTCACCTTCATTAATCAAGCAAATGTTATCGCCATTGCTCACAAACACACAAGAGTCTTTTGGGTAGAACTGTTTAAGCGCATTAGTGATTCCACCGCCGCTATCTAACAACTCTTTGGTTTCATCACTGTAGTGAAAGTTTATATTTGGATTTTTAAACTGCTTATTGGCACTTTGAACAGTTTCAGCAAGGTGGTGCAAATTAAAAGTAATAGAATTCGATTGTAAAACCTCTGCGTAGTAGCGCGAGTACATAAGCATAGGAAGAGTTAAAAACTCAATGGCCGGTTTAGCCAGTTTATCTGTATAAGGCTTGAACCGATTGCCATAGCCTGCTGTTAAAATTAAGCTATTCATAGTTTGTCGTACTCTACGTCGGCAATGCCTTCGTTAATTAAATACTCAGCAAAAAATTTATACTCTGGGAAATTAAGCAATGCCGTGATCACTTGCTTTAAAGTTGGTTGAATATAATGCAGGTAACGTTTGTCATTTCGAGTGTTAAAAAAACTAGCAAAACTGCCGCAGGCTTTAAAACAGCGTTGAATGATTTGGATTTGATAAATGTATTCAAACTCGTCATTGTCTAAAACTTGATTGGTCTTTTGCTCAAATTGAGTTTTATAATAGGCCTTTAACTCATTCACAATCTCTGGGTTTAAATCCACGTAGGAGTCACACAGTAGGCTTACTAAGTCATACTGAATAGGGCCAAGGCGTGCGTCCTGAAAGTCGATCACCCGCATTTTACCAAGTTTGACCATAAGGTTGCGGGAGTGGAAGTCTCTATGGCTAATAAACTTTGAGCGTCGGGATAAGGTCTCACAAATTGATGAAAAAATACTTTCAAGCTCTGCTTGAGTCTCAGTCGAGAGCTTTTTGCCACACACACCCTCAATTAAGTGCTGCTTGCCATAGTTCATTTCCCAAAGCAGCTTATCTTTATCGAACTGAATTTTAAAAGCCGTACAGTTTTCCTGATAATCATTGGTACAGTCCACATGTATTTTTAAAAGCTCATTAATGGCTTGCTTGTAAAAGGGAATCACTAGATTTTGGTCCTGAGTCTCCCAAAACTTTCGCTCCAGAGTTAAATCTCCAAGGTCTTCAAGCAGCAAAACCCCAAGCTCTGGTTGTGTTGCAATCACTTTTGGCACCTGAACCGCATTTTTATGAAAATGAGTGTGCACACTTAAAAACGGGTAGGTTGTGGCATCAAAAGGCTCCCAGCACATTAGTACATAGGAGTTTTCCCCTTCAATCACACGGTAGTAGCGCCTCATGCTGGCGTCACCAGCTAATGGTAGAACCTCGATTGGGGTTTCAGGGCGTAGGTTGTCCTGCAAAAAGTTTAAATAGGGATCTTCAAGTTGTAGAGCCGTTTTACTAGTCATTTTATTAGCCTTTTTAAAGTCATAAAGTTCAATTATGACCTAAACTAAGCCAATTGAAAAGTACGGGTTTTACACTTCTTTTCTACAACAAACACCAAGCCTGTTTAAGTTTATTTTTGCAGGTCCATTTCACTTTGTGCTGCGAAAGACCTCAGCGGTCCAGGAGGGACCGTAAGCTGTGAGGCACGGAGGCCGTGTCTTGAGCAGCACAAAGTGAAATGGACCTGAAAAAATAAACCAGGCACAATTTAAGAACTAAGAATATAGATGGTGCCAGGTTCATTTTTAAATTGAATTGGAATTTGTGTTCTTTTCGAGGCACGGCCTCCATGCCTCGCAGCTTATGGCCCATCCTGGGCCGCTGAGGTCTCTCAAAAAACACAAATTCCAATTCAAATTCAATTTAAAAATGAACTTAAAAGAGTTTGTGTTATCAGCATTTTGTAGTTGCTATTAAATAGTGAAAAAAGGGCCTTTGGTGATGTTATGAAACGGCTCCACGAGAGCTGAAGAGCCAATTTCTGAAAACTGGCGACTCATTTCAATGTATAAGTAATTGGAGTCGTTTAAGCTTTTATACAACTGAGGAATACGAGTGCTCAGGTCTTGTGCGGAAACACCCACACTTGCAATGACTTGAGGAATGTCTTTTTTCTGCTTTGAATGTTCAATCAGTTGCTGAATTAAGGCTAAGTCGTAGTTATTCAGAGCCATTAGATCACTGATGTAGAGAGTGATGGGGCCGAGTGAGAGTAGATCGTTCAGCGTTAGGTCTTCTTTATAAAGATCAGCGTAATACAAAAAAGCATAGCGGTTTGAAAGCAAGTGGATTTCATGGGCGAACTTAAAGCCATCATCTGAAGACACGGCTTTGACAACACAAGGGCGATTAAAGTTTTGTGAACTGTCGATATCAAGTTTTGAACTTACAGAGGAGTCTGTGGCCTTTTTTTTGTAATTCGCCAAAGACACCACATTTGAAGCCTGTTGTTGGGCCTGGTTTTGCTCCATAGAGTTGAGCTCGTTGTTGAGTAAACCTTTATGAACATAAAAGTCCACGAGATCTTTTATCTGAAGGGCTTTTTGTCTTAGCATGCGAGCACGCACTTCAAAGACACCAACCACTTTGCCAAAAACAACTATAGGGTAGATCACACGGTCTACAATATGTAAGGGATTGTTTTTTAATAGCAGCCCCATTAAGATCTTTTCATTTTTAGTGGGCTCGACCGAAAAGGTCTTAAAGCTGCACTTGTATTGAAAGTGCTTTTCCACATGAGCTTTCAGCCTTTCAATCGCCTGGGCCAGCTGATCATTTACATATCTTTTATTTTTAACGGGCAATACCGTAATGTTCATTGTAACTCCCACCATAAACCTGTGTGTACGTGTTCCGTACTCTTGTAAGGCAAATGCTGTGCCTAAAAGGGGAGATTAAAACAATTTTTGGATATACTATAAATATTTGAAATTACTGAGAAATATTTGATATATAAAAAGCACAATCAAATTGAAAAAAACACCCATGAAATAAACTCTTAACTGTCATATTTTTTTTCAGAGATATTATGACGGCCACCTCAGGATATTGCAAAATCTAATAGCCTGAGGTGACTGTCAAAAATGAACTTAAATTAATTATTATTGAGGCAATAAGCTTGATGTAGAAACGGTAAAATCATCCATTAGCCATTCAGTATCTTCACTAAATGATGGGTTGGACCAGCCCATCAAATACCCCTTAGCCCAGCCTTGTGGTTCGCCAGTGGGTGGATAGTTAAGTTGTATGTTTTCTAAAAGATGAATTTGGGTAAATGTTTTCTCACCATCTTTGCGATTATATAGTTCAACAAGTCCATCATTAACACCATTTTTGCTCGAAGCTTTTACATGTAATATAATTTCCATCCAGCGACCTTGATCTTCTGGGTATTTAATGAAAGGTGTTGATTGAATATGACCACCGGCACTACCTCCACCTCCAGGAGAGTAATGAACAGTTACATTACTGCCTCCATCGCCGCTATTCCAGTATTCCCAAATTACAGTTGATCCATCTCCTTTATTTGAATATCCATCCATCCAAATAGCGAAGAGTTTACTGTTTGTTGGGCTATTAGTGCCATGTTTAAAATTTATTGGAACTCTAAGAGCAAAGTAAATCCAAAGATCCTTATAAGGTTTTCCAAGTGAAAACCTTTGTTCAGCCATATACTGGTTGGCGGGATATCTAAAACGCATAGAATGATCACCGTTATAGCCTTCCCATTGTCGATTTGCTATAGGACCGTTATTAATTAAACTTCCATTCCAAACAACATATTGATCACTATTAACAATTGAAGTTCGATTGGTATTTAACCATTCGAACCCGTCAGAGTTAGTTGTTAAAAGATCTGCAGATTCAAAATTATCATGAAATATAATGCCTTTACTACTTGGCGGTGGAGCTGTATTTCCATCGCTGACATTAGTGTCATCATTATTAGTGGAATCATTACAGTTATTGACACACTCAGAATTGTCGGGGTTGTCTTGTTGATTTGTAGTTTCACTAGCACTAGTTGATTGCATTTGTGTGCTGGCATTAAAGCCCTTTTGGCTGCAATTTTGGAATAGTATTAAAAGACTACTAACTAAAATACTATTAATTAAGATTTTTGATTTCATAAATCCCCCGTAACATAAATTAAAGCAAAATATAGGCCAGAGCAGATACAACCTAGTGTTAAAACAATTTATAACTTTGTATAAAACAATCAAAATGAATAAAATTTAAACATTCTAAATGAGTTTGGTAATTCAATTTGTAGCTTTTTAATACGAATTAAGACTGAAATCTATCTTTGTAGGGAATTAATTCGTATGGCAATTTCGTCATATATAATTTTTTAATGCGTCATTATGAAACAAATATTTACCCCAAAAATCCATAGGAAAAATGGGGTACTTACAGGCATGTTAATAAGTGTTAGATGCAATATATTATAATTTAATAAAGCTATAATATATTTTACTTAGTACGGGACATTTTTCGTTTATCAAGGTCATACTTTTCAACCTTCATAATAAGTCCGGCACGGCTGATTCCAAGCTCTTTGGCAAGCTTAGATTTATTCCAACCCGTTCTTCGTAAGCCCTCTTTAATCATTTCACGCTCAAGGTCCTCAAGGGCGTCTTTAAGTTTTCCATGTAGGCGTGTTCCTTGAACTTTGCCTTTTTCGCTGGCTTCAATAATTTTTCCAGAGAGCATTTCTGCTGGAATTTTATTATCTGATCCTGATAAAACCACAACACGTTCAATTTCGTTTTGAAGTTCACGAACGTTACCAGGCCAGCTATAATCATATAATTTCTCAAGAGCCTGTTTAGTCAGAGTTTTTGGAGCCTCTCCCTCTGGCAAATTTTTATTTAAAAAGTATTCGGCCAAAATAGGAATATCTTCTTTTCTTTCCTTTAGTGCGGGAACCTGAACATTGATAACATTCAGTCGATAGTATAGATCCTCACGAAAGGTTCCTTGCTCTACCATCTCTTTTAAGTTTCTGTTGGTGGCAGCAATAATACGCACATTGACTCGTCTGGACTCTGTAGAACCCACAGGAATAAAAGTTCCTTCTTGAATCACACGTAAAAGCTTTACCTGCATTGTCGGGGAAGTGTCACCAATTTCATCTAAGAAAAAGGTTCCCTTATCCGCCATTTCAAAAAGACCTTTTTTATCTTTAACAGCTCCTGTAAATGAACCTTTAATGTGACCAAAAAGTTCTGACTCAAGCAAGTTGTCGTTAAAGGCCGAGCAGTTTTGAATCACAAAAGGCTTATCTTTTCTAGGCGAGTTGTAGTGAATGGCTTTGGCAATAAGCTCTTTACCTGTTCCGTTTTCCCCTTGAATTAGTATGGTGCTGTCAGCATGTTTTACTTTGTCTAACAGTGAATACAGGTTTTGCATGGGCTTAGATTTACCAATCATGTTGTCGTATTTGTAACGACTTCCTAATTCTTTATTAAGTTCTTTAATTCTATTTTCACGAGAAGTGATTTCTAAATGAAGGGTCACAATCTCTTGGGAAACCAGTTCTACTAGATCAGTAAAGTGAGTGCGATCTTGATCGTCAATGGATTTAATTTTAGTCACTGAAGATTCAATCACATCATTGCCGGCTCCAAAAACTGCCAGTCGTTCTTTGATTTCACTGATACGATCGGCCAGTCCGTCTTTAACAAAGCCCATGGCCACCACACAGCCCATTAAATCATTGTCTATAAGTATGGGTACAATCACCACATCAAAACCTGCAGCATCCCATTTTTTTAGAGAAAAGCGATTATCTGACTGTCTAAGATCTTCAATGGTTTTATTCACTTCATCTGCAAGGCTTTCAACAGCTCGTTCTTTTGAAAGAAAAAACTGAACAGCAGGGTTACAAAATGTGGTTTTATCATTAAAGCCTTTAAGTATTCCTCTTTCATCCGTGAACACTACATCCACATTCCACCAAGTGTCTAATATATGCTTTAACTTTTTAATCACATGTATGTGTTCAAACTCATCCCAATTGATCATATCTAAACCCCTTAATATGGATTGTTTATCTTTTTGACATAATTCTTATCGTCGAAAAACTAGACAACTTTATGACGAGTGCCCAAATGCTTTACAAACTTCTACCTTGGTCTAGGGCTTTCAAGGCCAAGGTCCAGGGGAAAATTTCAAACAAAACTGTAAGTTAAAGATCAAAAGTTGCAAGGTATGGGGTCGCTACTTTCAAATAACCCCCTGTTTTTACTGAAAAGTTTACGAATCAAACTTTTGACAATTTTATATTCCATCAAATTGTGATTAAAGTGTTTAAATATTAGGAGCCTTTATGAAATCTATGTTAGTAATCCTATTACTGCTTTGTAGTAATTTGGTTTTGGCCAAGGATTGTAAAAGTATTTTTGTGGATAAAGCTGTGCAAAAAGAGATAGAAAAAAAGTTCTTACTATATAAAGACAATAAGTTTTATGTCTCCGAGCGTTTTATTGAAATTTTTGGTGATATTCATTTGATCCGAAAAAAAATTGAAGACTCTGGTGTGTTGATTCATCAAGGTTACTTACCACCCATGGCTCAATCAATAGCTGAACATATGCTTCGAGATCAGATTCCTTTTACTCCTTCTGAAATGCGAGTTCGCTCTAAAAATGGTAAAAAATTCCTGTTCACGGCAAAAGGTGAGGGGCATTTAGAGCGTAATGAGTATGAGGTAGAGATCACTAAAAATCAATTTGACCTATTATGGGGATTTACCGTAGGTAATAGAATCATTAAAAGACGGCTCGACATAGAGGTGTTAGGACAAACAGTCACTTTTGATATGTACAAAGATCGTGACTTGATTGTAGCAGAAGTGGAATTTAAAAGCATAAAAGAGGCTGAAAACTATCAAGCCTTAGGAAAAGACGTCACTTCTGAGAGCCATTTTAAAAACAAAAATTTAGCTAAAAATTAAGAGCAAATATGGAAATTTATAAAGATTTTACTTTCGAATCAGCCCACAGCTTACCTAATGTTCCCAAAGGTCATAAGTGTGCCAGACTTCATGGACATTCTTTTATGGCCCGTATTTATGTTTCAGGTCCCCTAGGGGAAACCAGTGGTTGGGTGATGGATTATGCTGACATTAAAAAAATCTGTAAACCCATCATTGAACAGCTAGATCATTACTATTTAAACGAAATACCAGGACTAGAAAACCCCACCAGTGAAGTGATCGCTAAATGGCTGTGGAAAAACATTAAACCACAACTTCCGGAACTCTCAGCCGTCGAATTAAAAGAAACCTGCACAAGTGGTTGTATTTATAGAGGACAATAACTTCTGAACAATCACTAAAGATAGCGGTTTTTTGTTTTCACCTAATGAACATAAATATAACGATGAAAGACTAAGGCTATTAAAAATGATTTGTGGCCGATTAAACTCTTAATCACAAATAAACCTTTAAACTACATACTTCTTTGTAGATCATAAAGACTTGTATAAAGACCATTTTGTTCAAGCAGATTTTTATGATCTCCTTGCTCTTTAATCTCACCTTTTTGCATCACTAAAATGCGGTCCGCATTCACAATGGTAGACAGTCTATGGGCAATCACAAAAGCCGTACGCCCTTGCATCAGTTGATTGAGACCCGCTTGTACTTCCTTTTCGCTCTCTGAATCAAGAGCACTGGTAGCCTCATCTAAGATCAAAATAGGGGAGTCTTTATAAAAAGCACGAGCAATACTTATGCGTTGTTTTTCACCGCCAGATAGTCGATTGCCAAGATCACCCAAGCGGGTTTTATAACCCTCAGGAGTATTTTCAATAAATTTTGTGGCGTGTGCAAGGCTTGCGGCTTTTTCTACACTAATTTGTGGGTCTTCAAGGCGACCGGCTTGAATGTTTTTTTCGATACTGTCAGCAAATAAAAATACGTCTTGAGACACTAAGCTTAAGTTTTTTCTTAAGTCATAAAGATCAATTTCTTTTACTGAAATACTATCAATTAAAATATCTCCCTCTGAGGGTTCATAAAATCGTTGCAGTAGATTAACAAGAGTCGACTTGCCACTGCCACTCATTCCCACCAGTGCCACGGTTTCACCGCGCTTCACGGTGAGGTTGATATTGTTTAAAACCTTTTCTTTGCCATCAAATGAAAAGCTTAAGTTTTTAAATTCAATCTGGCTCCAGTCTTTTGGAAAGGGCACGGGGTTTTTGGCCTGCGGAACTTCGCTTGGGTTGTCCATAATAAACGACAACCTTTCAAGGGCCACAATGGCCTGTTGCACCTTAACAAATCCCTGTTGTACTTTGCGACCAGAATCTGAAATCAGTCCGGTGGCTGTGATAAAGCTTAATACATGCCCTACGGTCATCTGATCTTTAGATATCTCTCCGCCGATGTAAACTAAGATCGCAGCAAGAGTCATTACAAAAATGCTCTCGGTCACAGGGCCTGCGGTCTCTTCTCGTGAAATGATTTTTTTTCGTGTGGTTAAGTACTCATCAGCTTGTTGGTTGAATCTGTCATGCATAAACTTTTGTAAGTTAAATGACTGTACGATTCTGGCCCCATCAAGTCCCTCTTTGAGGGTCTTAGTGAGGTCTTCCACAGACTCTTGGTTTTTATGCCCATACTTACGCAAGCTTTTAGTCAGTGATTTTGTGATTTTCGCAATCACCGGCATGGAAAGTGATAAAAACAAAAACAACTTCCAGTCTAAATAAATTAAATAAGCCGCACTAAAAACGAACAAAAAGGGCTCTCGAACAAGGTCAGCCAGTTTTCCAATGCCCTCCTGCACTTGTTGAATGTCGTTTAACATTCGACTAATAAGGCCCCCTGAGCCTCTTTCTACTTGTTGAAAAAAACTTAAGTTTAATCTTAAATACTTGTCCATCAGTTTACGCCTAAGGCTGACGGCCACCACATCACCAATGTACTTCATCCAAAACAAATGAAAGTATCTAAACACACTTATAAAAAGCCACATCACGGCAATGGCCACTGGTACGTACAAGGCAATCTGCTCATTGCCATCTTTCCAGCCATCATCAGATAAAACTTGCATAAGTTTTGGTAGGGTAGACTTCAAACCACTGATAGCAATGCCTAAAAGCATAACCAATAGCAGTTTCCACTTGAAAGGGCGAATCTCAGGCCAAAGTCTTTCAATGATTATATTCATATGTTCGATCCCTTCATTTGCCCATCAATATACTTTTTAAGGTACTTGCCCGTTAAGCTTTTTTTATTTTCAGCAATCTCAAGGGGCTGACCTTGTGCAATGAGTTTTCCGCCTTTAGCGCCTGGCTCAGGTCCAATATCAATAATGTAGTCCGAGCTTTTAATAATTTCCATATTGTGCTCAATCAAAATCACACTGCCTCCGGCATCCACAAGTTTATTTAAAACTTTAAGTAACAGCTCCACCTCTCGAAAGTGAAGACCTGTTGTGGGCTCATCCATAATAAATAAAGTGTTTTTTTGGTGAGACTGGCTAAGTTCTTTGGCCACTTTGAGCCTTTGAGACTCGCCTCCACTTAAAGTGTTAGCACTTTGCCCGAGCTTTAAATACTCAAGCCCCACTTCTTTTAAAAAACTTAATGGTCGCCAAATTTGTGGAACGGAAACAAAAAAGTCCATGGCCTCTTGTACAGTAAGCTGTAAGACCTCATATATGTTTTTTCTTTTATACCTGATCTGTAAAATTTCATTGCGGTACTTCTTGCCATCACAGACATCGCAAATGACCTCAAGATCATCCATAAACATCATATCTATATATTCAACACCCATGCCTTTACACACAGGACATCGTCCACCGTCCACATTTAAACTAAAAGTGCCTGGTGTGTAGCCAAGTCCTTTGGACTCCGGTAAGGAGGCAAATATGGCTCTAATGTGATCAAAGACTTTCATGTAAGTGGCGGGGTTACTTCTAGCGGTTTTACCAACAGGAGACTGGTCAATAAAAAGCAGTTGTTTTACGTAATCAGCACCTCTGACTTCTTTAACCTCTAGGTTTTTCTTAAAGTCTGTTTTTAAGTGCCTTGCAAGTAGCGGGTATAAGGTGTTGCTCACCAATGTGGACTTGCCTGAGCCACTGACACCGGTGACTGTTACAAGGCGATTCAGTGGAAAACTCACATCAATGTTTTTTAAATTGTTCCCAGTGCAACCAATCAGCTCCACTTTGTATTTGTAGTTTTTAATATTTTCTACAGGTCTTGGGCTTTTTGGCACAAATAGATTGCGCCCACCCTTTAGGTAATTGGCAGTAAGGGTGTCACCGGTTTGCATAAAGTCTTCGGTGCTGCCAGCATAAATCACTTTACCACCCAGATGACCTGAGCCGGGACCAATTTCAATAATGTGCGATGAGGACTCAATAACATCTTGGTCGTGCTCCACCACCACTAAGGTGTTACCGATGTCTTTTAATTTATGTAGTACTGAGATCAAACGATCATTGTCACGAGGGTGCAAACCCACAGTGGGCTCATCAAGTACATATAAGGTTTGTGAAAGGCCAAGGCCTAGCTGATTGGCAAGGCTTAAGCGTTGATACTCGCCACCGCTTAAAGTTTTTGTCTCTCTATTGAGTGTCAGGTAGCTCACTCCCACATCAATTAAAAATTTTAAGCGTGATTGAAGCTGTTGTAAAATCTCTTCAGCGATCTCTTTTTCACCTTCAGTGAGTTTGAGTTTTTCTAAAAACTTTAAAAGCTTATCTAAGGTCAGTGCATCTAGATCAGTGATGGGTGTGTTTTCAATAAGCACTTGCTGCACTTCGGGTTTTAACCGAGTGCCCTTACAAACATTGCAGGTTTTAGGACTTTTATGGCGAGCTAAAAACACACGCACATGCATTTTATATTTTTTTTGTTCTAAGTATTCAAAAAAACCAACGATGCCGTAAAAATCGGGGTGTCCATCCCAGATCATTTTTTTGTGTTTGTCGGGTAGATCTTTCCAAGGCGTGTGACGATCAATTTTATGTTTTTTGCAAAAGCGATTCAGTTCCGCTCGGTCATACTTTGCAGAAGGCATAGCAAAAGGCTTTAAAACCCCTTGTGATAAAGTTAAGCTTTTATCAGGGATGACTTTATCTTCATCTATTTCAAGCACATTGCCAAATCCATTGCAGTTTTCACAGGCCCCCACGGGATTGTTAAAACTAAAAAGTCTTGAGCTGATTTCAGCAAAATCATAGTTGCATACCGAGCAAGAGTTTCGTTCATCTAAAATGATTTGCTCACCATCAGTGGTTAATACTGTAGCCCCACCGGAGAAGGCGTGGTTGTGTTTAAGATAGGCTTTAAAGGCTTGAGAAAGAGAGTCAGTGAGTCGTCCCGAGTCTTGATCTCGAAAACCCACACGATCAATCACAATGTAAAAATCCCCTTTGGGCACTGTTTTTTTGCCAAGTTTTGAAAGCTCAATCACTTCTCCCATTTCGACCTGATCAAAGTACTTGATCTCAGAGTCCTCTCCGGACTTTAAAATTTTAGAAGTTTTTTTGGTGGCCTTTTTAGTCACCTTTTTAGTGGTTTTTTTCTTCGTAGATTTTTTAGGTGTGTAGATACGAACAAAACCATCAATTTGTAATTGCTCTTGCAATTTGCGGCCTGAAAGCACGCGATCTTTTTCTGACACTTTTGCTAAGATATAACCCCTCTTGCCTGAAAAGTGTTTGATCACTTTTTGTGCGCTAGTGGCAGGGGAGTCTTTTTCAAGAGCAATATGGTGTTTAGGGCAGTAGGCTTGGCCTAATTTTTCATAAAGCAGCCTTAGGTAATCACTCACCTCAGTGGTGGTACCCACGGTGGAACGAGAGGACTTCACACTGTTTTTTTGTTCAATGCTTATAGCAGGGGGGATGTTTTCAATCCCCTCAAGGTCAGGTTTTGGAGCTTTATTTAAAAACTGTTTTGAATAATTAGATAAACTTTCAATATAGCGCCGTTGTCCTTCAGCGTATAATGTTTCAAAGGCCAGAGAGCTTTTCCCCGAGCCGCTGGGGCCACATACCACAGTGAAGGAGCCAAGAGGCACATTAACCTCTATGTCTTTTAAGTTATTTTGTTTTACCCCCCACAGGTGGATAGACTTCATTCAGATAAATCCTGCTTGTAAAAATTTTGATCTTCATCAACATCAATCAATTGCTGACTTTTAGCTTGTGGTTCTGTGCCCTCAATAAAAGCCTGTCTAACCACTTGTTGACTCAGGTTTGAAGCCGGATCACCGGTTTCATTATCAATATTCATAAACACAATTCCTTCAGGCACATTAAAGGCGTTGTTTGGAAGGTTTTCGTGAGCCTCTTTCATGTAGTCAAGCCACACAGGAAGTGCTGCACGTCCTCCACCTTCACCTCGGCCTAAGTTTCTTTCATCATCAAAGCCCAACCATACACCGGTGGCGATGTCTGGAGTAAAGCCAATAAACCAGGCGTCGTAATATCCACTTGTTGTCCCAGTTTTTCCAGCGGCCGAGCGACCAAGGGAGCGAGCTCTTCGTCCCGTGCCTCGGTCGTCTTCAATGGTGCCTTGAAGAAGGGTAGTGGTCACATAGGCGGTTTTTGGGTCAATCAGTTGATCTTTATTTTGAAAATAAATTGGGGGATGCTTTTTAAAGTTTTTTACAAATCTTATTTTTCTTAAAAGTCTTTGTCTTGGAGATAGGCTTTCTTCCTCTTCAGACTCTTCTGCTGCAGCCGCAGGGGCTGGAGTGTCCGCAGGCAGATTTTCAAGTTGTGCAGTGAGATCTTCCACAATCATTTGAAGAGCTTGATCTTTATCTTCTTGGCCTTCTAATTGGGATTGTACTTGTAAATACAGTCTTCGTTTCCATTCAAAGCTTTTATCAAGCTCTTCGAGTTCTTTTTCAAAACGGATGTCTAGGCTTACTTTGCCAAGTAGCTCTTCGCCGTCTTGGCTGACAACTTTGTGGATAATAATAGGCTCAATGCGCTTTCCAAGTCGTCCAAGTTGTGAAAAGGCTTTGGTCATTTCATACAAAGTCACACTGCTAGAACCTAGAGCCAAAGTGTAGTCTAAGTTCAACGGGCTAAAAATGCCAAGGCGTCGGGCATAAGTGGCTGCCCAGTCCACACCAGTCTTTTCAATAATTTTAACTGTGGGCACATTAAGTGAGCGGATTAAAGCATTTCTAAAAAGTATGTCGCCATGAAATTTATGAGTGTAGTTAGAAGGCTTCCAAGTTCTAGTTTCCTCTGGCTCATTTGGATTTGTGTCGCCCTCATCAAGCTCTTTGATCTCTTCTTCATAAACTAAAGGCGCATCAATGATTTTGGTTGCGGGGTTAAAATCTTTATCAAGGGCTGAGGCATAAACCAATGGTTTAAACGAGGAGCCTGTTTGACGAGCCGCCTGCCAGGTGCGGTTAAACTGTGACTCTGAAAACTTATAACCGCCCACCATAGCTAAAATGTCAGAAGATCTTTGATCAAAACTGATTAGTGCTGCTTGGGCTACGGGCTCTTGTTCTAGCTCCAGTTGGGCATAGTCTTCAAATACGGGTAAATCTTCGGGGTATTCAAATTCTTTGTCTTGCTTTCTAAATTCTTTTTTAAGGTCACGAAGCTTTTCGCTGACTTCACTGGAGCGAAATTTTTTGCTGGTCACACGGATATCAATCACGTCACCTTCTTTTAAAGCTTGAGAAGGTTTTTTGATCTCATCTAAGTAGTAAGAAAGATCTGGATTTGGCTCTCTGGCCCACTTCATGGTTTCAAAATCAATAAGACCTTTGTGCTCAGCAAATCGGACCATCACATAACCCCACTCATCGTTGACCTCAGTCACAATGCCTTGAAGCAGGTCATCCACTTTAATGTACTCAGGCAGGGTGGGTTTTTTCTGGGCCTCTTTGTCGGTTTCTGAAAGATCAAGCTCTCCAAAAGTGTCAGTGCTGCCATCAGGATAAATAGTGCGGACCTCGCGGTACTTGTCCATCAAATCATTTCGAGTCTCTAGTAAAAACTTATTGATTTCTTCTTCTTCAGTCAGGTTTTTAAGAGGCCCTCTGTAGCCTTGTCTCTTATCTAGCTCTCTCAAGCCTTGGCGCACTTCTTCTTGAGCGGCTTTTTGTTTGTTAATATCAAGGCTGGTGTAAACTTTGATGCCTTTATCTAACACTTGTTCTTCACCAATTTTTTCAACCAATAACTGGCGAACAGTTTCTAAAAAGTAAGGGGCGTCTTCTGCGTAGTTTTGTCTCAGGTAAACTTTAACTTCTTCTTCAACAGCGGCTTGCGCTTGCTCTTCAGTGATAAAACCCTCTTCCGCCATACGTCGTAACACATACTTTTGGCGCTCTTTGGCGGCACTGGGGTTAAACACCGGTGAGTAACGACTGGGGGCTTGTGGAAGCCCGGCAAGGATGGCCGCCTCTGGCAAAGTAAGCTCAGAGACTGGTTTTCTAAAGTAAATGTTGGTGGCCATAGCTACACCATAAGCGCCGTGCCCTAGGTAGATCTGGTTAAGGTATAAAAATAAAATCTCTTGTTTGGTAAGATGCTCTTCCATTCGAAAAGCTAAAAACATTTCTTTAATTTTTCGCTCATAGGTTTTTTTAGACGTCAACAGTAGGGAGCGCGCCACCTGTTGTGTAATAGTTGAGGCCCCTTGTCTTTTGTAACCCGCCTTTAAGTTAGCAAGCACGGCTCGGCCAATAGCAATGTAGTTGATTCCTCCGTGCTCATAAAATGAGGAGTCCTCGGCAGCGATAAAAGCATTGAGCAGGTGCTCAGGCATTTCGTTGAGCTCTGTTAAGCGTCTTCTTTCTCTAAAAAACTCACCAATCTTTTTTTCATTGCGGTCATAAACCTCAGAAACCAGAAGCGGCTCATAGTCCTCAACAGTGATTAACTGTGGCAGGTTAGAGATTAAAACAATCACATAAATACTAACCCCTGCGATGGCTGCAAATGCTGACACTAATACGATGGAGAAAACTTTTTTAAGGTTCATAGGCTGAGTATCCTTCTTGACGTCAAAATTTAAGTTATAAATATATAACGATCACAGCCTTGAGCCTAGCATTTTTTCTCAATGATAACGGCGCGAAACGCGCCTAATTTGGATATAAGAATGAACTTGAGGTTTAATCTTCTCCGATTCCACTTTGCCCTGAGCTTCCAGTAGCAGAATTACCACTAGAAGAGCTTTCGCAATTAGCATTGTGTGGAACTAAGTCTGAGTTAAAGCGTTCTAAAAAGCTTTCTGCCGAAGAGCAGTCGCCGTAAGAAGTGTTTGTGTCACTGCAAGCTCTTACCGCAGCAGTGGCTTTATCTAACGCCACTCTATAATTTGTAAGGGCTTTACTGATATCACCAGGTTCTGTGGTCTCACCGCCGGCATGTTTTGCATGAATGTCATAAATTTTTTGTGCAAAATCCTCTTCTTTGCTCAAATTGCTTAACTGTTCCTGGTTGTGCATAAGTTTCTGAGCATCTGAAGCCATAGTTGTTTGGTTTTCTTGTTTTTTAGAGTTAATCTTTCTTTGTAAGCTCATCATTTGAGTTTGAATGTCAGAAATCTTTCTGTCGGCATTCATTGCGGCTTTTTGTACAGCAAGTCCAGCTGACTTGACTAAGAGTTTTCTTTGGTCTTGCATTCTTTCAATAGATTTTTCAACAGCACTGACAGCTTGTTCATACTGTTTTTTAAAAAAGTTTTCTTTTCTTTTTAAAGAGCGTCTTTGTAAGGCTGTTTTCTTATCTTTCGACCAACACATTGTGAAATAGGAATTAAACATAGCATTTTGATTCGTGCTGAGTTTTCGTCTGGCTTGAGTTAAAAACTGATTAGTGTCATTTAGTAAGGTTTTGTTATTTTGAAGAGCTCCTAAGCTTCTCTCTCGACTAGCTTGCATACGTGCATTGGCCTGTTCATAACAGGCGATCTGTAGCTCAGTTTCTTGGTCAATAACTTCTTCTTTTTTTTCAGCAAATTTTAAATGAGCATTTTCAAGACCAATACGCTGCTCTTCAATTTTAGTATCTACTTCAGCAATTTTTTGGGTCACTTCAAGCTCTGCCTCTTGCATCATGGTGTTTCGATCTTCCATAGCTTGAGTGAGCTTTTTTTGTAATGCCACCAATTCATTTTCCATCTCTTCAATTTCAGTCTTGTCGGCATTTCTTTTTTGAATGAGCTCTTGCATGCCTTCTTGCACTTCAGTGGTTTTTTCGTTTTTATTTTCTTTTAGTTTATCAAAATTCTCTTTTGCTTTTTCAATAGACTGAGTTGAAATTAGCGGGCAAATTTTAAATTTATCTTTAAGTTTAACTAGCTGTTCTTCTTTGTTAGTCATCTTTTTTTCTTCATCATCTTCGTAGTAAGCGCAATACTCAGGATTGTCCTTACACTCTAGGCAAGTTCTTACCTGTTCTTCACAGTCAAGCCCAGCTGTACAGCTTTCGGTCATTTCCGTGCGAGCGGTGTCAAACTTCTCCATGGCTGTTTTACACTCTTGCTCAGCTTTTTCTCTTTTTTCTTTTTCTTCATCTTTTGATGAGTCAGATCGACGTTTACCTAATTCATCTACAAACTTATCGTAAGCAGCTTTACAAGTAGGCAATTCTTCACATTTTTTAGATGTTTGATAATCCTCTGAAATATATTCGGGAATGAATTGACCGAGTCTTGCCATTCTGGCCGCCTCATCAATATCTTTATCTTGAGGAGCATTATTTGACTGAGCATTCAAGTTTATAAAACTAAAAAAAATTATAAAGAGAAGCGCCTTTTTCATATTAGCTATATCGGCAATTCATAATGAGATATTAATGGTATCAAGTGTTTAAGGTGATAATTCCATCAATTATTTTAGGGATTGTCTCAAACTGAAACAGTTATTTTTTAGCGGCAAATTAACTATTTATTAATAGATTATTGAACTTCATCGAACTTAAAAAAACTAGGCAGATATTTTTTTTCGCTTTTTTAAGTCATCGGGGATTGGGTAGTTGGCAATTTTCATAAGGGCCACTAGAAGGTCTTTTTCGTACTCTCTGCCATGAAGGCTATATATTCGATCAATGGCGACCTTGGCGGAGACTTTCTCGTGGTCTGGGGTTTTCATGGCTTGGTTACAAAAAGAGTCGGCAAGGGCTACGACTTTTGCCAAGGGATGGATGTTGGCTTTGTTGAGCTTTTGCGGATAGCCGGTGCCAAGTTCGTTTTCGTGATGATGATAGACAATTTGTATCACATCGTTGGGTATTGAATTGATGGTCGAAAGAATTTCTTTTCCTCGACTGGCATGGGTTTCAAGTTGAGCCGTCTCTTGGCTGGACCTTTGTACACGTGGTTTATTTAAAATTTCCTCGTCGATCTCTTTTTTTCCAATGTCGTGAAATAATCCGCTCATGGCAAGTTTAAACAAAGTGGTGGGGCTCTCCCAGCCGTATTCTTTGGAAATAAGGGTGGCATAGGTAGAAACTGCCACGCTGTGGGCGTATAAAAAGTCTGCATGTGACTCGAGAGATTCAAGTAGTGCAAAAATATTGTCATCTTGTGAAATAACATGAAGAGTGTCTGTAACTAAATCTTTAGCAGAGTCAAATTTGTCGGCATCTATGCCCTCAGTGAATACGTCTTCCAAGATAAGTTCTGTACTGTGTTTTAAGATTCTTATTTTTTTATTGTTTTCTAAGTTAGACTTATTGATCACTTTTGCCAGGTTTAAATTAAAATCCAAATATTTTTTAAAATCTAATCTATGAACAAATAAATGGTTCACACGCTTTTCTTTGTAAACAGAGATTCGAGCCACAGGAACGATGGTGCCTTCGCGTGCTACTTTGATAAATTTACCATCATTAACTTTAATATAAATATCCGAAGAAAGAGTTGAGCCTTGGGTAAACTCGTCGATATGAATTTTTCTAAATAGGCTGGCATCATCACTCACATTGGGGCGAATGTTTTCTTGATGACTGATGCTCATTTGACCTTCACTTTTTTCATCAGATGAGTCATTGCTTTTTTTGATTAAAGACACGCCAGATAAAAGTTCAATCACCTCAAGTAAAAAAATATTTTTTTCAAATGGTTTTGGTAAAAATCCATCGGCCCCGAGTTCGTGAGCCTCTTGTGATTCAAGTATTTCTGCAAAGCCTGTCATTACAATAAACTTTAAGTTTGGGCGGGTTCTTTTGGAGTATTCGAGCAGTTCTACTCCATCTAGTTGAGGCATTTTAATGTCCGAGATAACAAGGTCGAATTTGTTCTCATTGAGTTCAAGAATGGTTTTGGCGACCAAGCCATTTTCGGCTTCTCTGACTTCAAATTTTTCACGTTCTAAGAATGTTTTTAAAAGTTTTCTAAAAGATGAGTCATCCTCAACTAAGAGAATTTTTTTGTTCTCTATGAGATCTTTTATGTGCTCTGGAATGGTGAAATTAGTACTCATGCTCTCTGTATCGGTTAAATTGTCATAAATATTATTAACTTATTGTAATCTTAATAAAGGTCTCAACAAAATTCGACGATAGGCGAGTTATGCGAGTTCAGAAGCGATTTATTATTATGTTTTTACTGCTGTTTGTTACAACGTTTGTAATTGGTGGATATCTTATTAGATTGAATCATTTAAGCGAAAGCTTGCAAAATGATTACGAGAACTTACTTAAAATCTCACAAGAAGGCATTAATGAAGAGGTTCAGATTAATTATCAAATTGATACAATGTTGCTTACGGGTGTGATTCTCCAGCGAAAATGTCCCTCTAATTTGCCAGCGATTTTGTCCCTTTTGTATATATCGTCTTAAGCAGC
>JAKUPT010000054.1 GCA_022450595.1 Bdellovibrionales bacterium
AGCTACAAATTACAGGGGAATACTTTTGGTAGAGCGTTTCAATATATCTGGGATGGTTTCTAAATTCTGATTTAGGTAATATGACACTCCATTAAAGTTTGGTTCTAGATTCAGAAAGCTGCGATCAAACCAAGTCTCGTCTTTTGATAAGAACACTATCTTCTTTTTTTATTCTATAAATTAATAAAAAGAGTTTTATTATGGAAAATATTATACTTATTTTCCATAAGCCAAAAACCAAAGGCAAAATAAGTATTTCTAAAAAAGCGATTATATAGTTTGGGTGTTTAATGTATTTATAAGGGCCCGACTTTACTAAAGGGGCTCCAGGCAAACTAATAATCTTTGTTGTCCAATAGGACCCTAAAGATTTTAATGTCCAAAATCTCAAGAATTGAATTATAAGATAAATAATTAATGGGATTATATAGATAGGAAGGTTATAAGTAAGGCTGTAGAAAAATAAAACTAAAAGCCATGTAGAATGTAAAATTACAAATAAAATGTAATGCTTTGGAAAATACTCTTTAGCACCCTGGGATAAAAGTTGTTTGGTGTTTTGTCCTGCCAGCTTCATTTCATAAAGCCTTTGTAGTGCTACAAGAATAATGATTACCAAATCCCACATTCTTATTACTCCACCTCTAATAAGCTTAAAGCACTTGTAAACCCTGGCCCTAAAGCTATCATTATATGTTTTTCACCAGACTTGGATTCTTTTAAACAGCGATTTAATACAAATAAGATGGTGGGAGAGGACATATTGCCAAATGAGTTTAAAACGGTCCAAGATTGCTTAAGTTTATTAACTTTCACATTTAAACCTGTAGCTAAGGCCTCTAAGACTTTAGCCCCACCAGGATGCGCAACTAATGAATTAAAGTTAGTATTATGCATATTATATAGTTCTAAATAATTATTATATACTTTAGGCAACTTGTTTTTAGTAATCGATGGAATTTCTCTAGAAAGAACAACAGACAGACCGTTGTCTTTTATATTCCATCCCATGACATTAATTGAGTTTGGCCAACGATATTCATAATGGTTAGAAATATTAAATTGTGTTGCTGGCTCGGTAGAAACAATGGCGCCTGCAGCACCATCACTAAATATAGACATTGCTACAATATTTTTGGGTTCATATTCATGAGGTTGAAATCCAAGAGAGCAGGCTTCAACTGTTAAAAGCATAACTTTTTCGCCAGGATAAGCATTGGCAATTTCAGAAGCTCTTTGAAGTCCAGAAAGTCCTCCAACACATCCCAAACCAAATATTGGTGTTCTCTTTAGATCCTGTTTAAAGCTAAATCGATCCATAAGGTGAGACTCAATAGTGGGAGTTGCTATTCCTGTTGATGATACAGTGATGATATGATCAATATTATGAGCTGATAAGTTGGCTTTGCTTAACATTTGCTCCACAATATTATTAAGAGATTCAATTGAAAACTTTAAATAAGCTTTATTTCTCTCTGGCCATGATTTGTCTTTTAAGTACCACTCAATAGGGTTTGATAAATAACGTTTTTCAACTTTAGAGTTATCAAATACTCTCATGTAGCGCTCTAAGTTTTTAATTTTATCTTCAAAATAATTATAACTAAGTTCTTTTGCCTGATCTTGCGTCAATATATTTGAAGGCACATACTCAGCCACAGAAAGAATATTTGCTTTTAGAGGTTTTTTATTTGGTCTGCCTGTAAGCATTAAATCTCCTTAATCTTTAAAAATCTACTAGAATTTCACTGTGAACAAAAGAAATAATTTAAATTTACTTTTATAGGCTTTGTAGTGCATTTCCCATTGAAATGTTTAAATATTTAATAAAAATCTTTACACCTAGAACATTCATTAAAGCAGTTTTTATCTTATAAATTTAAATTGAAAAACCTCATTCTAATTTAAAAAGGAGAGTAAATTATGTTTAATCACAACATCACTTTTACCGATTTTGAAGCTTCAGAAAGTATTAAAGAGGAAGTTCGCACATATTTAGATAAGATAGAAAGTATTTATGATAGAGTCATTTCATGTGATGTTGTAATCTCAATACCTCATAAGAGTTCAAATAAACCGTTTTATCATATTAAAATAAATCTTTTTTTGCCGGGTGAAGATATACTTGTAACTCGAGAGGCTGAAGTGGATAACGACCATACAAATATTCATAGAGCTATGCATGACGCTTTTCAACAACTGATCCGACAACTCAAATTAAAACTTGAGAAAATAAGACAAATTGATGTTAGGAATATTCCACCACACGCAAAAATAACTAAAATATTTTTTGATGAGGGGTATGGTTTTATTGAAACTATTAATCGACGTGAAATTTACTTTCATAAAAATAGCCTTGTTGGAGAAAAGTTTGAGAATCTACAAATTGGTGAAGAGGTTCGTTTTAATGAAGAGCAGGGCTTTAAAGGGCCACAAGTCACATCGATGTCTTTAGTTGGTAAACAGAATCGTATGTTGAGTTAATAAATATACTTTTATTAAACTAGTTTTGAGTTCTGCAAAAGGCTATAACTGTTGCTTCAGTTCCTGGGTCATCATCTATTTTAGCAATACAGCCATTACTTGGGTAACTTGGAGGACCTACAGGAAGAGCACCAATGTAGCCGCAATCTTGTTCAGAACAGCTGTCATTTAAATCTTTATCTCTAGCACCGCTACAACCAATGACTAAATCATCGCTATTACATAATGCAACGGCAGTTTTGCCTGCAGTAAAGTTTTTAACATGATAAAAGCTAGGAATTTCATTTGATCCACAGCTTGTAATATCAGCAGCCGTCATTGGTGATGTTGAATCAATATTAATTTTAACTTTAAAACTTAAAGGTTTAAAATTAAAGTTTGTAGAGCTTGAGCTGTCTAGGAAAACCAAGAGATCTGCAATATATTGGCTAGGACCACCTGTGAAATTTATCAGTTCAATTTTGCTAACACTTAAACCTGGAGTTATTGGGCTTAAGGGGTTGCCTACTGTAACAATTTTTTCACTTCCTGGGGCTGAAGTAAATGGTATATTTAATAAGTTTTTTTTGGGCTGAGCTACAGATAAGTTAACTGTTGAAGTGCCACTACTTTTTACTGAATTTAAGCAGGTAGTAGGTGAGCTAAGTGCTGTAATTATATGGTTTTTGGTTTCTAAAGCTTGAATTTTTTGTGCAGAGATTTTTTGCATTTTAAAGACTTTGCTCAAAGACGTGCTAATTCCTAGGATCACAACAACAGAAATTCCGGCTGCAATCATGACTTCAATTAGGCCAAATCCTAAATTTGATTTTATAATTTCAATTTTGTTATTGATCATTTTTAGCCTTATATTACAGATTAGTACCAATAATATTATCGGCATATTTAGTATAAATCTTAAGGTGATAAATAAAACATATTTTAGTATTTAAAACTTCTGAAATTGATAGTTATTGATAATAATTTTCAAAGCATTAAAAGCCTCTGGATTATGTGGCTGCCCCATAACATCTTCCATATAATTAAGAGCTTCTTTAGGACTTTTTGGATTAGGGTTGTTAACACTGGGAATGACGAGCCTAATAAAGCTATTTGCGAGAGCCACCACACGAGATAGGGGGTGCATTTTTATGCCTCTAAGTCTTCTTGGGTATCCTTGTGCTATGGCGTTTTCTTCATGTTCGTAAATAATTGACACCACGTCATCAGGGATAATGCCTAGCTGAGTGGCCATCTCCATGCCGCGGTAAGGATGGGTTTCATACATATTTACTTCATCCATGGTCATTTTAGTCAGCGGCTTTTTAACAAGTTCATCAGGTAGAACTTTTAAGCCAATGTCCATAAGCATCCCGCCCACAGATAGTTTTTCCATTGTTGATGCGTTTTGCCAGCCCATGGCTGAGCCTATGAGTACAGCTAAAATACTGGTGCCCATGGCGTGACGGATGACTTCGTCAGAGCAGCCATTTAAGCTTTCTAATAGATCTAAAATGTCTTTATGGGCCTCAACTAGTGTTAAGCTATTTTTTGTGATTTCTTGAGCCTGTCTGAAGTTACTTGCATTGAGTCCCATATGTTCAAATTCGTTAAATAAGGTCGAAGCTGCTTGCGAGACAAACTTTGCTTTTTGTTTTTTGGGGTAATCACCTTTAATAGCAATCCCTGCAATAGTAATAGTGTGTTTTGAAAGCAAATGATAACTGTCTTCATGAATATATAAAAATTCAAGTTTTTTGTTTTGATACTGATGCACTCGCTCTTTTGTAGCTTTTTCACCAGCTTTAATAATAAGCACGTATTTGTCATCAGAGAGTTTGACATAGATGTCCACTGGGGTGGAAAGACCCACCGCAAATTCTTGAATCGGTACTGGAATAAACGAATTTACGTCCACTAATTTTTCCGCCGTTGACATAGTAATACTTTTGTCGGTAGGGCCTGAACAAAAGTTAAGCAAAAATAAGATTATATTATAACTTGAACTCATTTTGAGACAGTGCTTTTATAGCCTGTCTTAAGAGGAGTCAAAATGTCATCTAATCTACCACTTGAAGTCGTTGATCTTACAAAGAAATATGGGAGTTTTAAGGCCGTTGACGCCGTAAGTTTTCACATCAATCCGGGCGAAATATTTGGGCTACTTGGTCCAAATGGCGCTGGTAAAACATCAATCATATCCACCATTGTGACTCTTGAAGAGCCCACAGAGGGCGAGGTAAAGGTTTTTGGCAATAACGTAAGGAAATCAAAGCACTCAAAGTATGAATTAGGTTTTGTGCCTCAAGAGATCATTAATCATGGTTTTTTCTCCGTAGAAGAGATCTTACAGTTTCATTCAGGGTACTATGGAGTAAAAAACAACCAAGAAAGAATTGAATACCTTTTAGATAAATTAGGACTGTTTGAGCACAAAGATAAAAAGGTCAAACAGCTCTCAGGCGGTATGAAACGAAGACTGCTAATTGCAAAAGCTCTTGTGCACAAACCAAAACTTTTACTTCTGGATGAGCCCACTGCGGGTGTTGATATAGAGCTTAGAGAGAGCCTGTGGAGTTTTGTCTCTGAGTTAAGAAAAGAGGAAGGGTTATCCATTCTATTAACCACTCATTACTTGGAAGAGGCCGAGCAGCTTTGTGACCGCATTGGGTTTTTAAGTCGAGGCAGGCTTATTAAAACAGGCCCCACAAAAGAGCTCATTGAGGGCCAAACCAACCGCTTTATGAGCATTGTCTTAAAACCTGGCACTTCCGTTGAGTGCTCCCATGATTTTTTTATTGAAAAAAAAGCAGATGTATTAACATTTAAACTTCCATACCAGTATCCGGTCGGGGAGTTGTTGGCTTGCACATCTTTAAAGCTTGAGCAAATTCAAGACATTAAAATTCGTGAAGGTTCATTAGATGATGTGTTTAGGCAGGTTGTTGGTGGAGGTGTTCTATGAATGCAGAGCTTCGATTTCGTCCATTTTTTTCATTAACAAGACGAGAGATAAAAAGATTTTTGAAAGTCATTGTGCAAACCATAGTGGCACCTTTAATTAACTCTTCTTTGTATTTGTTAATTTTTGGAGTGAGCTTGGGAAGAAACATTGATCTGCAGTCGGGGCAAAATTATTTAGTTTTTTTGCTACCAGGCTTAATCATGATGGGGTGCTTAAATAATAGCTTTGCCAACACCTCAAGCTCCATTGTAGGGAGCAAATTTGCAGGAGAACTTGAAGACTATAAGGTAGTCACTCTTAACCCTTGGCAGATTCTGTTAGCTCTAAGCACGGGCGGGGTGATGCGTGGTTTGATGGTGGGCTTTCTTACCTTATTGGTAGGAGAAGGTTTTATTTACTATGAAGTGGGACATTTTGTAATGCCTGAAAACCCTTTAATATTACTTTATTTTTTATTTGTTGGTGGGTTGTGTTTTGCCTCTTTGGGAGTGTCTGTGGCTTTTTGGGCCAAAAACTTTGATCAAATGAGTGCTGTGGGGAGTTTTGTAATACTACCACTTATTTATTTGGGAGGAGTCTTTTACTCTATCGACACCTTACCGCCCTTTTGGAGGTCTGTGTCTGAATTTAACCCCATACTTTATTTTATTAATGGAGTTCGTTACGGTTTTATTGGCGAAAGTGATGTTCCAATACTGACAGCTACAATCTTGAGCGTGGTCATGCTGTCGATATTTTTTAGCATTTCATTTTTTGTTCTTAAAAAGAGTAACTTTAAGAGATGGTAAAAAGAAAAATGGCGCTCATTAGTTGTGAACGCCATTTAAAATTTTTAATTATTGTTCTCATTTAATTTGTAGTACTGCGTCTCTTACGGCTTGAATCCAGTTTTTAAATACTTTCTCGCTGCTGCTTATTGGAATAACAATCCCAGGATTTTTAAGAATGATGTTTGTTAATTCTGCTTTAGAAAGTTGGTTTGGATTAAAGCTATCATATAAGTTTAGTTTTATATCAATAGGACCATTGGTATTTACTGTTGATTTATATTTTACTAATTTTGCAATGGCCTGTCTTAAGCGCTTGCGTCCACCACGACCGTATCTAATTTCAGCTAAAACAGGGTTTTCAATTATTTTTTTATAGTTTTCAAAAATTGAGCCTGCAGTATAAGCAATCTTTGTGCAATCTAAAGTGTATACAAATCTATATAGTTTGCTATCAATGTTAATCTTACTTAAAGATTCAGTATAGTATTGAATATGATTGTTTATGTTTTCGTTGTGACGATCAAATAAATGTAAACTACACTTTGAACTCTTTATCAGACTTTGTTGTACAGTAGTATTTTGTGTTAACTCTTCTTCGGTAATTAAGTTTTCAGCAGTTGTATTCGAAGCCACTGATTCACCTTCTTCGTCAGATGATATGGCAATATCTTCTACAGGTTTACCGGGGGTGTCATTGGTTACTGAGTATTGAGCCGTTTGAGTTTCAACTGTATCTAATTCAGATTTTTCTTGTGTTGTTGGCGCACTAGGAGTGTCGTTGGTGATAGAAAACTGAGCTGACGGTGTTTGTGCTTTTGATTGGGTTTTTTCATTACCGTAAGGTCTGTCTACATATAAATAATATTCATAAGTTCCAGGTATGATGTTGTTGTTGTAATTTCCATCAGCATTTTCATCTATATTATAAATCACACCAACACCTTCTTCATCAGATGAAGGTTGAAGATTGTCCTGTAAAGGTCTTGTTGTGTCTGTTTGTTGTTGAGAGTCTTGTGCATCAACGCTTTCATCGAAAGGAGCGGCGTCTTTAACTTTAGCCAAATTTCCTTCAAAACCCTGTCCACAGCCTACAATAAAGCTTGATAGAACTAAAAAGTACACTATTGATTTATTCATAATACATTCCTCGCTATACAATTTATCCAGTGTTAATAAGAGCAGGATTGGTGCCAGGCTGTGTTTCAAAGTACTTACATTACAGGTGACAATAATTGTAAGTCGTTACATTTTTTGTCTTAAGATTTTGTGTTTTCATGCTTTTGCGGCACATCTACAGTTTTATGGGTGGCGTGTTCTAACAGTAAGCCTAAGAGGGCTAAAAATAATAAAATATTGATCACTTGAATGCTTTTAAGAAAATAAATTTTATCTTTCATAACGGAGCCTCCTTTAAAGATATGTTTTCTAAGCTGAGACTTAATAAAACAAAGGGCAGTTGGTGATGAAAATTAAAGACAGTAAAAAGTGTGCCTTCGTTTGGACCATAAAGGCGCTGTCGAACAATAGGCATATCTAGTAGCGTGTTTTTTAGCCTTTGTTCAAAATGTGTGACTATATATTGTGTAAAGGCCCGGTCATCTTGACGAAGCCGGTCCCAGCTTTTCGCTAAATGAGCGATGCTTTCTTGTCTTTGATTTAATTGCGTTGTGCTTATGATTCTTTTCGCAATTCGGTTTATGTATAAAAGAGCCTGCTGTTGAGCTTCGTTAAGGTTTTCTAGGCTCAGTGCTTGTTCAAGGCTGAGAGGCTTTTTAAAGCTATCAATACAAAGTTGTGCTGACACACTATATATTGGCAGTAGCAAAACAAAAATTGCCATCAGTTGCCGTATATTGTTATAGAAGGTGCTTTTTATTTTGCTTAGACTCATGTAGAACTGATAATAGCAAGTTTAAGACCGCAATTGTGTAACATAATATTTGGAGTGAAGTCATGTTCGAAAACTTATCAGATAAAATATTATCAAGTCTGAATAAGCTCAAAGGTCAGCATAAAATTACAGAGGAAAACATTGAGGCTACGCTCAAAGAGATTCGCCTAAGCTTACTTGAGGCTGATGTGAACTTTAAAGTGGTGAAAAGCTTTATAAAAAACGTAAAGCAAAAAGCCCTAGGTGCTGAAGTGCTTGAGAGTTTAAGCCCAGGTCAGCAATTTGTTAAAATTGTGAATGATGAATTGGTTGAAATTCTAGGCGGGCAGGCAGAGCCCTTAAATGTGAGAGGTAAACCTGCGGTTTTATTTTTAGTCGGTCTTCAAGGGGTGGGTAAGACCACGACAGCCGCAAAATTGGCCTTATATATAAGAAAAGAGTTTGGAAAAAAGCCTGGCTTGGTGCCAGCGGATATTTATAGGCCTGCTGCCATTGATCAGCTTCAGACATTGGGAAAAACCAATAATATTCCTGTATTTCCCTCCACAACAGATCAAAAGCCTGAAGAGATTGTCGAAAAGGCTAAGAAATGGGCTGAAGAACAGATGGTTGAGGTGGTGATTGTTGATACAGCTGGCCGTCTTCAAATTGACGATGCTTTAATGACTGAGCTTGAGACTCTAAAAACCACCTGGACACCAAATGAGGTGCTGCTCGTGGCTGATGCCATGCTGGGGCAGCAGTCAGTCAATGTGGCTGAGGGCTTTCACACAAGATTAGGGCTTACGGGACTTGTTTTAACTAAAGTGGACGGGGACGCCCGAGGCGGTGCGGCTTTAAGTATTCGCCAAAGTACAGGGGTTCCAATAAAGTTTTTAGGGGTTGGGGAAAAGGTGAATGCATTAGAAGTGTTTCATCCAGACCGCTTAGCCTCAAGAATATTAGATATGGGTGATGTGATGTCTTTGGTGGAAAAAGCCCAAGAGGTCATTGATGAAAAAACCGCTAAAGACTCTGCCCGAAAGATTGCCAAAAACAAGTTTACTATTGAGGACTTTTTGTCACAGCTTCAAATGATGAAAAAAATGGGAGGTATGCAGTCCTTGATGAAAATGCTTCCGGGGATGGGGCAAATGACAAAAAAAATGAAAAATATGACCCCTCCTGATGATGAACTTAAGAAAATTGAAGCCATCATTCGCTCAATGACCGCCAAAGAGAGAGAAAATCATAAAATATTAAATGGCTCAAGGCGGCTAAGAATTGCCAATGGAAGTGGCACTCAGGTGAAAGATGTGAACAAGTTTATTAAGCAGTTCGAAGAGTCTCAAAAAATGATGTCTCAGATGATGAAAATGGGCATGGGCAAGGGCTTTGGAAAGAACATGAAGATGCCTTTTTAATGAAAAATCTATAAGTTGTCTTAAAGTTTATCAAAAAGCGGAGATTTTAAGCAAATAAGCCGAGGCACTTGTTTTATAGTAAAATTTTATGTTAATTTTCTTGCCTAGGATTTAATAAACAAGTATTAAGGTACACTTTGTAAGGAAATACACCGAATAAGGAGAATTTTTAATGGTTGTAATTCGACTAGCTCGCGGCGGATCTAAACATCGTCCAAAATATCGTATTGCTGTTGCTGATCAAAGAAGAGCTGCTACTGGAAAATTTATTGAAATATTAGGTCAATTCAATCCAGCACCTCAAGGAAAAGACAAGGAGCTGATTTTAGATGTAGACCGAGTTCAACATTGGATTAAACACGGGGCTCAACCAACTAAAAGAGTTCAAAGTCTTATCAAAAAAGCTCAGGCTTAGGTCTGGGTTTGTTAAGAATTGTTTACATAAAAAATACTAAACTGTACTTTTATAAACAAAACATGAATAATGTTTAGAACAAATAGTTTCGACCAGGAGTAAAAAAAATGGATCCTTCAAGCTTAAAAGACCTTGTAGAGTTTATGGCAAAATCACTTGTGGATTGCCCTGACGAGGTTGTAGTGAATGAGGTTATTGGAGAGCAAACGACAGTTGTTGAGCTCAAAGTAGCTAAGGAAGATCTTGGCAAAGTGATTGGTAAGCAAGGAAGAACCGCCCGTTCAATGAGAACGATCCTAAACGCTGCTAGTACTAAGCTTCAAAAGCGCAGTGTTCTTGAAATTGTAGAGTAATTTCAAAAAAAATTTACCCAAAGCGCCAATAGATTTTATTTGTTTTGGTGAAGAATTCCTCACATTTGTGAGGAATTTTTGCATCAATCTCTAATTTGTATTTACAACCTACTGAATTCACTTATATTTCTCTCTGTGCAAATACAAAAATCACACTATAGCATTGGAAAAATCACTCAGCCTCATGGCCTTAAAGGCCATGTTTTGGTTTATGTTTTTTCTGAGAGCTTTGACTGGCTGAATGATGTCAAGGGCTTGTATTTGGAGAGTGGGGAATTTTTAGAAATTGATAAGGCGCAACCTTATAAAAAAGGCCTAAGAATATTATTTAAAAATATCACTAGCCGCACTCAAGCAGAACAATTGAAGCAACAAAAACTCTATATAGAGAGGTCTCTACTTTCCAGTAAGCCCGGTGAGGATATTTACTTTAATGAAATCAAAGGCTTTATGGTCAAAGATGAACAGCTTGGAGAACTTGCAGTTGTTGAAACCTTTGAACACCATCCAGGTAATGATCTTTTAGTGATTAATTATCAACAAAAAGAATGTTTAATTCCTTTTGTACCAGAGTTTATTGTGTCTATTGATTTTGAAAATCGGGTGATTTTAATGAATCTGCCTGAAGGCTTACTGGATTTATAAATGTTAAAATTTAACATCATAGGAATTTTTAATAACCTCATTGAAAACTACTTCTCACAAGGTGTTGTTGGGAGAGCTGTAGAGCAAAACTTATTAAACATTGATTATATTCACTTAAGAGACTTTACCACTGATGTCCATCAAAGTGTTGATGACAAGCCATTTGGTGGCAGTGATGGAATGCTTATGAGTTATGGCCCCCTTGAAAAAGCCTTGAATCATGTTGGGGAGTCAAAAGTTATTTATTTGTCTCCTCGCGGAAAAGTCTTTAATTCCGAAATGGCTAAACAGTGGTCTCAGTCAAAAACTCCTATAACATTGATTAGTGGCCGCTATGCAGGGGTTGACGAAAGACTGATACAAAGCCGAGTGGATGAAGAGGTGTCTATTGGAGACTTTGTTTTAAGCGGTGGAGAAATTGCTGCCATGGCTGTCATAGATTCTGTGGCTAGATTTGTACCCGGGGTTTTAGGCTCTAAACACTCCTCTGAAAAAGATAGTTTTTCTAATGTTTTGTTGGAAGGGCCTCAGTTTACAAGACCACAGAGTGTGACTGGTCTTAATGTTCCAGAAGTTTTAACCTCAGGCCATCATTTAAAAATTGATGAGTTCAATAAAGCTTTAAGTGTTTTAACCACTCTTAAATTGCGTCCCGATTTAATTCAGTCAGCACTGACTAAAAAAATAATTACAAAACAAAATATTAAACAGGCTTTTGACTACTTAAACGCTTTAACAGCTAACGAACAGCAATCCTGTGGTTTTAATCAGGAGCAATTAACTTTAACAAAAAAACATTGGGAACAAATAACATGAAGTATGACAATAATGATTATGAAGCCCCTTTTAGAGTGGCCGTGGGGCTTGTGCATTGGCCCGTGTTAGATAAAGCAGGAGATATGGTTTGTACCAATGTTACAAATTTTGATATTCACGACATTGCTAGAGCTTGCAGGAGCTTTGGGGTGGAAAAGTACTATGTGATCAATCGCATGGAAGAGCAACTGATGTTTGTTAGTCGAATTCTGGATCATTGGAAAACTGGGTTTGGAAATAAATACAACCCCATGCGTGCCACAGCCCTGGGGATGGTGACCCCAATGATGACCCTTGAAAAGGCCATAGCTGATTTTGACCCGGATTGTCATGTGGTTGCCACAGCGGCAAGAGATCTTGGGGATATGACTCAAATAGGCTTTAAACAGCTAAGAGAGGAGCTTTTAGAGGGTAAAAAGAAGTCCATCTTTTTGGTGTTTGGTACAGGCTTTGGCTTGCATGGCGAGGCGATGAAGCATTGCCAGTATTTACTTGAACCTATTAAGGGGATGTCTAAAGATGATTATCGCCATTTGTCAGTGAGAAGTGCTGTAAGTATCTGTCTTGACCGACTTATGGGCTTATGGTAGTAAATGGAGCTTAAATTTTGAAACGGAGCAGATTGGTTATGGATTTAGTTCAAAAAGTGACTTTAGGTCGCATGAAAAAAAACGAACTTGATAAATTTAAAGCAGGTGACACTGTTGGTGTTCATGTGAAAATTAAAGAAGGTGAAAAAGAACGTATTCAGCTTTTTAAAGGTGTTGTTCTTAAAGTCCAAGGCCATGGCGCTGGTCGTAGTTTTACAGTTCGTAAAATGAGCAGTGGTATTGGTGTTGAAAGAACTTTTCCTTTCTCAAGCCCTGCTATTGATAAAGTTGAAGTGTTTTCTAGAGGTAAAGTAAGACGCGCGAAACTTTTCTATTTACGTGGTCTTAGAGGTCGTGCAGCTCGTATTGAATCAGAGATGGTGACTCAATCTTCTAAAAAGTAATTTTATTTAAAATTTATTTTTTAAAAAAGCCAAGCCCTTTGCTTGGCTTTTTTATTTTAAGGGGGCCTATGAAAACCTATGAACCTTTTGAATGGCGAAATTATAAAGTACCAGTGATTGGTGTTGATGAAGTGGGTCGGGGGTGCCTTGCGGGGCCTGTGTTTGCAGCCGCTGTAATGTTAGATTTAGATATTCTCGAATATCCTTATACGGATTCAAAAAAAATATCCGAAAAACAACGAAATATTTGGTCAGATGAAATTAAAAATAAATTTATTTGGTCCGTGGCTTTTGCAACAGTAGAGGAGATTGACGAATTAAACATATTAAATGCTTCTCTACTTGCAATGAACCGAGCTGTTGTGGCTTTAAATAAACCGGGCAGTCATGTGTTAGTCGATGGTAATCAAAAGATTAAAAACCTTGAAGGTTATGAGCAAACTACAGTGGTAAAAGGGGACTTAAGAGCGAGTCCTATAGCGGCGGCCAGTATTGTAGCTAAAGTTGCAAGAGATGAGCATATCAAAAAAATGGATGAAGTATATCCGGGATATGAGTTTTCAAAACACAAAGGCTACGCCACATCACTACATAAAGAAGTCATTAAAGCTAAAGGGCCAAGCCCCATCCACAGACTTTCTTTTAAAGGAGTTAAGGAATTCGTTACACCCGCGGGGCCTGCGCTGTGAATATTATGTGGCTTTAAAGTTCATCAAGAATGGTTATGAGTTGTTGGCTCATAATTTTAAAGTTTCTGGTGTGCAAATTGACCTGTTAGTATTTAAAAACAACTTATATTATATCGTTGAAGTAAAATCTTGCCGGCATTTTGAATCGGTTCATTATTTAATCTCTAAAAAACAGCGCCAAAGGCTATTATGGGCCCTTGAAATGTGCATGGGGCTTTTTCCTTGTTATTGTTGGCAGTTTGATGTCTGCTTTGTGAATTCAGAGCATAAAATCTTAAGAATGCAAAATTTTTTGAGCAACAATTGACTTTAAGAGCTTAGTCTAAAACAATAAATATAGCTCTAAAGGAAGTTTTTAAATGCAAAAGCTAAAGTACATACTTCTTATAACACTTGTAAGTCTAAACTTATCAGCCCAACAACAAACCTCTCAGCCAATGAGAGAGTTTATTACGGCCACCACTTATGGGGTCTTAGCTGGTACACTTGTAGGGGCTGCAAGCCTGGCCTTTACAGAGCAGCCTGGAGAAAACTTACAACGGGTTGCAAGAGGTGCGTCACTTGGTTTATATGCGGGTATTTTTTTAGGGCTGTATATCGTTTATGTCGTTCCCAGTGCTTATCAAAGAGAGCTTGAATACAATCAAATCCCAATAGACGCCAATGCTATTCCAAAGGTTTTTCCGTTGTTTAAAGGTAATAAAATTGATGGAATGGCCGCTTCAATTCCTGTTTACAGGTTTTAAGTTACACGCCACCAAATTCAAAATCTAAGTTGAATTTATAAATAGGATCAGAGTTTACGGCTTTGAACACTTCAAAAGTGATGCTCCAGCAGTCCCCTGGAGGAGTGATTTTAGTTTTAATCGCCCAAGGGGTCACCTCATAAGACAAGCCGTTGTAGTTAAGGGAGCCAACGATATCTATAAAGTCATTTTTTATGCCAAGGTTTAAGCCAATGATTTCAGACAAAGACTCAGTGTTGATTTTGTTATCTTCAGTGATTGAAAAGTTTCGGTTGTAAGTAAACTCTGTGTAGGAGCTTCCTAGAAAAGGAATTCTAAGTCTTGAGGAAGAAGATGTTCTTTTGGCATAGGGAAAGTATTTATATGAACTATACAGCTGAACATATTCATGATTGGCGTTTAAATAGCCTGAGATGGCAGACCATGGGTAGGGCTTCTGCTCTTCTGCTTCTTTAAAGTCATAGGACTGATAAAGCGCAAAGGTCAGCACATTTTTGTAGCTATTGTTTTTGTTCACTGAGGTGCGCTTTGTGACTCGGTTAATAATTCCCCAAGTGGCGATTCTTCTGTCAAAAAATCGGTCTCTGTAGTCAAACTGAACTCGACCTTGCCCAACTTCTCCCTGTCCTCCAAAGTCAGATTCACTGATGGGGTCATTTTGTTTATCAATAGGAACATCTTGAAAGTTTCCAAAAAATGGGTGATCAGGTAGGTTTGACCATGGCACTTGCGAGTATACAATCTCTGGCTCTACTTTGTGTTTGTAAGTAATATCTTTGTCATCGGTTTGAAAGATTCGGCTAAACTGTGTTTTTAAAGAGATATCGGATCGTAAATATCTTCTAGCAGTGATCTGTTCATAGTCTTTACTTTGAGGATCAAAGGCATAGTGAGTCTCTCGGTAAGATACTGTTGGAAGTAAGCTAAAATAAGAACCCAGCTGAAAAGGGTAAGAAAGCCTTGGGTTTAACTCCAGGCGTTGCCCGGTTCGGATAATATCTTGAGAGGGGTCAAATTGACCATCAGGCTGATCTTTAATGCTGCTCACGTTGTCTTTACAGGCTTCTAAGTCGCCTCCAGAAAGTCCTCCACAGGCCAATGCCACATCATTGTCAAACTCTGTTTGAGTTTTTAAATCATCAAAGGATTGGTAGTCTCTTGTAAAATGGGTGTAGTTAGCGTTGAAATTTAATAACATGGGTGTGTCTAACACATTCGTATGGTTGACCGAGTAGTTGATTTCAGGGAATTTGTGAACAGCATCGTTATTGCTTTCTAAAGGGTTAGTTTTGAGTAGGTTTACAAAATAGTCAGCTTTAATTGAAAAATGCTGATTTAAACCATTACGTGTTAATGAAAAACTATTATTAAGAGCAGGATGACCTTGGCTACCAAGATCATCTGGAAAATCCCTGAGGTATCTTAGATCACTTAAAAAGTTTAGCTCGGCCCTTTGAGTGAAGTTATTGGGGAGCTTGTAATAGTGCTCATAATTAAGCATCCAGCGTGTGAAGTTTTCGGTTTCTGAGTTTTCAAATTTTTCAAAGGCTTTATCTGAAATAAAAGCAAATTTTAAGCGACCTTGGCTGTTTTGATCTATTACGTACCTATAATCAAAAAGGGGCTTGAGTCCTCTTAACTGATAGTGTGTGGCCGTGAGAGTGAGGTCTTGAGATCTGCTGATGGCCCAAAAGTATATCAAAGAAATGGCCGTTCCTTTATCTTGAGAGTAATCAAGTGATGGCACTAAAAATCCAGACTCTCGTTCGCTTTTTAAAGGCACAAGAAGTCTTGGGAGAAAAAACACCGGAAAGTTAGCTATTCTTAAAACTGGAAACTTGATATCCGCATAGCCTCCAAGCTCTGCTTCAATTTCAGTGCCACTAAAGCTCCAAGCGGGAGGGCAAGTGTCACAAGCTGTAAACTGTCCATCGGTGGACCAATAAGTTTTGTCGTCGGTTTTTTCAATGATTTTTCCAGAGAACACAACAGAGCCAGATTTGATAAAGCCGTTGTATATGGTGCCTCGTTTTGTATTTAAATTATAAATTAGCTGATCACCTTCAATGTGGGTGGTGACGTCGTCGAGCACGACCTGTCCTTTTGCTTCTACAACGCGGTTGTGAACATCTAGGGTGGCTTGCTCGCAGCTTATGATGTAGTCTTTGTAAATAATTTTAACGTTGCCACGTAATATTACAGATTTATTTTCAAGGTTTCTCTCTATTTCATTGGCTTGTATCAATATATCGTTGATTTTTGTTTGTGCAAAAATCAACTGAGGTAAAAATAAAAAAATTAAAACAAAAAATAAACGCATAAAATCTACTTACTTTGTTGTCATCACGTACACACCATCCCAATCCTCAGGTGGTGGTTGCTTTATAAAGGTCTCACATCTTTGAATATAAAGCTTAGAGGGAACATCCTCGGGCACATGATTTAATGCTAAGTTAAATTGCTCAATGGCCTCTGTCCACATTTTTTGATGGTAAAGTTCAAAACCTTTATTGAAGTGTTTTAGCATTTTGGCATTTTCAACGCTTGTGCTTCCTTCATCAATGAGTTCAAATATTTTAACTGGCTTATTTTTACCCTTTACTCGAACCCAATCAATTTCTCGGCAAATAAAGCTGTCTTTAACATCTTGATATGTGAATTCACTAATTATAATGCGAGTGCCATATTCTTTGTTAATTCCTTCAAGCCTTGAGCCAAGGTTCACTGCATCACCCATAACTGTATAACTTCGAACAGTTTCAGAGCCCATGTTACCCACACTCATTTCTCCTGTGTTTATCCCAATTCCGATGTCAATTTGAGGAAGCCCCTTTTTCTCATATTCAATTTGGAGCTCTTTAAGCTTTTTAATATGACTAAGAGCACATCTGCAAGCATGAGCGGCATGATCTGGGTATTGAACTGGGGCTCCAAAAAAGGCCATCACGGCATCACCCATATACTTATCAAGTGTGCCTTTATGTTCAAATACAAGCTCCGTCATAGGGGTCAGATAGGAGTTTAAAAGCTCACTGAGTGCTTTTGGATCAAGCATTTCTGAGATAGTAGTAAACCCACGAATGTCAGAAAACAAAACTGTCATATTTTGTTTTTTACCACCAAGCTCAAGGTTTTCTGGATCTTTTAAAATTTCATCCACAATAGAAGGGGAGACGTATTTAGAGAAGGTGCCCCTTAATTCTTTTTTACTTCGTTCTTCTGTAAAGTACTTATAGAAGGTCATAAATATATAAAGAGATAAAATTAAAATTAGAGGAAAAATTATTGTTACAACCCATCCGTTTAAAAAGAAAATATGCTTATCAACTATTAGTACTGTGGCTAGCATAATGATAGTAGTGAAGAAGCCGCTGACTGCGCCAAGATAAGAAATAACAAGTGAAGCTAAAACTCCAATGAAGAATAAGCTTAATGGCATATACATTTCTTCATCTTTATGGATCTTTAAAAAATCTTGTCTCAGTAAATTATCAATCACATTAAGATGAGTTTCTGGTCCTGGCATATTTCGATCAAAAGGGGTGACTCGAAGATCGTAGATAGCAAGAGCAGAAGCCCCTAATATAAATATACGGTCTTTAAACCACTCTTTTTTATTTACTGTTTTTATTTCTATCAAATCTGAATTCACAGTACCATCTTCATTAAAATGTATGGTTTCAATTTCTGCGGTATCAGATTCACTTAAAACTTCTGAGACACTAATATGAGGAATTGTTTTTTGAGGGCCACGGTAGTTTAGTAAAAGTTTACCATCAGTGCTTAAAGGTATCTCAAAAAGAGGCTCACCTTTACTGTTTATGATATCAACTTTATCAATAATTT
>JAKUPT010000055.1 GCA_022450595.1 Bdellovibrionales bacterium
GTCGTTCGACCAGTTCCATTGTGACAAATCATGTTATGTAAATAAGTCCAAACCCTGTTTTTTTTACAGTACACACTTGGTACAGATCGTGAATTACCCTTTTAAGTATGAACGCCGGCTTGGCAATCCCCCCCCCTGCTGAGTCGGCTGTTTCTTTTTTTATGGCTTTGAGAGATCGAGGAATGATCTTTTTTAAATAGCACGTTTTATCCCTTTTTTAGGCTCTCAAAGTTGAGAGCCTTTTTTTATGTCCTCTCACCCGCAATAAGTGTTAGCCTTAGCGCTATGAAAGAAAAAGTTGTTATTGCAGGAGGAAGTGGATTTGTAGGTAGTGCTCTTATTGATCATCTGCTTACAAACACTGACTATGACATTGTGGCTTTAAGCCGCTCACACAAACACTCTGACAACCCAAGAGTCACATGGCGCGAGAGTGATCTGTTCTCCCTTTTGGACATTGAAGAGGCCATTCATGATTGCACCAGGGCTGTATACCTAGTGCACTCCATGCTGCCCTCAGCAAGGCTTGTGCAAGGAGATTTTGCTGACTTTGACCTAACCCTTGCTGACAACTTTTCAAGAGCCTGTGAAGCTTTTAATTTAAAATCTATTGTTTACCTCAGCGGAATTATCCCAGAGCACAAAGAGGTGGCAAGCTCTCACCTTAAGTCTCGGCGAGAGGTGGAAGAGGTTTTTGAAAACTCCAAAGTGCCCGTAACAATCGTGTTACGCGCAGGCATTGTGATGGGGCCGCAAGGTTCATCGTTTACGATTTTGTACAACTTGATTAACAGACTGCCAGTGATGTTTTGCCCAAGGTGGACGCTTTCAAAAACCGCCCCGGTATCTATATGGGATATGGTCAAAGCCATTGAGTTTGGGTTAAGCCTGAATGAAAGCAAAAGTTATGATGTGACCAATGGGGAGAGCTTTTCTTACCAAAACATGATTTTACGAGTGGCGATGGCCATGGGAAAAGCCCCAAAGCTTGTGCCGGTACCGTACTTTTCTCCTCGCATTTCAAAGCTATGGGTCACACTGGTGTCAGGAGCTCCCAAGGAGCTTGTGTACCCATTGGTGATGAGCCTTAAAAACAATATGCTGCCCAGAAAAGATCACAGGCTAACAGAAATCTCTTATTTAAATTTTAACGAGTATGTGCAAAAAGCCATTAAGCTCCACAAGGCTCAAACTCAAAGGCCAAAGTGTTACACCTACACCCCGGACAAATCAGAAAAACAGGTGCGCTCCATACAACGGCTCGACAACACTCGCAAGAGGTCGGCTATGGATGTGGCACACTTGTACTTTGAGTGGCTGCCTCGTTTTTTTAGACCTTGGATTAATGTGCAAGCCAATCCACAGGGAGCATCTTTTTACATTTGGGGGTCTAAAAAGCCCTTACTGGTTTTAAGTTTTTCTAAGCTTCGAAGCACCGAAGATCGCCCACTGTATTACATCACCGGTGGGGTGCTGGCTAAAAAAACTCAAAGAGGACGTTTGGAATTTCGTAGTGTGATGGGAGGCAAGTTTATTATTGCCGCCATTCATGAGTTTAAGCCCAAACTTCCTTGGTACATTTACCGTTACACTCAGGCTCTGATTCACTTGTGGGTGATGACCTCGTTTAATAAGTATTTAAATAGAAAGCATTAAATAGCAGGAAAAACGTAAGAGATGGAAAGCTTGAGTTGAAAGTCTTGCTCTTCATCAGAGTCATTGAGGTTTGCGGGGTTGTTTTTTGTTTCATCAATTTTGCTCTCGCCCACTTCAATAGACAGGTCTAAATTTTGTGAGGTTTTAATACGAGTGCCAAGGGCCCAGCCTTTTTCAGACTTAAGATCTGAGTCAGCAGATAGACTATCTTCAATGTGGTTCTGTTCGGTTTGATGAATGTTGCCATAAAAATCAATCAGTACTGAGCCTGAGTTGAGGTTAAGTAAACTAAGCTCTACGCCTGTTTGTGACTCTAAGGTGTTGGACTCCTCAATGTCGTGTTTTGGCTTTTCCACACTAAATACTTTTATCTCAAATTGTCCGTTTTTAAGAGGAAGTCCAACTCCTGCAAAAGAGGTGGTCTGTTGAGAGCTTTCATCCACTTTAGTGACTCCCAGATAAATGTTGTAATTTTTCATGTCTCGACCGTAATTGGAAAAAACCGATTCCAGGGCTTTAGCTATATTGATTTTTGAGTCGTGTATTAAATTGTTTGTGGCACTTTCTTCGATTTTAAAGCGAAGCGCTTGTTGTTGTTCAAGGCTGTTTTGAACAGAAGAGAACAAGTTGGGAGCAATGTGCTCATCGTAGAGTTTGAAGTTATTGGGGTTAATAGATAAAGGTGTGGATAGGCTGTAATTGTACTGCCCCTGCTGGTTTTCAAAGAGATCCTGATATGTGTAGGTGTTAAAAATACGATTCAAATAAGTGTTGGATTGTTTATCTTTTTGAAAGCCATAAGTGATATCTTTAGGAATTAACTGCACTTTGATATTGTATTGAGCTTTAGATTGAAACACCTCTTCGGGCTTTGAAAAGCTAGCGGTGTCGACACAAACCCCATCTGCTACATTAAGACTGAACTCCGACTCACAGGAGTCTTGTTGGGTTTTAAGTTCATAACAGGAATTATTGAGCTCCACTTTGCCCGGATCCACACTGCACTCTGAAAGACTGACTTGTTCATAGCACTGGCCTTCAAAAAACAATTGGCCCTCGCCCTCACAAGTTGTAGGACTTGCCTGTGTGAAATTTAAAATTAGGCTTAAAGTTAAAGCAATCATACCTTATTTAATTACAGGAATAATGCCAGCCCTGTGTGGAAAACAGTTAGATCTAAGGCAAAGACTGTGGGTGATATTTACAATACCTGTGACAATTTTTGTTTTAAAAAAAGCCCCGACCTCCATCCTTGGAAGTCCAGAGCAAGGTATTGAAAAAAAGGGGAGACATATGAGCATCTCCTGTAACAATTAAGAGTTGCAAGGGGGGAGCCACCCCTAAAGCCCCAAATTTGCCTTTGAGTGTTTAAAAAAGACACATATGTTCAATGATTAGTGATCACTTTGAGATGTCTCAAAATAAAACATAAGTCTCTAGAATTTTTTAAAAAAATCCGATAACTATACATGGTATTTTTAATAAAAATCTTATTATTTTTTTATATTATATTTTTATCTGCATGTACTTCTGTATTTATCAGTAATCAAGCTCAATTGAGCCAAATTCTTAATGCATACAGTGATAAGGGATACTTTGTGGAGTTGGCCGATCCCATATCATTTACTACAAGTAACAAGCTTTCAAAGTCTAGTTTAGATATCTCATACGAATGTTATTATGATCAAAGTTTAGATAACACAGTAAACACAGCCAATGCTTGTACGACTTTAAGTAATATCTTTTTTAATTCTTCAAATGGTGACTTCAGTTGGAATCCAAGCGACAACCAAGTCGGTGATTACGAGTTTAAAGTGATTGCAAGTATCACCAAAGCTGATGAGGATATTAGTGAAGAGAAGATTTTTAAAATTATTATCAAACAAGTACCTGGTTTTAGTTTGGTTACAGATAGTATTTATGAAATGGGAGACAACACTCCAAATTTGATGTTTTCAAATTTTTTAAATCCAGGAGACAATATTTCAATTTATACTGACAGCAATTGTTATAATAAAGTGATTGATCAAAAAATAAGTACCATTAGCTCCTATAGAAAATTTCAAACTCCCTCACTTAATGAAGGAGCATATAAATTTTATTTTGATGCAAAAATAAATGAAATCAAGCTTCCATGTATGGACACAAATATTTCCTACGAATACAAAACAGCTAAAGCTACTGTTGAGATTGTTAGTTCATCTGAAGCATTTGCAGCCCTTAAAAGTGATGGTGGAGTTGAAACTTGGGGGCCTGCATCCGGAGGAGGCGATTCCTCATTTATTGATTTTGGTTCCGGTGTCACACAACTAATTGCTAATGATTATGCTATGGCAGCTATTAGAAAAGATGAAAGTGTCGTAGCTTGGGGTGGTTATTTAAATGGTGGGGATACTTCTGGGGTTGATTTTAGTGGTGGTGTTAAAAAAATTTATAAAACAGAAAGAGCATTTGTTGCGCTTAAAAATGATGGAAGCCTTGTGGGCTGGGGAGATGTTACCGCGGGAGCTGATCCTTCAGGGGTGAATACTGCTGGTGGCTTTCAAGATATTATAGGCACACAAGATTCTTTTACTGGTCTTAAAAACGATGGAAGTGTTGTGGCTTGGGGAGATGGAAGTGCCGCCAACTTAACCGGAGTGGACTTTACAGGCGGAGTGCAAAAGTTATCTGCAACAAGCTTAGCATTTGCGGCTCTTAAAAACGATGGCAGCGTTGTCGCTTGGGGATCAAGCACCTATGGTGGAGACACAACGGGAGTTAATTTTAGTGGTGGAGTGCAAAATATTTATTCTACAAATAGTGCCTTTGCAGCTCTTAAAAATGATGGAACAGTAGTAGCATGGGGAAATGCAGCAAACGGTGGTGATACCACGGGAGTAGACTTTACCGGTGGGGTTAATGCAATATTTGCGAATAACTCTTCCTTTGTGGCTCTTAAAAACGATGGTGGTGTTGTGGCTTGGGGAGATTCCACTGCTGGAGGTGATGTATCTGGAGTGGATTTTTCTAGTGGTGTGCAGGCTATTTATCCGGTTTCTTTTTACGGGTTTGCAGCTCAAAAAAATAATGGTGATGTTGTTTTTTGGGGAGATTCGAGTTTTGTAACTCAATCCAATGCAATTGATTTATCAGGGGGTGTAAAAGGTGTTTATGCAACTCAATACTCTGGATTTGCTGCGATCAGGACAGATGGAAGTGTTATTACTTGGGGTGACAGTGAATATGGTGGTTACTCAAGTGGGTACAATATAACAGGTAAAGTTTTAGATATTTATCAAACGGACAATGCCTTTAGCCTTATGAGAGAGAATGGAACAATATTTAGTTGGGGGCTTAGCACTTCGGGTGGAGATTCTTCCAGTGTTGATTTTTCAGGCGGTGTTAATAATATTGTTGGAAGTCAGTTTGCCTTTGCAGCATTAAAAAACGATGGCTCTGTTGTGACCTGGGGAAGCGTTTTTGCTGGTGGAGATTCCTCGGGAGTGGATTTTACTGATGGTGTTAGTGAGATTTATCGCTCTGACACTGCTTTTGCGGCTCTTAAAAACGATGGTACTGTGGTTGCCTGGGGTACCACCGCGAATGATACTACTGGCGTGGACTTTACTGGCGGAGTTGAAACGGTTGTTGGAAACGGCTATGCGTTTGCAGCCCTTAAAAATGACGGAAGTGTTGGGTCTTGGGGAAATAACACCTATGGAGGAGACTCTTCGGCTGTGGATTTTACTAGCGGTGTGAAAGCTATTTATCATTCTTTGGGAGCTTTTGCTGCCATCAAAAATGATGAGTCCGTAGTCGCTTGGGGAGTCAGTTTTGCTGGAGCTGACACATCAGGAGTTGATTTCAGTAGTGGAGTGAAATCAATAGCGGGCACGGATCAAGCTTTTGCTGCTGTAAAAAATGATGGCTCAGTAGTGACATGGGGAAACACATCTTATGGAGCAGATAGCAGTGGAGTTGATTTAAGTTCTAATGTTACGAAAGTTTTTAGCACTGGTAGAGCTTTTGCTGCCCTTAAAAGCGATGGCTCAGTAGTAACTTGGGGTTCTGCAAATTACGGCGGAGATTCCTCTGAGGTGGCTGATAAATTAACTTCTGGAGTTGTGAACATCTTAACAACTCCTGCTTCTTTTTTTGCAATTAAATCAAATGGGTCTGTGGTGGTATGGGGAAGAGCCTCGCGCTCAATTGCTCCAAAGTATTTAAAAAATCATTTTTCAGGTCTTATAAAAAAAGTATTATTAGTAGGATATAACTATCTAGTTTTAAAAGAAGATGGATCGGCTGTATGTGTGGGAGATGATTTAACAAGTTTTGCCAAAGATTTTAGAGCTCCTTAAAAAAGATCATTAGTTTTTTGCTTTCTAAAGATACAATTTTAGTGAGTCAAATGGGAACAATGTCGTATCTATGCAACACATTTTATAATTAAAATTAGTTTTCCCCTAATTTTTCCGATAAAATATTTATAAGGAGCACAGCAGGTATGAAAAAACAGGCCGTATATTATATTATCTTTTTAAGCTTTTTAATGACCCAGTTTAACAACTGCTCGCCTGCAGATATTAGTAGCTCTTCCATCACTTCTCTAAATAGCTCAGAACCTTTGCCAGACAAAAATGATCCTGACCCAAATGGGCCGGATGAGGGCACTCCTGAGCCTTTTTACAAACAGTCTTTTGATACAGGTTTTGAGGGTTTAATACCTTCAAACAGCGCAATGATTGTGGATAACAACTGCTATTCTGGAAATTTTTGTTTAAGGTCGAATTTGAGTCCTAGTGAAGAAGATCCACTCACTGGAAAGATAGGTGATTTGTCTTTAATGGATATGAGCACCATGAATATAAAAAGAAATACGTATGAAGAGGTTTATTTAAAGTTTTGGTTTAGGTTTGATGATGTACAGTGGGATAGTGGAGCTGGAGATAACAGCACTGATGTGTTTGCTAAAATTTATTTAAGCAAATACTTAGATTATATTACTCCAAAAGAATCAAGCTTTATGGTGATACTACAAGGTGGCCCAGATGGAAAAGTAAAAGTCATAAATAGTTATGAAGGGACGGATAATAACGAGCTGTGGGGTGACTTTTTTCAATCAGTCTATGGCTGGGAAGATGCCGCAGGCAGTGCAACAAGAAATTTTTATGGTTCCACCAATAGCAGCTTTGGCTCCGACGGCTTATGGCACTCCTTTGAGCTTCACATTAAGTACAATCAATCGGGTACAGGTTACCACTTGGGTCAAATAAAAATTGACGGCAATGCCGTGGTTAATGCCTCAAACACAAACAGTGATGGCTATTTTAAACTTCCAACACAGTTTAAACTCGAGAGCTTTTCACTTATTGAAACCGATTATAATTATGTCGAAAACGCCATTCAGCGCCGAGAAGGCGAATATCCCGTGGGCGTTCAAATCGACGAATTAGAAATATACAGTCAGCGCCCTTAAAAAATTATAGGTTGAATGCAGAGTAAAAAAGCTCCCATTGAGCGAGGCGGGCGCTTCACGCTGCCAAAGCAGTTTCATTTAGACAGGTTCTCTTTGTTCTACACAGGCCACGGCAACACCAACCTTTCCACAAATCGCACCGGCTATGCCTGTGGTGTGCAAGTGGATGATATTGAAATTTGGAACCGCTTTCCAGACAAATACAATCCATAGACTGCAATGGTCTTAATCAGCATGTAATCTCTTTCATTTAAAAGTGAAAATATAACAGCTTAAAATTTAAGGTTATGTTTTGAGGTTGAAGGCTTTTATATACAGTTTAAATCCACATCAATTAGGAGAGCTTTCACATGCAGCAGCAGTTTGTGCTTTTATGTTTTCTATTTGTATCTCAATTCACATGGGCCACAATGGTGACCCCCATCGCCGCGCCAACAGTTAAAGCTCCCAAGGGCTGTGTGGGAGTGTTTCAACCAGGGCTTCAAGTGATTGCATACAACAACTCACTGAGCCTTGATACCAAAGATGTGGCTCATTTTAAATTTGCCAGTGGCTTTAACTTTTCACCAGATGGCAAGTTTGTGTTACTTTCTCACACTTTAACTGCTGGCAGTGAGAGAACCACAGTGCTAACCACAGACTCATTAAAAAAAGTCGGTGGAAGCTTATTTGAAAACTCAGGCTTTGGCTTTGCAGACATTCGTAACTCCGAGGTTAATTCCAAACAAAACACTCTAGTAAGCTTAACCACGTCTTCGCACAACAGTAAAGACTCTGTGATCACATGGAGCCTTAAAGACAACAAAGTTAAAGATATTTATGAGCTGCCAAAAGTTCAAGACAGTGACTTTGTTTATTATAAAAGTAGTCATGCCAGCTACGGGGCAAGACTTACAACTAAAGTGAGTGCAGAGCACCCTTACTTTATTCGCTTTTATAGCGATTTGTACTCACGTGCTCCAGCAGATTTGCCGTGGCAACAAAGAGATGCGCTACAAATCATTAACAAAGACACCAAGCAGGTGTTAAACCTCAGAGGGCTACACACCTCCAGTGAGTTTTTTAATGAGAAGCCTTTTAATGCCAAGTTTGAATTTTTAGCGCAACTAGCAAGTGATAAAAAAACTTTAGTCATTCAATCTTTTAAAAAATTAGAGCAAATGTTTAACCAACAAAACTGGCTTGAAAACACCAAATTAACTCCGGTGGTTCAGGTTGTAAGGCCTTCTCAAACAAGACTTGAAAAATTAAAAGAGTTGTTTTGGTTTGAAAAAAAAGTCAGAAAGTCTCAGGCCGAAATTGGCTTTGCCCCAAAGCTTGTGGATAACAAGTTTCGCCTTGAGCCCAACAAGTCCTTTATTCACCAGGAGCCTGTTTTAGAGTACACCGTGGTGCCGTGGGCTCCTGTGGTGATCACCAGAACTAAGAGCAGCCTGAATGTATGGGATGTAAGAACCGGCGAATTAAAAGCGATTGAGGGGCAAATCACAGGCCACCGTATTTTTAACAACTCTAAAATTTTAGCTTACACCACAGCCGATGGAAGCCTGAATTTGTTTTCAATAGTCAGAGGAATTAAAGTGGGTCGTGTGCCGTCGTTTTCAGACCTCAGGCTTAAATCTTACATAATGAACTGGAGCAAAGATCAGTTGTTGATTATCAATGACAAAGGTGAGGTTTACAATTCGGTGGAGCGCTACAACCCTGACGGCAGAGGCGGGCGCCACTACTTAGGACGATCACAATTAAAGTTGCCTAAAAAAGTCAATGGCCCGTTGTTTTCCACCATCATTGTCAACAATGAGGTCTACGTGCTGCAGATGTATATAAGTGTGGACAACACCAGCAAAAAGGGCTCCTCACTTAACGACATTCAGATGATTGTGGATGTGTATAAGGGCGAGAACAACCAGGTGGTGCAAAGCTTTAAATACAAAATGCATGATTTTATGCCCCAGTTTAAGCTCTCACCCAATGGTGAAAAGCTGTTTTTTACAAGCTCCGAGCGTGAGGCCACCGTGTTGGACCTGCCGGCTTTAATAAGAGCTCATAATTTATAAAAGCCATTTATTGGTAAAAGCCCTTAAAAATCAGGTGTGGAGGCAATTTTATGCTGGATATAAGTAACCGTACCCTTATTCTTCAAAACAATTTTTAATTTCAGTGCTTTCATTAGACTCTTTCATTGCCGACTCGCAAACGGCAGGCAGGGTTTTGTTTTGAAGTTTTTCTTGCCGTAACATCCGCAATAGACTTGCTGAGTGAATGTCACCAGGAGCGGCTGTAATGGAGTCATCATAGTTTTTATGTATTAGTATACAGGCTGGGTTGGTTTTATAAGAGTAGTCAATAGACATGGCGATTAAGTCTGAAAAGTCTTCTTTAGTAAAATTATTATTATTCACATCCCCTTGTAAGATATTTAAACACTCCGAAACTTTTTTAAATTTATTTAAACTGACCTGGCTCGTCTGTTTTTCGTTAGTGAGATTTTGATAAATGTTATGACCAATTTCATGAGCTATTATAAAACTGAGAGTGTCGTTATTATGCATAGCCATGGGACTGACAATGATGTCTCCACTTTCAGTGTAGGTGCGGTCGTGCAAATAGTTTGAGTACTCTTCGTCACATTCATCAATAAGCTCACCAATATTTATAGAGATTTTTTCGGTGGAGTTTACTAAAGCTATAAGTTCCATTTTTGTCGGAGATATATTTTTAGCCTCCCGAATGCCTGATTGACGTTTTTTGATATCATTTTTTATATGGTTTATTTTTGATTTAGCAAATAATTGTTTATGATCTGGGAATTTAAAAGCTAAAAAGTTCACATGAAATGCTAACATCTTAGCTGTGGCTTCAGAGAGGTTTTTTTTAAGCAAATTATTAATGTCAGTTTTTATTTTAGGAACCAGTGATTTTTTTTGATTTAAACTGGCTTTGTCTGGCAAGGAGAAGTACTTTATCATGGCCTGCTGCTGACAAAACTCGCCAGCAGAGTCTTGATACCTTTTTTTATCTGATAAAAATTCTTTTTGTTTATTAGAAAATTGAGTTTTTAATCTCATAAAGCTGCCTGCAATATTAAAGGATTCAAATCGTTTTAAATTATTTGGAGACTCAACAAATGTTTTAATAGCCTTCTGCGCTTTATATTGATCCACTAATTTTTTCAGATCTTCAGTGGACAACTCATCTCGGGGCTGAAGAACTTCAGCCAGCTTTTGATCAAATCGAGTCACTTCCATATAGGCCTTTAAAAAATCCACTTTTCTTAGTTGTTCATAGTCTTTTTTAAGGCGCCTCTTAAAAATGTCTTGTAAATCAAGGCTTGTAAAAGGTTCTTGTGAGGAAAGTATCAGCCTTCCGACTTCTTCCCTTAAGTATATGTGTGGGTCAACAGACCACTCATACATATGGGACATTGTCTTTGAAATCGTGTCTTTGAATGAGAGTAAATAATCAATTTGCTCCTGTGAAAACCCCTGCCCCATAAGAAAGCTTCGAGTCTGTTCAACATCAACAGCTAAAGTTTGAGGATCCTCCTTATTTATAGCGAACAGATGTAAGTTGCTAAACAGATAGAAAAAGTTTAAAAACATCATGTTATTTTTAGAACTTATAGAATTATTGTTCTTGAAATACTCACTAGAGAGCTCCATCAAAGTGGTCAGATATTCAGCCTCAAGCTCTGTTGTTTTTTTAGCAAGCTGTTTTAACTCCTTCTCGACCGGACTGCTGTTTTGATCATTCATATTGTCAAACTGCTGAATAAGTTTTTGATCCAGATCAGTTTTAGTAAGCCCGGGGCAAGTTTTATTTATACACTCAGAATAAATGGGCTCGTCTTGATTGGGGCTAACACAGTTTTCACATTCATGCTCATGAACAGTATTCATCACGGACTGAACCACCTGTTTGAACTTTGTTAAAATGGTGGGGGTGCTTTGACTGGCCGTGGTCCTTTTACAGGCTTTAGAGTTTACGAACCTTAAAAACTTTGGATACCGATTGTTTAAAAAATTTTGAATCTGGTCGGACTTATAAAACTTAAATTGAGTTTTTATTAACACTGATTTTTAAATCATAGTTTGCAGCTTGAGTTTTAAAGTTTGTCGCTTGTAATTGCTCTTGTAGTACTTTTTTGGCCAAATCTGCAGCCTTTTTATTACACTTGTCCACAGTTAAAACTTGAGGGGTTTTTTCATTGATCTGATAAAAAATACGATCATCTTCAAATTGGAAATGATGAGTGTTAGAACTAAAAATAAGGCCTGAGAAAAGCAATAATATCAGCATGATATTGATATATCGGTAAATAAAAGCTCACCATTCACAGGCTAAGGTCCTATTTTAAGTAATTTAGAGCCTAGTAAAACCCATAGAATTGTGTAAAATTGCGTGATATAAAGTTTCAGACCTGACAATAGGCCAATCGTGCCCATATTGAAAGGGTAGATCTTTGATAAATACGTTTAACACTTACGGGGGCGACATGGCTTCGACGTGGGTAATGACGTTATTGGGAGCATGCAGAGGCGCAGGTGGACCTCTCAAAAAACTTGCATTATTTAGTTGGAAACAACGACAATTTTGCTCTAGCTGCATAAGCTATTGCCACGGACCAAGTCTTCAGACTGCGGGGCTTGCGAAGTGTCACTTTAAGCGGTCTCGGTTTAAGGCTTTCTTCTAGGGCCTTTAACTTAAACTAACTAGAAGAACTTTGCTTGAGATTATGCTTGTGGAAGCTCAAACAAAGTATCAAAACACAAGCTAAGCATGTAGTGCCCACTAACAGAGTGCTCGCGGACGCGGGTTCGATTCCCGCCGCCTCCACAATTATTCGCAAAGCGAATAATTGCTCCGCCATAGCCCTCCGGGCGACGGCGAGACCCCGCTATTTTAATTTAAACGTAGTACCCACCCTTGCATAAATCACTATTCATGTACGTATACATCCTAACCTCCCTAAAAACCCCCAACAAACACTACGTCGGCAAAACCACCAACCCCAAAACTCGTCTTGAAGCTCATAACACCGGTAAGTGCCACACAACCAACCCCCACCGCCCTTGGAAGTACCAAACCCTCATCTGGCTCAACACCCAAGAAAAAGCTAACAAACTAGAACGTTATTTAAAAACAGGATCGGGAAGAGCTTTCAGCAAAAAACATTTTTAATAAAATTTATTTTTACAAGAAACTTCAAATTTTAGGCATTAATTAAACAGTTATTTTTTCGCCCTCAATAAGTCTGGCAACAAATTTTAGCTTCTCATCCATGACACTACACTCCATCCAAGGCATAAGATTTCCCTCCTATGCCTAAAAGTGTAACCTATGTGTCGGGTCATACATCAATTTTTTATTAGAAGCCGTAGTTCCTGCGGCTTTCAATTAAATCAACCACTTACAGAGGGAAGGCTTTCAGTTCAGTCAGTCGAATATCACTGGAAATCACACCAAATAACCCCAGTTGCATACATTTGTAGTTATCGGGTGTAGTTGATAGGGTGAAAACTACGTCGAAGTCTAAATGTGTAGACTTTTCTATGGATTTCTTTGTATATCTTACTGCATGAGCAAGAGAAGTTCTCAATTACGCCCTAGCACTGAAGGCAAAGTTCTAAAGGCATTACGCCAAGAGAAGGGCTTGTCCATGCGAAAGGCAGGAGACTTGGTTGGCGTCTCAGACTCAACGATTGCCCATGTGGAAAATGGGAGGATGAACCCTCCAACGGGCAAGAGGTTGGCTGATTTTCTTAAAATCTATGGCGATATTAAGGAAAAGAGTTTTTATGAAAGGGTTCGTCGGTTTGAGGAAAAGCAAACTCCTAAAGATGAACTGTTAGAGTTTGTAAAGCGAGCCAACCCTAGTAAGGTGAAGATTCTCTTGGATGTAGCAAGGGGGTTGATGTCTTGAGTTGTGAAATCAGACTGGCAAGACCAGAAGATGCAAAACAGATTTTAGAAGCACACTATGATGCTGTCCATGTTCTTGGAGCAAAAGAATACCCTCAGGAAATTTTAGACCGATGGGATATTGGAGTTACTCCTGAAAGAGTACGTGTGATGGAAAGAAACATCAAGAGTGATGATGAAATTTACAATCATGCTGAAGTGGATGGAAAAGTTGTTGGGTTTTCAGTTGTTGTTCCTAAAAACAATGAACTAAGAGCAGTTTATGTTCACAGTGAATTTGGTGGCAAGGGACTTGGCAGGAAACTATTAGAGGCAGTAGAACATGAAGCAAAGAGACTCGACGTCCCTTACCTTTACTTGCACTCCTCACTCAATGCGAAAGACTTTTACCTGAACAATGGCTACTCGATTATGCACCCAGGTACTCACCACTGGGGAAATGTAAAAATGCCCTGTGAAGTAATGCGAAAAATTTTCTCTAGTAACTTTGTTGACCCAATAGCAACGTTGAAAACTGAACGTCTATTACTCAGACCAGTTACTTTAGCTGATAAGGAAGCTATATTCAGTTATGCTAAAAACCCCAATGTATCCAAATACACTTTATGGGAACCACATGAGGAAATTGAGGACTCAGAAGAGTTTATTAAGGATAACATCTTTCCAAATTATGGCAAAGGTGTGCCTGAGCCTTTGGGTATTTGCTTTTCTAATAAGCCAAATAAGCTGATAGGAACCGTAGGATGTTTTTGGGTATCTAAAGGAAGCAAGTCAATGGAGTTGGCTTATGCTTTAGATGAAGAGCACTGGGGCAAAGGCATTACTGTTGAAGCAAGTAAGGCATTGTTAGACTTTATCTTTGCTAACTTTGAAGTTGAGCGTATCCAGGCAAGATACAAAACAGAAAATGTAGCAAGTGGTAGAGTTATGGAAAAGCTGGGTATGTCTTATGAGGGACTACACAGAAAAGCAGTTTTTCACCGCGAAAAATTCTGGGATATGAAGATTTATTCTGTATTAAAGGAAGAGTGGAATTACTAATAGACCAGGGTTCAATTATTGGGGCGGTGAAGAAGAATTTATTATTGAATAATTTCAGTAAGTTAAGATTGTAGTTTGAATACCACAAAAAACGATGTAACTATTTGAAATTATGGGAGGCAGACCGCCTCCACCAAATGATCGGATAGAAAATTATTATATTTATCCGATCATTATGGTTGACCGGCAAATTTTGATCGGTTACAATTATTTTTATGTTATCCGATCGTACTTTAAAACTACTTAAAAGATTAGATGAGGCTAAACGTTTAATAGATGAACACAGGCCTTTATCAAGGAGCGTCCTTGAGCGTTTACATGAGCAAATGGTGTTAGAGTGGACATACAACTCAAATGCTATCGAAGGGAATACTCTTACTATTAAGGAGACAAAACTAGCCTTGCAGGATGGTATTACAGTAAGGAACAAGCCGTTAAAAGACTACTTGGAGGCCATTAACCATAAAAATGCAATTGATTTTGTTGAAGAGTTAGCCTCCCAAAAAACTAAAATAACCGAAAGAAATATTAGAGAAATACACTCACTAGTGTTGAAGGACATTGATAAAGACTATGCGGGTATTTACCGTGATATTAATGTGAGAATATCTGGTTCAAAACATACCCCTCCGGAGCATTTTCAGGTTAAAGAGCTGATGAGGACCTTTGCTAAAAAAAGATTAAGCACAAAGGAACATGCTGTTGTAGAAGCGGCTTTGGCTCATTTTGAACTGGTATCAATTCATCCTTTTGTGGATGGTAATGGTAGAACGGCTAGGCTGTTAATGAATTTGGTGTTAATTAAAAAAGGCTTTTTTCCCGCAGTCATACTAAAAAACGATAGGCTTAAATACTATGATGTGCTTGAAAGGGGACATTCCGGCGACATTGATGATTTTGTATTCTTTATTGGAAGAAGTCTTGAAAGAACTGTTTATCTCTATTTTGAAGCAATTCCTAAAATCAAAGCTAATTTCATTACCTTAAAACAGGCCTCCGAAATTTCAACATACTCAGTAGACTATTTAAATATTATGGCAAGAAGAGGGACAATACCTGCGTTTAAATTAAAGAGAAATTGGGTAGTTTCCAAAGAGGCATTTTTAAAATATGTTAAATCAAAAAAATAGAGAGAAACATTTGAGGGGTTGAGCCCTTTAATTTTAAGGAAAGATTATGGGCCAAATTGAAAGTCAGCAACATCGGCTAAAAAATGGAAAAACAGTAGTAATTAGAACTGTTCGTGAGAGTGATGCCGAATCATTTCTAAAACTTGGTAAATCGATTATGTCAGAGAAGATCTATTCAATGACAATGTCAGAGGAACTAACATTAACGGTTGAACAAGAAGGAGCCCCCACTAAGTTATTTATACCAGTGCTCTCAATTTTGCACGAACCACAATTCATGTACGTATATATAATCACTTCCCCAAAAACCCCAACCAAACACTACATCGGCAAAACTCAAAACCCAGCCCAACGCCTAAAATCCCACAACCAAGGCAAATGCCATACAACAAAACTCCATCTCCCTTGGAAATACCAAACCCTCGTCTAGCTCAACACCCAACAAAAAGCCAACAACCTAGAACGCTATCTAAAAAACGGCTCCGGCCGAGCCTTCAGCAAAAAATATTTCTAAAAAAAAGTGTAAACTATGTCTCCGGTATAAAGTGTAAACTATGTGTCAGGAAGGACATTTAAGCTTCAAGCTGTTTTATTTTTAGATTTTTAGGAATTTTTTTACTTATCATTTTATTATTAGCGAGTTCAATATTAAAATCAGTTAGATCATAGGGGCCACGCCAGTCTAAAAGTTCTTGATGTCTGGGGTGTTTGGAATCTTTTATTGCCTTTTTATACTCTGCAAAGCCTCCGGGGCCACCGCAATCTTCGGGAGGACATGCATACTGCCCATCAATACATATTGGATAACTTAATTCTGACTTTGCCTGTACTTCTTTTCCGATCTCTACTTCGTGCTCCCAGCCGTCACCAAAATCATATAAAAACTTAAATGATTTTACTCCGCGCTTTACTAAGTCATAAATTTTAATTGTGCGGTCATTAAACCAGCCGCCCATATCGTCTCGCTCAATATCGCCATACTCGCGACCGTCAACTTCAAACAAATATAGATGGTAACACTCCCATCCCATTGAAAGGGAAAGTGCCCAAGCCAAGTTGTTTAAGCTCATATTGGAGACAACCTCAAGTTGTCTCCACACCGCAGGTTCGGTTTCTTTAAGTGTTATTCTAATTTGATAAGTGGTAACTTCTTGGGCCATGTAAATTCCCCTGTTAACATGTGTGAATTTTAAGATTTATCAATTAGACCAAGTTGAAGCAAGTTTTGACTGATTTAATAAATAAATTTTTTAAGTCAAAACCACATCCATGGATCAAAGAAATCCTTTCTTTTTCCAAAGCTTGAGAGCTTGTCGAAATCGCCTTTTTTTATGCAACGCTTTTCCCATCTGCGGTAAGACTTATTGCACTGTCTTTTTAGCCAGGGTGGCACACCGTCAGAAAAGCATCTATTAACGACACCAAGCCTTTTGGCTTTGTCTCGCAAAATTTGTTTTTCTGTTCTCCAAGATTCTTTATTTATTCTTTTTTGGCTTTTTGATTTTTTGCGGTGATGTGCTTTTTTTCTGTACTTTGAGCGAACTCTTCCATTTACAGAAACACTGTACCCGATAATACTTTTTGCCATTTCCAAATCCTTTGTAGGTTAGTTAGAAATAGCGTGTGGTAAATCCTCTTTTAAATTTTGGGTCCATAACAAGTTCCTTTAATTTCTAGATATTTTTATATCATAATTTTTAGATATGTGTGCAAATCAAAAAAATTTAAGTTAAAAGCTATTAAACCAGTTAAGTTAAAACTAAGTGAAGCTATAGAATTACCTTAAATAAAAACCTCTGGAGAGACCTTAAATCGTTTAGCAAGGGATTTAATCTGTCTCAGGTTAAGCTCTCGCTCACCTTTAAGAATTTTAGACACCACTGATTGCCCACCAAGTTCTTTTGAAAGGTCTTTTTGATTAAGCCCTTGAAGCTCCATAATATAAGCCAACATTTTGGAGCCACTGACTTCAGAAGCCTTGAACTGCTTTTCTTCATAATCGCTGACAAGTTGAGAGAGAGTCTTTAGGTAGATCTTCACGCCCTCGTCGTTGGACTTGTCTTCGTTGGTGTAAGTAATAAGTTTTTCTAAAACCTTGAGTGCCATTTCATGCTGCTTTTTAGAGAAAATAGGCTGTAAAGGAAAGACTTCTACAAGTTTAATATAAGTGGGGCTGACCCTTTGCTTAGAGTCTTTTAAGTCCTCTTTAAGGGTATCAATCAGTTTTTTAGCGGTACTCATAGTTTATTCCTTCCATTTTTCCTTATCGTATTCTTTGTGTGTCA
>JAKUPT010000056.1 GCA_022450595.1 Bdellovibrionales bacterium
TTTGGAACTTGGTATTTATGCAATACCATGAAGATGAGAGTGGCAAAATGACTCCCCTGCCAAAACCCTCCATTGACACAGGCATGGGTTTAGAGCGTTTGTCCGCCATCGTTCAAAAAGAATTAAATAATTATCATACGGATAGCTTTTTAGAGCTAATACATAAAGCCATGACAGTTTCTGGCAAAGAGTACAAAAAAGAACTAACAATTACAGACCCGAATCATATGTCTCAAGAGCAAATGAACAATGTGGCCTTTCGAGTGTTGGCCGACCATGCTCGCAGCACGGCCTTTTTAATTGCAGACGGCGTACTTCCCTCTAATGAAGGTCGCGGCTATGTGCTTCGACGAATTATGAGACGTGCCATTCGCTACGGAAAAAAACTTTCTGAAGACAGTTTGCTTCCTGTGGTGGTTGAGGCTGTGATTGAGGCCATGGGTAGTGTGTTCCCCGAGCTACAGCAACAAAAAAGTCTGATTATGACCACTACCAAAGATGAAGAAAAACGCTTTTTATCTACACTGGATCAAGGCACACAGATTTTGATGGACGAAATTCATTCTCTACAAAACAAAGGGGCCAAAGGCATTAGTGGAGATGTTGTTTTCAAGCTTTATGACACTTATGGCTTTCCAAGTGATCTGACGGCTGTGATGGCTAAAGAGCATCAACTCACTATTGATGAAGCTCGCTTTGATGAACTGATGCTTGAGGCTAAAACCAAAGCACGTGCCAGCTGGAAAGGCAAAAGTCTCGATCAAGATCAGGCGCACATCATTGAACTGGTCAATAAATATAAAAACCAAATGTCTGAAGACTTTCAAGGCTACGATAAAAAACAAATCACCACAAAAGCCGTAGTTTTATCTAACGGCAAAAAAGAAGTGCAAAGTTTAAAGGCCGGACAAACAGGCTTACTGCTTACTGAAGAGACTTGTTTTTATGCGGAAAGTGGTGGCCAGGTGGGGGACCAAGGTGAGATCTCATCTGCTTCAGCACATGCAGAGGTTTTAGACTGCACCAAACAAGACGGCGCCCATGTTCATCACATCAAAGTGATTGAAGGTGAGCTTAACACCACTGAGCCTTTAAAGCTAAAAGTCACAGACTCTCTTCGAAGGCAAACAGCCTGCAACCACTCAGCCACTCACCTGCTTCACTCAGCACTTAAAAAAGTATTAGGCGATCATATCAATCAAGCGGGCTCTTTGGTGGAGCCACAACGCTTGCGTTTTGATTTCACTCACAACAAACCGGTGACAAAATCAGAATTAGAACAATTAGAAAAATTAGTGAATCAACAAATACAAAACTCGCGCTCTGTTGTGGTCGAAGAAATGACTCAGAAGCAAGCCTTAGAAGCTGGTGCACTAGCACTTTTTGGAGAAAAGTACGGCGACCAAGTTCGTACCATTAAAATGGACGATTTTAGTTTTGAGCTCTGTGGTGGAACCCATGTAAGCAACACTGCTGAAATTCGATTATTCAAAATTGTGAGTGAAACCGGAGTCAGTGCGGGCATTCGAAGAATAGAGGCTCTGACCTCAGGCATGGCCTTTAACTATTTGGACAACCTAGGCAAAGAAAACCTAGAGCTTCGAAACACTCTTGGTTTAAGCAAATCTTGGAATGAGCACTTAGAAGCTCCTCATCAGGATTTGCTTCAATTTGTTGAAAAACAAAAAGAGCAAATTAAAGAGTTAAGAAAAGAACTCAAAGCGGCAGCTAAGAATCAAATCAGTGTGGATGAAATCATCGCTCAAGCGGAAGTGATCAACTCTAAAGCCGGAGAGGTGAAGTTTGTTATGACTCCACTGGCAATAGAAGACCGCAAGGTTTTAAGCGAACTTGCTGATCAGATTCGCGATAAGATGGGAAATTCTATTGTGGCCATATTTGGAGAAAGCTCTTCTGGCTCTTGTCCGGCATTAGTCACCGTTTCTAAAGAGATCAGCAAACAGATTAAAGCCGGTGACCTATTAAAAACCATTGCCGGTGTGATGTCAGGTAAAGGTGGTGGTCGTCCAGATTTTGCTCAAGGGGCTGTGAGTGACATGAGTAAATTTGATGAGGCTAAATCTAAAGCCATTGAAATGATTAAAGCTTAAAGTGGTTTTTGCTCGGTTTTAAACCACCAAATTAATTTTTTATTTTTAAATTTAATTCCATGCTTTTCAAGAGGGTCGGTGATGAACTCCCCTTCTTTTATTTTTTTACGTTTTTGAATAACCTCTTGAATTTTAAGTTTAAGCTCAGTGCCATCAACTTCCCAAACCAGCCAGTTCAGGTGCTCAATACTTTCTAACACTTTTGATTTTTTCCAAACCTTTGCCTGTAAAAATATTCTTTCAGAAAAAGTTCTTAAGCCTAAACTGTCCCACTGTTGAGTGGTTTCCAGTTGTTTTAAGTGTCTTAAGTGATGCCACACATTATTGTTTACTCGTACGTCAGCTTCATTCACATGCACTTCTAATTCACGGGTTTGAATGGAACAGTTTTTTAAGTTCAGTTCCGTAGGAGAGCACCAGCTCTTTGCCCATAAATTCGTGTTGAGTAAAATAAGTAGCAGCAGCGACAAAACTCTAAACTCCCTTTTTGAGTGATTTATAATCATATTAGACAATGAGAATTTAAAAATTCCAATGAATTCTTAAATTCTCAATGACAACTCAACCAATTGCTGTTTTAAAACCCATTATGAAGCCTTTAGTCGTTAAAAAATTAGAAACATGGTTTTTAAAGCATCAAAGAGATTTACCTTGGCGACAAGATCAAGACCCATATAAAGTTTGGATCAGCGAAACCATGCTACAACAAACCACCTCTCAGGCAGTCATAGGTTACTTTCAAAGATTTTTAAAACGCTTTCCGTCTTTAAAATCTTTAAGTGAGTCTTCCATAGAAGAGGTCTATGAGATGTGGGCAGGGCTTGGTTACTACTCTCGGGCTAGAAATTTACATAAAGCAGCCATGGAACTTTATAAGGATGGTGGTTTTAACAACCAATCTTACAAAGATCTGATTAAATATCCAGGATTTGGCCCCTACACATCCCGATCTCTGTCCAGCATTGCTTTTGAAGAGCCGGTGGGTGTTTTAGACGGTAATGTGATTCGTGTATTGAGCCGCTATCACAACTTCAAAGCACAGTGGTGGAAAACTACAGACAAAAACAAGCTTCAAGAACTCTCTGATCAAAGTGTTCAAGGCTTTTCTAGTCGCGTGATCAATCAAGCCTTAATGGAATTAGGAGCCACTATTTGCACTCCCACAAATCCTAAATGTTTGATTTGCCCTGTGTCTTCAAGCTGTAAGGCCTTTAAAGCTCAAACTCAAGAGGAGCTTCCTTTAAAAAAGCCAAAAAAACAGCACAAGCTAATTTATTTAAATTTTTATATTTATAAACAAAACAATCAATTGGCTTTAGAAAAAAACTCCACCTCTCCTTTTTTAAAAGGCCAGCTCTTGCCCCCTCATGATATTTCTGAACCTGCTGCAAAACCTAAAGAATTTGATTTCCAACACAGCATCACTCACTACAAAATTTTTGTTAAAATAAACAAAGTGAAAAGCAAACCTCAAAAAACTCAGCTTTACCCTATTAAAGACATAAAAAAGCTCACTCCGAGCTCTTTAGTAGATAAAATATTAAAAAATTATTAAAAAGCCTCGAGTCTTACTTAGAATTGTCAAAACACCTATAATTTTGATAGTATTTATTTTCAACTTGGAAGAGGACAACTATGTGGTCATTTAAAATTTTATTATTTAGCCTAACTTTACTAGCTCTAAGCTCCTGTCAGTTGTTTTCAGAAAAACAAAAAGCCCTCATTAAAGCTCCCGACAACTTCAGTCGTCTGCAAAATAAGGAATATATTGCTGATAAAAGTTTTAATGCTCAATTTATTGATGATGAAACAGTTGTTTTTTTAAAAAATCAAAGTCCTGATCATGATGAAATACAGATTTATATTAAAAACAAAGATAAAATCACCAAGCAGACCCACCTTAAGGGACACAACTTTGTCCATAAACCCCAGCACTCAGAACAAGAGTTCTTGTTTTTGTCTGATAATGAGTCTGAGAAATACAATTTAACTCGCATTCAAGAACGTTTAGAACAAAAAGTAAATGCTCAGACAAAAACCATTAAGGATCTTTATTATATTCCTATTCTTCCAAAAGAGCTTTTACAGTTTAATTTTGACGTTTATAAACAAAAGTCTAATAACTTCAAGCAAGTACGCCTCACCTCTCAACTGACTCCTGATCTTTGGCCGGTATATTTAGATGGAGACATTTACTTTTCCAGAAAATGGGAAGACAAATTTCATATCTATCAGCTTAATACAAAAAACAAAAAAGCTTACCGAAAAACCAAGACTGAAAATCATCAAACACTATTAAGCGCCCAGGATCACCTGGCGGCCTGGGTGGAGTTTTCTGACAACTGGACGGATTCCAAACTCAAGCTGGCAAAAAGCTTTACAGATAAAGTAATAATAGAACTTCCCATGGGAGTGATCCAAAGCATTGATGTTCACCCTACAAAAAATTTAGTAATGATCAGTTCAAACTATAAAGATGATCAGTTTGAGCTTTATGTTTTTGATTTGAACAGAAGCTGTATACAAAGGCTGTCTTACTTAAAAAGCAACGAATACTGGCCCAGTTGGCACCCTTCTGGACAAAAGTTTATCTATACAAGTGATTTAAGATCCCAATTACAAGTTTACGAAAGTCAGTTTTTCGGCTCTAACTCTTGCACTGAAGTCAGCGGCAACCTATGATTTTAATATGACATATTTACTGTTTTTGACTCAATTGATTTTTGCAGCCCCACTGCCTCTAACTTCCTCCAGTCAAAGCTTAGGCTTTGAAAAGGATCTTTTTGTGTCAAAATCCCATCAACTAAAAATTAGTGCAGAAAACACGGATTGGTTTTTAAATCCTCAGATTAAAAAATCTAAATCGGTTTTAAGTGAATACCGCTCTGAAAATGTCTATTATGGCGTACAACCTGCGATCACTTTAAGAGTGAACACTTTAAATGAAAAAACCAGCTTAAAAAAGTATATGAAAACTTGGATGAAAGACTATCCAAAGTTGGGTTTTCAAATTCTGAATTCAAAACCATTTAAACTCAATGGTGAAGTTGCCTTTTTACTGGATCTTTACAACAAAGATAACAAACGACAGTTGCGACAAGTGATCACTTTAAAGAATAAAAAAGTAGCCATTATGACCTGCCGGTCTCACTACAAGGCTTTTAAAAAAATTGTGGGCGACTGCAATCAAATCGCCCAAAACTTTCATTGGCTAGATAATAATTAAGAAAATAATTTTTTAATAAAACCAGAGAGTTTTGATCCCACCGATGAAGAGTTGGTACGCACCACACGCCCTTTAACGGAACCTCGTCTACGCACTTGTGAGTTTGAAGACTGAGTTCGAGCTTTTTTCTTAGGGTGAGATTTTTTTTGAGGCCCGGATTTTTGATCCTCTCTTTGAGGTTTTCCGGCATTTCGATGACTACTGCTCGGTTTTTTAGAATATTTTTTGGGCCCTTTATTTTTTGAATTAGGTGAGTTAGGGCGAGCTTTTCTAGGTCCTGATTTTTTTGAACCTTGATGAGCTCTTCTTTTATGATTTAACTTTTCTAATTTCTCAGAAGGAACATACTTTGGAAACTTTGTGTACTCACCGATTAAATCATCCGTTTCCAGCCAAGCCACCTCTACTTTATCGCCGAGATACTCTTGGATGCGTGACAAGGATTCAACATCAGTTTCACAGACCAAACCAAAAGCTTCACCTATGCGCCCCGCACGACCGGTACGGCCGATACGGTGCACATAGTTTTCGGCAAAATCTGGAAGTTCGTAGTTGATCACAATATCAACACCTTTGATGTCTAAACCACGAGCGGCCACATCGGTCGCCACTAATACCTTTATTTCGCCTTTTTTAAATCGATCCATAATTCGGTTGCGCTGACTCTGTGACAACAGACTTGAAATCCCCTCAGCAGCAACATCATTTTGATTTAAAAAGTAAGAAATGCGCTCCACTTGTCTTTTGTAGTTGCTAAAAACAATGGCCTGTTCAGGCTGATATTTTTTTAATAATGAAATCAAGTGCTGAGGTTTTTCGTCTTCCCCCACATGAAAAATCACATCAGTGACATTTTCAGCTTTTGGTTCGTCTCTGCCAAGATTCACCTCAACCGGCTCCGCGCCAAATTGATAAGCCACACTCATCACTTCAAAATTAAGAGTGGCTGTGAAAATTAGAAACTGTCTGCTTCTTGGAATTCTTTGCAGCAAATAGCGCATATCATCTTTAAAGCCAAAATCAAACATTCTGTCAGCTTCATCAAAAACCACAGCGTTCACCTGCTGCAAGTCGATGATATGATCTTTGTACAGATCAATCAGTCGTCCAGGAGTGGCAATTAAAAATTGCACTCCTTGTTTTATCTTATCTTTTTGAGGTTGGTAGTCCATACCCCCATAAACCGCCACAGCCTCAATATCGACTTGGCCGGAGAGCTGCTTTATGTTGGAAAGTACCTGATCAGCCAGCTCTCTGGTTGGAACTAAAATCAAAGTCATTTGTGAGGCTTTAAAGTCATTGATCTTACGTTTTTTAAGATCTTCGTCTTCAAGGGCTTCATCGCTTGTGCTTCGGCACCATCGCTCAATTAATGGCAATAAATAGGCGGCCGTTTTTCCAGTACCTGTTTGAGCACAACCGGCAAAGTCTTGTCCTTCAACAACTGGGTAGAAGGCCGTTTCTTGAATGGGTGTGAGGTCTTCAAATCCACACTCTTTAACGCTATTTAATAAATTTGTGGACAATTTGAGATCTGTAAATTTCACATAGAACCTTTGCTGTTTTTATTTGTGGATATAATCCTCAATTCCGTTATTTGTCAAAGAAGTCTTTTAGCACCTGTATAAAGCGATCTGGTTGTTCAAAGTGCACCCAATGCCCACTAGATAAAATGGTTTCGGTTTTATAGTGGTCTCCCATTTTAGAAACCGCATCCAGCTCCTCAGGAGTCAACTCTTCAGAGTGCTCCCCTCGAACCACAAGGGTGGGGACTTCTATATTTTTCCAGATCTCCCACCAGTCAATGTACCGAGCTGACTCCATAGACTCAATGATTCCTCCACGCGAGAAGCGCCACCCCACAGAGCCATCTTCTTTTTGCGTTAAATTGGTGTAAAAATACTGACTCAGTGTTTTTGTTTGAGGATTAAGCCCCCCTAAGTACTCTATAAATTCATTATTTAAATAACTCTTAGCAATAGCTTTTGAGGCAAAGGGCACTGGAATGGCCTCTAAATAGCCCCGTATACGCTCAAGGCCTGAGAGATTTGCTTCAGGACCAATATCTTCAATCACCAGTTTTTCAAGTCGCTCTGGGTATTCACCAGCAAACATCACGGCGTTGCGTCCTCCCATAGAGTGCCCAACAAGATGAATGGGATCGCTCCACCCGAGCTCCTCTAAAAGAAACACCAAATCATCGGCATAATCTTGAGGCGTGTATCCTGAAATGGGCTGGAATGAGCGGCCATGGCCCCTTTGGTCAAAACAAAGAATTTCAAAATCAGCTTCAAAGGGCTTTACTATGCGGCGCCAATTGGCCCCTGCCCCCATCAGTCCGTGTAAAAAAACTAACTTTTTGGCTCCCTGTGTTCCATAAATTTGGTAGTGGAAATTTTTTAAAGTCCGCATTTCTTGCCTTTGCCCATTGATTTATTAAAGACCTAAAGTATTATATAAATTGAAAAAAACAACTTCTCAGCTAAAGCGCAGCGAGTCATTAATGTGTGACTTGCCAATTCAAAGTGACGGAGAGCATGAAAGCGGCAACTGAAAAGTTAACGCAGCATAAGGATTGGATTGATCCACGAGCCCTTGAAATCATTAAAGATCTTCAAAGCCACAATCACACCACATATTTGGTGGGAGGTTGTATTCGTGATCTACTTCTAAATATAAAACCTAAAGATTTTGACATTGCAACAATGGCAAAGCCTCAAGAAGTTAAAAAGGCTGTGCCTCGCTCTTATATTATTGGCAAAAGATTCAAGCTGGTGTTGGCAAAACGGGGCCTTGAGATGTTTGAAATTGCCACCTTTAGAAAAGACGTGAACACAGGGCCGGCAAGATCTAACCAAGATGAAAACCTTGAAACCACCTCTGATGAAGACACGGCCACCCCTATTTGGGACGACAACACCTTTGGAAATCCCGAAGAGGATGCTCAAAGACGAGATTTTACTGTAAATGGTTTGTTTTACGACCCCTTTAAAGAAGACCTGATTGATTATGTGGGAGGCCTTCAAGACTTAAGACAAAGAACCATCAGAATGATTGGAGAGCCCTTAGATCGACTGGTGGAAGATCCCATTCGTATTTTAAGAGCGATAAGGCTTGCCCATAAAATTAAATTTCCCATTGAAGAAAAGCTGCTTTTATCCATTCAACAGACTTCAGAAGCTTTGGTACAAACCGCTCTTCCAAGACGCCGTGAGGAGTATTTAAAGTTTTTGCGTGTGGATGACCCTTCCCTTCCGTTTTTGCAAGCCTATGATTTAGGAATTTTAAAGTACACCCTTCCAAGTCTGCACAACTTACTGTCCTATAACGACTTGGCCGATGTGTTTATTCATAAACTCAAGCATCTTTACAGAATACCTGTAAACTCTGACAACCCGCTGGAGCTTTTTGCCCACTTAACTTTGGCTTACATCAGAACAAATATAGAGCCCAACCCTATGCGCTTTTTAAGCTTTAATGAGTTAAAAAATCATGACGACTTAAACTTATTTATGAAAACAGAACTGGGAATGTTCAACCATGAGCAAGACACTTTACTTCGAGCTCTTCAAAGCTATAAACAACTTTACAACTACAATGAAGTTGAACGCCGGGGTGAAAGACGACAGCTGGCCTTTTTACAACACGATTCTTTTCCGCTGGGGTTAAGTCTAGCCCGAAGAGAAGGTGTATTGAATGATCAGACCTGGACGTTCTGGATGGACCTTTATCAACAAAATTTTAAGAAAATATTAGAGCACCCCAGCACTAACTCTAAAAGAAGAGGGGCTCGCAAAAAATCAGGTAGATAAGCATTTAAAATTAGTATAATTGTTTGTATATTATTAATAGAAGAGGTGAATTTATGAGTCCATCTATTTGGCAAATTCTAGTCGTTTTAGTTTTAGTTTTATTGTTTTTTGGCCCAAAAAGAATATCGGGTTTAGGCACTTCACTCGGTGAGGCTATTCGAGGCTTCAAAAAAGGCCTGAGTGATGATGAAATTGATGTGACTCCAGACTCGGATAAAATTTCTAAAAAAGAAGAGGACCAACAAAAGCAGTCCTCATCACAAAAAGAAAGTCAAAAAGAAGAAGTTTAACGATTGTAGATGGGTTCACAGCTGGCTCTGACTTCGCCACAGTAAGAATCGTGAACATCTTTTTCGCAATTTTTCTTAGCCTTGGCCTCAGCTTCAATCGCTGTTTGGCCCTCGCCTCTAAAAGCTCGGTTAAAACCACTGTCTACAACCATACACACGTAGGATTTCACTCGTCGGTCATCCAAGTTAGAATCACATCTGGCGTTTGAAAGTTTACAGTAAGAATCGTGAACATCGGCTTCACACTTTCTTTTAGCTTCATATTTAGCATCAATTTGGTTGCTGGATTTACCTAAAAAAGATCTTTTAAACCCAGTGTCCATTATAATGCAGGCATGAACCACATCTTGAGGCGGAATGGGATCTCTGTAATCATCATTTCGGTCTCTTTCCAGTCTTGTAATGCGGTGATGAAACTGTTCAAGTGCTCTCTGAGCTCTGTTGACTTCACTTTCCAACCTTAGCACTCGATGCTCCAGTTGAGCATTACGAACCTGTGGATTTGAAGACAATGTTTCTGCTTTGGATGTGTTGGGCCGTCCACATATAGTGCACATGGCTGCTGCTAAAGTAAGTAGTACTAGTCCTTTCATAACCCCCCCTTGGTATCAAAATGACTCTTAAGTACTAAGTAATAGCAATATAGGTGCCGAAGTTTACTTTAAAGCAGCAACAATGGCTTTTTCTATAGCTTCAGCGTCTAAACCATGTTTGTGATACAACTGACGGGCTTTATAAGCACTCTGACCAAACTGATCCTCTACAGCCAATGCGATAAAGTTATTCAATTTCACATCTTGTAAACTTAGTGACAGATTCGCTGCCATTCCGCCCACCTTTTGATGCTCTTCCACGCTGAGTAGGTTCATTTTGCACCCCTCAATAGCCTTGGTCAGTGTCACTTTGTCCAGCTTATTGATACAACTTGGGTTTATAACTGTGATTCCAATATTTTTTTCTTCTAAGGATTTGGCCGCAATCAAGGCTTCAGTGATTTGTGCCCCACAGGCTGCAATGGCAAAGCGCTTTTCAAAATTTTGAGAGTTATCAAAGATGATTTGAGCTTTTCCAAGTTCATATATATAGCTTTTTTCTATTTGATAGCGAGGAAAGTTTTCTCTTCCTAAAAAGAAAATCTGATGAGGTGGCACCTCGCCCGCCTCAGTCATTGCTTTGTAGCGTTCAATGGCTTGAGTGAGTAACTGATAGGCCTCTTCGCTACAGCTTAAGTTATAGACTTCAGTGTGAGGAATACTGGCCACCATGGCGTAGTAGGCCAAAGCTTGGTGGCTGGCACCATCGGCGGCATCCTGAAAGCCAATATGAGAGAAAACTCCAATCACCGGAGCTTCGGATAAGGCCGCCATAGTCAATGGCAATGCGCCTTTCGTCACACCAAACTGTGCAAAAGTGTCTACCACAGGAATAAAGCCTTGTTTAGCAAGTCCTGCCCCCATGCTGATCATGTTGGCCTCTGCCACACCTACATCCACAAAGTTTTCAGGGCACTCTTTATGAAAACCGGCCACACCAGTTGAGCCTGGAAGGTCCGAGGTGACTGACATAACGGGGTAGCCTTTTTTCACACTATCAATCAAAGCTTTTGCGACTCCTAGTTGAATCTTTTCTTTGGGGTTTTCGGAATCAGACTGACTGCCTCCCCCGGATGTGCTTTGCTGCTTTTTAAATTCAATTTGTTCATTCATCCAGTCTTTAAAAATTTGTGGAACTTCTTCCTTGTTATAAATCTCAGCTAAAAATCCTTCTAATTCTTCAGGACTTTTAAGAGGAAAACCATGACCACCATTTGAGGACTTTGCTGTGGACTCCACTCCATAGCCCTTAATGGTGCGAGCATGAATGGCCACTGGCTGTTGAGGGTTTTCTTTGGCCTGAGTTATCGCAGACTCAATGGTTTCCATACAGGCCTGTAAGTCATGAGCATTTTTAAGCTCAATAACTTTCCATCCCAGTTCCTTTAAAGCATCAAAACTCATCTGCATGCTGTAAGCGTCTTCATCAATTCGACCAGACAGTTTTGTGTTGTTGTCACTAATGATCATTACAAATGGAGACATCTTGTTTTTAATCGCCAATCCTGGAATGGCCGAAAAAGCCTCTTTGGCCTCCCCTTCCATACTGGCACCGTCGGATATGATAGAGATGGTCACACGGTTGTGATGCCCACTGATGGCATCTGCAAAACAAAGCCCTTGTGCCTGTGAAATGCTAGAGCCCAAAGGACCATTGCTCAAATACACTCCTTCAGGAAACAGGTGGGACTCTCCATGACCAGTGAGCTGACTTTCAATGGATCGAAAGCCTTTTAAGTCATCCATACTGATCCCGGCCATTTTATAATTGGCTTTTAAGGCATAAAAAATGTTTTCACTATGACCAATGTCATTAATTATATGATAAAGCTCATGCCATTTTTTATCTTTAGCTTTAGCCTCATTAAAACTGTAGGCAAATAAACTTGATATAATTTCAGCAATAGCACTGGGTCCTCCCCAGTGACTGGCGGCTCCACCCATAACGGCTTGCATATCCATCAGTGCCACCATTGCTCTTAAGGCTCTTGGATCAGAGGCCATCAGCTCCCCTAATTGTGAGCTTTGAACAGATTGTGCAAAATTTGGTTCTAAATTTTCGGGATGAGCGAGTTTATTTACTTTTTTTAGTGGTGAGATAGACATAGTTACTCCTTAAAAGTCTCGGCCCTATCATAAACAAAACAACACAGAAAATGTAGCCTGTATCTATAATGCCCAGTTGCAACATTGAATCCTGTCGATGACAAGCCTATATCTATCTACACCAACTTAATTGAATTAGAGACACCTCTTTTTATTATACTAATCGTGTCATGCAAATTAGTGCTAAAAAGGAAGATATTAAGTATTCTTCAGTGAAAAATACACCTTGGCTTTATGACTTAAATGCATAAAAAACTTGCAAATACATACAGCTTTTGCAAATGTGTCTGGTTAAACAGGAGAAAAGCTATGAATATTGCAAAAATGCCTAAAGTGGAACTTCATCGTCATCTTGAATTATCTATTAGAAAACAAACACTCTTAGACCTTGCTCCTCAGTTCGGTTTTAAAATCGAAAACGAAGAGGATTTTAAAAATCACTTTTTAATCGACAAGCCTATGGTGAACTTGGGCTCAGTTTTAAATAAATTTTTAGACACTCAAAAGCTACTTGGAAATGAAGAGATTTTAGAGCGCGTGGCCTATGAGGCTTGTGAAGATGCTTATCATGAGGGAATTAAAATTTTAGAGCTTCGTTATGCTCCCACCTTTGTGGCTATGAATCACCCCAACTTGGACTTTCAAACGATTCACAACGCTTTTGTTAAAGGCATTGAAAGAGCTCAAAAAGACTTTGAAATCTGTGCAGGACTCATTTGTATCATACAGCGTATTCTTCCGGTGAAAGAGGCTGAAGCCGTGACCGAGTTTGCCATCGACAACAAAGAGACTTTTTTAGGTTTAGACCTTGCTGACAACGAAGAGGGCTTTGACTCTAAACCTTTTTCTCCGTTTTTCCTAAAAGCCAAAAAATCCGGTTTAAAAGTCACTGTGCACTCAGGTGAAGCCAATGTACCTGGAGCTGCCTGGTTTGTAAAAGACGCCGTTGAACACCTCGGGGCAGATCGAATTGGACATGGAGTAAGAATTTACACCGAGCCTGAAATGATTGAATATGTGAAATCAAAAAATGTTCCCTTAGAACTTTGCCCAACGAGCAACTACCTCACACAAGCGGTAGACACCATTGAATCCCATCCTTTTAGACAGCTGATGGAAGCCGGAGTCACAACAACTATTAACACCGATGACCCTGGAATTTTTGGCATTGATATGAACCATGAGTACCAAGTGTTGGTTGATGTTCATAACTTCACCGAAAAAGAACTGGCTGACTGTGCACAAAATGGCGCCAACGCTAGTTTTATCAAAAAAGAAATCAAACAAAAATTTTGGCCGCATCCAATCATTTAATTTTGTAAGAAATCGGGTGTTTATAAAACTTTTTTGTCTTTTAAATCATAGATTTCTAGAATGGTCAGTTTTGAGTGGCTGATAATATATTGTGAGCCGCCGCCTTTGCCGAATTCGGGATGATCTTTTGCAAAAGGCTCAAGCCAGTGGCCTTTGCCATACTTGCCTTTGGGGACTTTAATAACTGTGGTGTCCACCGAAAGTGAAAAAGTCACGCGGATAGAAGCATCATGTGGCACTTGTAAATAGTTTTTGGCTTCATAAGCACTGTCGTATTTTTCAAAGGTGATATATATCCAGTTTTTTTCATCAATAATTAAATGTTTAGAGTTTAATAAGTTTTCAAGTGCTTTAAGCTCTTTGTAAGAATAATATCTGTAAGCCACAGAGGGGAAGGCTTGCCCTTGTGAGTCCACAAAGATGGTCGACTCTAGATTAGGATTGTTAAATTCAAAAATCTTTCCACACACTGGAGCTGAACTTTTAGCAAAGCTTAGTTGTGAAATAAAAAGCAATAAAAACAGAAGTTTTTTCAAGATCCCCGCCCTTGGAATGAGAAACTTATAACTACAAAACTTAAATTTGCAAAGTTATAACTCGGTTAGACGGTTTGGTGATAGTCACTCAAAGTCGATCACTTTTTGGGCAAGTGCCTGATCGTCTTCGTCGTGGGAGACAATAAGGGCTGGAATTTTAAAGTCTTCCACTACATTTTTTAAAAGTTGGCGGGCTTTTTGCCTACGACTTTTATCTAAAGCACTGAAGGGCTCGTCGAGTAGGAGTATTTCAGGTTTAGTGATTAAAGCTCTGGCAAGCGCTGTACGTTGAGACTCTCCTCCGGAGAGGTTGGTGGCCTTGGTGTTTAGAAAAGACTCTAGTTGTAAAAGCTCTTTGATTTTATTCCAATAGTCTTTTTCATCTGCCAGTTTTTTGCCTTTAGCTTTTAAGGCAAATTCAATATTTTCTATAGCTGTCATATGAGGGAATAAATCATAGCTTTGAAATAAAATGCCAATTGGTCTTTTGCCTGCGGGCAACAAGTTAAGATCTTTTCCCTTAAACTCCCAACTCATTTCAGGACACTCATAATAACCCATCAAAGCTTTTAAAAAACTGCTTTTACCACAGCCGGATGGCCCCCAAATAAGTGTGATACCTTCATCAAGAATCTCCACGTGCTCTTTGTATAAGTGAAAATTGCCTAGTTTAAGATTTATATTTTTGACTGTAGACATAGCCCACTCCTAAAGGAATTAAAAAAACAAAAACACCAACTATAAGATTGATCCAAGTTAAAACCGTGGCCAGTTCAAATCGGTAGGTGGAAATCAACCGCTCTATCACAATAGGAAGACTTGGGTCAGAGGTTAAAAATAAGGCCGACACGGCATAATCTCCCGCAGCCCAAAAGCCTGCAATGGCAGAGGCCAATGAAATAGCTGGTAGAGCCAGTGGCAGACTCACCTCATTAAAGGTTAAATATTTGTTCGCACCCAATAGCTTTGCAGTGGTTTGATAGGGCTCAAGGGATAAAAACTTTGAGTCTAAACTTAGCTTATAAAGAAAAGGCAAATACAAAAAAGCGATACAAAAAGCTGTAATAAAAATTGTAAAGTGACTGTTTCCAAAAAGATAAACAAATATAAAGCCTAAAATTAAAGCACTCGGAGACTGATACAAAATAAAAAAACGTCTTATCAAAGTGGACCAACACCATAAAATCATAAATGAAAACACAGCTGTAATTATGGCTGTTGCAAGGCCCAGCGAAAGGCTCACCACTGAGGATTCAAACACAACACTTTGTAGTGCTGTGTCGTCTATAAGTTTCCCGATCCCTGCTTGAAGACTGGTAAAGCTACCAAACAACAAAACTCCCACCACAGAAACCGGAATAAGGACTCCTAGCTTTGCAGAAATAAAATCTAAAGGGCGTTCAAGCTTTGAAGGGCTTAAAATATCCTTTTTCAAAAATAAGATTCCAACCCCCCAGATAATCGCCAATTGAAACACTGCGACCACAGAGGCTTTTTGCCAATTTAAGTGAATTTTGATCTGCTCAAAAAGTAAAACCTCTAATGTGGTCTCATTCAGCGTGCCAACTAGATATGGAATGGTAAAGCTGCACCAACTGAATAAGAAAATCACAAAAAAGATTCGTGAAAAGTCCCATTTTAATGCTTTTAAAACACCATGGTAAAGTAGTGAAGGTTTTGGAACTCCAGACAGCCACGCCCACACTAAAGGCATTCCTATTTTTTGCTCAACGGTTTTAGCAATAAGCACTGAGGCAAGCCCTATGTTTATAAAGCTGTGGACAATAACAATTCCCCAAAGCCCATAGGGAAACTCTGTGAACACCTCAATAAAATTCAGACTGGCTAAGATTAAAAACAACGAAGGGAAGACCGTAGGTAAAAGACAAACTCCTTCTGATATTTTTCTTTTCGTAGCTTGAAACCCCAGAAGACCAAAGGCCCCCACTGTTCCCAGTAGCATGGAGACAATTGCTGATAGAATGGACTGCTTAAAAGTAAAAACTGTAGAATCTACTAATTTTAAGTCAGTTAAGTTCCCCCATGAGCCTGCAAGCGCCAGATACAAAACCACCCAAACGGGAAGAGAAACAAAGAGGATTAAAAGCCAACGCATCTTTATTTCCTAATCAAAGTTTCCCAAGTTTTAATCAATCGCGAAAAGTCCTCTTGAAAAAACTTGTAGTCTTCAAGGCTGTAGGTTTTAAGCTTTGGTAGTTTTGAATAGTCTTCATCTAATTCAACCGATTTAATGGCCGGAAACATATAATTTTTTGTAGCTAAAGTTTTTTGAGCCTGTTTTGTCATCATATGCTTTGCAAAACTCTCTGCCAATTCACACTGGGTGCATTTTTGAGTTATGGCAAAGTATTCTACCTGTACGGGATGAGGGTGATCAAAATTAATGGCCTGATAGTTAAAGTCTTTATCCACTTTCCAGTGATAAATCAGTGAGGTTAAATATGAAAATACAAAACTGGCTTTTTTCTGCTGAAAATAACCATAAGAGGCAGACCAAGATGGAGAGAGTTTTTTTATGTTATTTAATAGCTGTTTGGTGACTTGAAAGCCTTGATCGCCGTACTCCTTAAGAGTCCAGAATAAAAACTGCTGGCCAGGAGTGCTGGAGCGTGGGTCTTGAAACAAAAAGCGCTTATGAAATTCAGGCCCTGTTAGATCTTGAATAGTAGAAGGTAGTTTTTCCACTTCAGACTTTCTGTAGATAAAAGTCATGGGTGACCAATCGTAAGGCATAAAATAGTCTGTAGGCCTTAAAAAGTCTTGAGCCATTTCTATATTTGTTAACTTATGCTTGTGCCATTGATAATTGTTTTTAGCTTTATTTAAAGTTAAGTAATCTAAGCCAATCACCATATCCACATGGTCATTAGGATTCAGGCTAAGCCTTTGTAAAATAAGGCCTGCATCGCCGGCATCTACAAACTGCACTTCACAGTTGCAGGTTTGTTCAAATTGTTTTTTTAATTCAGGTCCTGGGCCATAGTGACTTAAAAAGGAGCTATAGGTGTAAATGCGCAATTTGTCTTGATCAGAGTCTGAAGAGTTTAGCCAAAAGAAAACAACAAACACACTTATAAAAACTAAAAAAAGTAAAAGTAATTTATTTTTTAAAACCATTGTCACAATCCTTTCGCTGGCATAAACCAGATCAAGTTCTTCGGGTCGTAAGTTCACTTACCTCTCAACAGATAGACTCTGCTCCCCGTGTGTTTTTACCACCAAATACCGCGGTTTCGTTTATAGAAAAAGTAATCCACTCCCAGAGAGCGTCCGGCCCCAATCC
>JAKUPT010000057.1 GCA_022450595.1 Bdellovibrionales bacterium
CTAAAATAAATAAATCAAAATGCTCATTCAAATAACCATTTGCTTGCTTAAGGCTCTGACACCACTGAACATTATAGCCTTCTTTTTGAAGACGTTCATTTAAAGTGGCTCCGAGTGAGGGGTCGTCTTCTAGTAAAAACACCTTTGGGTTTTGAACCATCACTCCTCCCCTTTTTTACGAGGGAAGCTAAGTTCTACACAAAAGCCTTTTTCAGAACTTATAACATTCATTTCACCTTTAAGAATCAGCATTATTTTTCTGACGATAAAAAGACCTAAACCACTCCCGCTTTCACTTTTGTGTCTTTGAATATTTTCTCCGAGTTGAGAAAGCTCTCCATGAAAGCCCTCCCCATCATCACAGACTTTCAACAGCACAATGTCTTTTTGCTCTTGGGCGTATATATCAACCAAATGAGCCTTACCGTGGACGACTGCGTTTTGAAAGAGGTTTCTTAAAATCACATCTAAAGCTCTGGAGTCACAGTATAAGAACACCTCTTTATCTAAATTAATTTTTAATTCAGGCCATAAATACTTAATACGTTCTATGGATTTTCTTAAAGAGACTTTTTCATAATAAAAAGCATTTTCTTCAAGACGAGACAGAAACAAAGAGTTTTCAAGTTGTAGTTCTAACCTTCCAGCATCTCTTACCAATCTTTTCATCAAGGGGTTTTCCGAGTGCTCTGCCAGATCTTCTTGCAGGCTTTCCACTTGAATTCTAAGACTGGCAAGTGATGTTTTTAAGTCGTGAGTAAAGGCTGCAAAAAAGTCTTTTAAGCTTTGAGTGTTTTTATTGTTACGATTGATTAAATAAATCAATGAGCTTCCACCAATAAACAACAAGGCCATCCAAGTGACACCCTCCCAAAAAATCATATTTTGTTTGTGCTGGATGCTTTTTGACAAGCTGACACTGCTCTCACCAAGCTGACCAATAATGTCCATAGTAAAATAGGCCCACCAACCGGCGAGCGCCATAGTTAAAAACATCCATAAAATAACAAAAAAGATTTTTATTTTCATAATTACAGTGCTTTTTTAATCCCCTCTAAAGCTTGAGCTAAAACCTCATCCGTGTGAGCCCAAGACACAAACCCCACCTCAAAGGCACTTGGTGCCATATATATTTTTTGATTAAGTAGGTTATGAAATAGCTTTGCGTATAGCTCTCCCATATCACTGTCAAAGTCCTCAACTCGGCTAATTGATTTACCTGTGTTTTTATGTAGCCAAAACAAAGAGCCAAAGTGATTTACGACAAAAGGAGATGACTTTTCTTCTAAAAGTGAATTGAGTTCTGACACCCACTTTGAAGTTCTTATTTCTAACTGTTGGTGAATATTTTTATCTTTAAGTTTTTTAAGTGTGGCAAGTCCGGCGCACATTCCTAAGGGGCTTGCAGCTAAAGTTCCTGCCTGATAAACAGGGCCTTCTGGAGCTAAAAGATCCATATATTTAGCCTTTCCACCATAACATCCAACAGGGAATCCACCACCGATGATTTTTCCATAAGTGACAAGATCTGGATCTGTTTTTAAGACCTCTGCCATCCCTCCCATAGACACTCGAAAGCCGGAAATGACTTCGTCGTAAATAACAAGGCTGCCGTAATGCTTGCTTAAACTATGAATTTTCTCAATGAATTCTTTTCGCTGTTCTAGTAACCCAAAGTTTGCAGGAAGTGGTTCTAAAATTACGGCGGCAATCTGATCACCATGTTCTTTAAATACAGCCTCTAAGGCCTGTTCATCATCAAGAGGGGCTACTAATGTGGCCTCAGCTAAAACCTCCGGCACCCCAGCACTGCTTGAAGCAGCTTTACCGGCCAAGCCACTGCCTGCTTTTACGAGCATTCCGTCATAGTGTCCATGGTAGCAACCATCAAATTTTAGTATTTTCTCTCTGTTTGTTGCTCCACGGGCCACACGTATGGCACTCATCACAGCTTCTGTGCCAGAACAAACAAAGCGGAGTTTTTCCATCCAGGGGGCTGCTTGAGTCATAAACTCCGCAAGCTCTAAGGAGTAGGGTTCACAGGCGCCTAAGCTCCAAGTGGTTTGAACCATCTCTTCTATCACCTTTGAGACGTCTGGATCTCTATGACCTAAAATGTTTGGGCCAAAACTTTGACAAAAATCAATATAAGTATCGCCCTCAACAGAAGTCATCGTTGCCCCTTTTGAACTTTTAAAAAAGATCGGATTTCCACCTACACTTTTAAAAGCACGAACTGGTGAGTGCACACCTCCCGGGGCGACTTTTTGACTTTTTTCAAATAAAGTTTTTGAATCCATAACTTACTCTCTTTCTATTTTTTTTAACCAGTCTTCAAAGCCAAGGGCCACATGAAGATGTGAAGACGGTATTTTTTGTTTTAAAGTTTGATAAGTTAAGCCCGGAGCACACACATGATGGGCTTTTAAAATTTGTGGTTGTTTTTTTAAAGCATAATCAAACAGCGTAGAGCTGGCCCAAAAAAACAAATCATATGAAGACAAATCCAATTCAATATTTTTTTCCGTTAATTCATAAGTCACAATTTTATTTTTTGCTGGAGACAACTGATGAGTGAGTTTGCACCAATCAATTTGTTTTTGAAATAAAACATCTACATTAGGAGATTCCGCTTCACCTAAACCATCTGAACAACCATGCACCCATACACCAAGGCTTGCTAATTTTTGCCAGCTTTTAAGGCCACTTACCCAAACAGGAGTTTGACCAAACTCATAGGGAAGACTTTCACTCCAAGCTTCTTTTCTAGCTGGCAGATAACCTATATTTGAAGAAAAGTTAAAGCTTGGATTTAATGGTGTTCTATGAAACCAAGACACCTCTTTCATAGATTGAGGAAATGCATTTTTAAATTCAGGAAACGGAGTTTGAATACTTTGTTCATTTAAGACTTCACCTTTTTCAGTCAGGCCTTTTAAAAACAAAACATCACCGTACTCTCTTTTTAAAAGTCCTACTCCAATTTTTTGATGACAGCCACCACCATAAGAGCTCAATTTATCTCTTTCCGTTTCAACGGCTTTAAAATCATTTTCGGAGTTTAATTTTAAAAGCATCTGTTTTAGAGCTGTGTTTTCTCTTAAAATCTCAATTGCTAAAGCTCCCTGAGCCGCAGCATTGGGATTTAAACTCAATGGAAGCACCATAAAAAAACAGTCTTTAATTTTTTGCTGTATTTCTTTTTTAGTACTTTGAAACTCATCAGCCTCAGCAGACATTAAACGATCTAAGGCTGCCTTTGCTACAACGAGGGCTTGCCCGTCTCCTCGAAAAAGTTTATTTAATCTGGTGGGAATATTTCCTCTGACTAAGCTAAACTCTAGTTCATCAACTTTTGTTGGCAAAAGATCTTTAAAGCCCTGTGAAAGATTATAAACTCTTCTTGGAGAAGAGGTCAGTATATTGATTTTTTTTGAGTCTTTAATTTCAGGCCAGTACTTTTTTGCAATTAAAATGACATCTCTTTGATCTTCTCTTGGCCAAGTGGCAACCACTTCAGATTCTGGGCGTGGCTCGGTTGGCAGGTCTTTCCAAGAATGGACAATCATTTCAAACTTTTTAGCTTTTAAATCATTATTTAAATCCGCTGTAAATAGCCCTTTTTCTCCATACTTGGAAAGGTCTAAGTCTAAGTTCAAATCACCAGCAGAAGCCGAAAATAAATATTCAATTTTTAAATCTGGATAAGCTTCTTGGAGTTTATAACCTACACTGTAGGCTTGAATTCTTGCGAGATCACTTTTTCTGGATGCAATGCGAAGATGTTTCAATCTTAAGTCCTTTTATTTAAGCAATATCATGCCAACCATAGGGACGATGAAGCATCATATTGTTTTTTTCAAGGGCTAATTGTTGAATCATTTTTTTAGCTGATTGAATCTTGTTTTTTGCTGTTTTTTGAGTCAATTCAATCTCATTAAACATTTCGTCTAATGAATAGATTGAAAGCTTAGAGTTTAAAGCATCGTGACGAGATTCTCCCCTGAGATCAATCACTGAGATGTGTTCACCGTCAAAAATTGGAGTTATAGTTTTAGCTTTAATGGGAGCGCAAATAACCACGCACCCAGATGTGATTTTAAGATCTTTAGATAAAGCTTTAATATGGATACGGTCAGCAAAGTCTGCTAGTTGTTTTTTTGCTCGGTCCGGGTTTCTTGCATAGATAGTGATATTTTTTTCGGTCTTTGTTACCCATGGCAATAGTTCTTTAACAAAAGAGCCGGCCCCAATAAAGTGAAGTTCGTTATAATCACGACACTTTCTTCTTAAAACACTGCCATATGAAAAACTGCCTAAATTTTTTAAATACAATCGCCTTACCTGTTTTGCATCAGAGTTGAGCATTTCAAGCCATTGAACAAGGGGTTTGTAATGAGAATGTGTGTAGGCCTTGTCTAGTAGCTCTTTAAATTGCCCATAGACCTCGGTTTCCCCCACCATTGGAGAATGAAGCCCACAAATCACCTCCAGTGCAAAGCTGTAGGCATTTGGGCCTTGATAAAGCTCAGCCCCTTCAGGAATCTCACTGTCATTTTTAATCATTGCCCCATGACTAAATCCAATGGCTCTAAGACAAGTCTCCCAGCCTAGCCATTTTGAACCTAAATCATTAAAAACAGGTTGTTTTTTGGTCTTTTTATGATGCACCAACAGCAAGTTATCCAACATACTTATAATATATACAATCCCCGCCCTGAGTTTGTCACAGTTTTGTCATTTAGCTATCATTTGGCTCGCGTCAAAAGGTACGGACTACCTTTTTACGCTCAGCCCCCAGAAAAACGCCTCGAACCAAAAGGTAGTCCGTACCTTTTGCCGGTCCGTGCTAAAAAAAGGGAGTCCGTCCCTGTTGTCGAACCAGGTTGTGTTTCATCAAAACTGTCGATTAATTTCACACATAAGAGAGATTTATGGAAAGATAAAAAGTCTACCAACCTGAAATAGAGTTTTGCTAACTTTTGTCGATGGCAGTATCACTCTTCTTGTGATGCCAATTTGGCACTGAAATCACAAAAGTTACGGGGTAAATGAGCTTGTGTGGGGACTCAGCTCATTTTGGGGACTTAAAGGGGAACTTCCAAGGGTGGGGATCTAGCGGGGGTTAAAGGCTCAATTGCTTATGGGGTAGCAGTTGGGCCTTTTGTTTTTTTAAGCAAAACCTAAATTTATTTCATCAATTATAGAGTGAGTTTATAAAGCCAAGATACAATGATTAGGAAAACTGTTTGCAAAACTACTCTTGGCCACACTTTGTTTTTTAAAAAGTTCCATAAAGTAAAGTAAAGTTCAAAAATTAACATGCCCGTGACGGCACAAATGCCGGCGTAGGCAAAAAGCCAATAAAAACTAACTGGTGTGTCTGACAAATACTTTTTAATTAAATATAAAAGGCTCGGAAGCAAAGCATACTTTAATGCCCAAACAATGATATCTGAAAAGCCATGAAAGGCTTCACTCCAAAATTCATTGGTCTTATTTACACCCTTTAAATAGCGATCCACATTGAAATGTATATGAATTTTATGGGAACGAAGCTGAAGTTGCTTTAAATACTCATGGTGGTTTTGAAGGCTCGAGAGAAAATAAAAAACTTGGCCAGATTTGGTGATCACCTTAAAGCCTCCCATAAACTGTGGAGGCAAGAGTGTCTTTTTCACTTCGTACACTTGATCAAAATCTACAGCCCATTTTCTTGATCCCCTTTGAATTTCAACTCCTGATTTATGCACAAGTTGGTATTTGCATTGGACTTTTCGAAAAAATATCCACCAGTAGCGGATAGCTGTAAGAATGAAAGTGGAGGAAATCAAGGCTGTGCCAAGAGCTTTTAACAGGCCCTGATTGGGGTATTCTGTGATGTGATATCGAATCACTAAAATTTGGGCAATAATCAACACAACCCCTACTACTTTAAATAGTATAGTTAATTTTGAATTGTATTTAAGCTCTAGCTGAAAATTTGACATATATTAGAGTTTTTCATAGCAAGGTTATCCATTCAATACTAAAAATGAAAACTATGAACTCTATTGATAAAGTCACTAATTTTTATCCTCAAGCCGACCAACTACGCCAGTATTTTGATCAGCAGTTTGAAAACCCTTTGATAGCTCATGAAAACCGCTTTGTGTGGGATTACTGGAATGTGCCAGATCAGTACTGCACTCTTAGAACACCGGCTTATCATTATTTTCCAGAAGATATTTACAATCAGTTTCATGATTATCTGGTAAGTTGGGGGCAACAGAACTTAGGATGTTTTGATATCTCTCCCCCATGGCTTAGCTGTTATGTGGAAGGCTGCTTTCAAAACTGGCACTCAGACAGCCCACATGGCCCATGGGCCTTTGTTTACAGCCTAACTCCCTGGAGTGAAAGAGCTTTTACAGGTGGGGAAACTTTAATTTTTAAACCAGAAACTTTAGACTACTGGTCACATTACAACCCCGAGACAGGCCTTGAGAAGCCACAGCTTATGCAGTCTGTGGCCCCGGAGTATAATCAGCTGACTTTATTTGACCCTCGCCTTCCTCACCGCGTGGAAGAGGTGCGTGGAGTCAGAGACCCAAGACAAGCAAGACTTGTGATTCATGGTTGGTTTACCGAGCCAAGCCCTTTTATTTCTGAAAACCTTGATGAAGAGGAAATGACAGATCGGCTGAACGATATTATGCAACAGATGCTCCCTGACCTCCAGGACTGGCCTCATCTAACCGGTGTAATCAGTCTTCGAGTGGATCTTAAGCCTTTTAAAGTGCAGGTGTTAATGAATCACCTCACCTCAACGGACAAAGCCGATAAACGGCCTCTGAGTGATTTAATACATACTATTGAAAAGCACTTAACACAGGCTCAACTTCCAGAACAAGAAAACGGCTATTTTATTTTACCTATTATTTATTAATTTTAAGGCCTGACTCACAGGCCTTATTCTTTTTAAATCCCTTTAAAAATCGACTTATATTGAGACTCAAGACCTTGGTCTAATTTTCCGATACATACTTTAACACAGTTTAATGAACCTTTTTTTAATCCTAGGATGTCATTAATGAATATGAAGTATGTATTAATTGTTATTTCTATTTTTTTTATCTCTTGTACAAAGTCAAAAGAGCCACAGCAGTTGAGTGAACACTACTCAAAGCAAATGCAAAACTCACTTTTGCATAGGACCAACTTTGTAGAGTCTGCTGAAGATGGTGACCTTGAAACTGTCAGCCGCTACCTAAAACTGGGCATCGATGCCAATACTAAAGACAGTAAAGAAGCCACCGCTCTGATGGGGGCTACCTTAAATGGTCATAAAAAAATTGTAGATCTCTTATTACAACACAAAGCCGATCCATCACTTAAAGATCAAAACGGTTTTTCCGCACTTGATTATGCCATGATTCATGAAAGAAACTATATAGTCTCTGAGCTACAAAAAACAGAATCCATATATAGAGGACTCTCTTCAGCAAAAACTAAATCCACAGACTAAGCTAAAATTAATCCAAAATTTTATAAGGGTTAAATAGCCATTAAGAGAAAACGATGGTTTTATTGCCATGGACAATAATTCGGTCTTCTATGTGATAACGAATGGCTCTAGCAAAAGCCAGTTTCTCGACATCTTTCCCCATCTCTTTGAGATCTTCTGAAGAATGTCTGTGAGTCACCCTAGCCACGTCTTGTTCAATGATAGGGCCCATGTCTAAATCTTTAGTCACATAGTGAGCGGTGGCCCCAATCAGCTTTACCCCTTTTTGATAAGCCTGCTTATAAGGATTAGCTCCTATAAAAGCGGGTAAAAAAGAATGGTGAATATTAATAATTCTTACTGGGCAGTTGTCTAAAAACTCTTCTGAGAGAATTTGCATATAACGGGCAAGAACCAAAAAGTCTGCCTTGCCTTCAGTGAGTTTTAGAATTTCTTTTTCAGCTTTGCTCTTGTCTTTTTTATCAACCTCTACATGATAAAAAGGAATGCCAAAGCCTTCCACTTTTTTCTTTAAGTCTATGTGGTTACTAATAACCATTGGAATTTCCACATCAAGACTGCCACTGGACCAGCGCCACAGCACTTCCATAAGAGCATGTTCATGTTTTGACACTAAAGGAATCATACGCTTTTTTTGTTCGGAGGAGTTAATTCTCCAGGTCATATCAAAGTCTTTTGCCACCTGTTTTTCAAAGTCAGTTTTGATGGTTTCTAAATCGCCCAGGTCTGCTTGAAACTCTAAGCGCATAAAAAATATGCCATTTTCCACTTCACTGGAGTGTTGATCCATATCTGTAATGTTTAGATCTCTTTGATTAAAAAAACTAGCCACCTGACTGACTATTCCAGGCCTATCAGGGCATTGCACAAGTAAACGCATCATAACCTCACCTCTGCGGGCTAACCTATGCAAGTTCTTTAAAAATAGAAAGACATCTGTTGGGAATTAAAATATTTTTACGAGACTTTTAAGTCTAAACGCCCTCTTAGAGCCACCCTCACCGCATCTATCACATCATTTTTTTGAAAGGGCTTTTCTAAAAAGGTAAAAGCTCCCTCCATAAGGGCTGTAATAGGCATGATGTCTTTATCATAACCTGAAATCAAAATAATCGGGCAAGTCCGCTTTTGCCCTCTCAAGTCTCTAACCAATGACAGTCCACTTTCCTCTTTAAGTCTGACATCAGTAATAATCAGGTCAAATTGGTTCTCTTGCATAAGCCTGCCGGCCTTTTCCAGCTGATGAGCCACCTTTACGTCAAAGCCCTTTAAATAGCTCGCAATGAGTTTTGCTAAGTCACTTTCATCTTCCACCAATAGAATTTTAACCGGATCAGCCATGTGTTACTCCCTTTTACTTTTTATGAGCTTTGACGCCTTTTCTATTGAGGTCCGAAATAGGTTTACAAGTTGTCTTGTGAGCTCAGTGTTTTACTTATCGCCAGATCAACTTTTGTCTAAATAAGTATCAACAAATCTTAAATACATTTTAAACGCTGTATGCCTTTTTGAGATTTTATGATCTTTATAGGCCTTTGTCCCAAAAGTTTATGTTAAGCTTTACTTTTTCAAAACTTACATATAACTTACACATTATGCAAGAACTAAAAGACTTTACTCAAACCAGTGGATTTGCCTCTCCAGCCGAAGAGTACCTAGAGCTGGGGCTTAACTTACATAACTTGGTGGTAAAAAAACCCGCCGCCACCTACTTTATGCGTATGCAGTCTGATTGCATGCGAGGTGCTGGGATTTACAAAGACGACATTGTGGTGATTGACCGCTCTATCACTCCTTCGCCCAACCATATTGTGGTGGCTTTTTACGACAACGAGTTTTACTTGCGTCGGTTGGTTTATCACAAAGGTCATTACTGGTTGAAAGCAGAGGCTCCTTTAGTCTCTCCCCTACCCATTAAAGAGGAGTTAGAGGTTTGTATTTGGGGGGTTGTTACTTTTAATTTGCACAAACAACTTTAAGGCCAAGGATGGCCTATTTTATAAAGAGATAGGTAGATTGTTTTGATTATAGCTCTTGTGGATTGCAACTCTTTTTACTGCTCTTGTGAGAGAGCTTTTAACCCAGGCCTACAAAGCCTACCCGTAGTGGTTTTATCAAATAACGATGGCTGTGTGATTGCCAGAACTGATGAGGCCAAAGCCCTTGGCATTGCAATGGGGGTTCCGGTTTTTAAGATTAAAGACTTGATAAAAAAACACAATGTAAAAGTATTTTCCTCAAACTTTGCTTTGTACGGAGACCTCAGTGCTCGCGTGATGCAAACCTTAAGTGAGTTCACTCCAGAGCTTGAAGTCTATTCCATAGACGAGGCCTTTTTAGCTTTAAATGTAAAAAATGAACAACAAGCCATTGAGCTGTCACAAGAGATGGTAAGGCGTGTTTACCAGTACACCGGTATTCCCATTTGCGTGGGCCTTGGCCCCACCAAAGTGCTTGCAAAGGTTGCCAACCGCATTGCCAAAAAGCATAAAAAACAAACCAAGGGGGTCTTTTCTTTAGTACACCCTGAAACCAGAAGGCTGCAGCTTAGCCGTTTCCCCGTGGAAGATATCTGGGGGGTGGGACGCAAATCGGCGGCTAAACTTCAAAGTCATAACATCAAAACAGCCTGGCAACTGAGCCAGTCCAATGAAAAGTTTATTCAAAAGCTTTTAAGCATTCAAGGCCGGCGTATTGTAAAAGAGCTCAACGCCCAAGCCTGTCTAAGTATGGATCTTATTTTTGAGCCACAAAAAAACATTTTGTCTTCTAGATCTTTTGGAAAGCCCATTCAAGAACTGGAGGACCTGAAAGAGGCGGTGGCCAACCATATTACTACCGCCGCTGAAAAGCTCCGTCGTCAAGGCTCTGTAGCTGGATTTTTAAGTGTTTTTATTAGAACCAGTCCTTTTAAAAATGCCCCTCAGTATTTTAACTCGGCCACCTTAAGCCTTGAAACTGGCACCTGTGTGACTCACAAGCTCATTCATAAGGCCTTTTTACTTTTAGAGAGCATTTACAAGCCTGGTTTTGATTACAAAAAGTGTGGTATTTTATTGGGCGATTTAAGACAAAAAGCTCCTAATCAAATGAGTTTTTTTGAACAAGCCGACAGCCCCAAAGACGAAAAGTTGATGCAAACTTTAGATCTTATTAATAAACACTATGGCAAAAACACACTGAAATACGCGGCCTGTGGGAACAATCCTTTTTGGCGCATGCTCTCTCAAATGAAAACTAAAGGCTTTACAACCAGGTGGTCCGAGCTGATCGAAACCAAATAAACCATGTATAAGATATTTTTTTGGTTTGTTGCCTGCCTACTCAAATAAGATGGACATCATCATTCAAAATAGCTTTTAATTTAATCTAGTTTTACAACATACTTTTGTATAATTATGATAAAAAACACGACCAAATGTTCACTTTTTACTTTATGTATTTATATCTTATTATAAAATAAAACTTGTAAAATATTGTTTTCCTTATTTTTTTAAGTATTTTTATATTTTTTTGTTCACATTTTTTATAGATCTTTAATGGTAAGGCGATAAGAGGATAAGACTAAAACAAAGGGAGGTCTTATGTTTAAAGGTAGCACTAAAATGGCACTAGGTTTATTAGTATCAATCGCTCTGATTGGCTGCAAAGCAAATCAAAGCTCAACAGAAACAGCCACAGTTAGTATGCAAATGGGAACTTATACAACAGCAAAGTCTTTCTGGCTTGAATTGCTGTTACCAAAAGCTCACGCTAGCGTCTCTAATTTAAAGTTTTGCTTTAAAAGATTACGCTTCAAAACAGCTTTAGAGGATACGGCAACACCTGAAACTTCAGAAGATAATATTGATTTTAACTTAGGAGAAGTCACTATAGACTCACAAGGCACATACCTAAGCGATATTGTTGTCCCAAAAGGCATTTACAAAAGAGTTGAATTTGATCTCGAGCCTGATTGTGTAAGCGGCAACAGTGTACAACTTGTTAATAACAATGGTGGTTTTTCTAGCTCTGATAGAATTACGATAAAATATGATGGAGAACTCGTAATTGATGGCGACGGAACATTAACTCTAGATACTCAGCCTATTCTAGATGCGATGAACAGCTACAATGGCTCAAGCTCATCAATTAAAGATACTCTTGAAGCAGTTACAGGGACTTTATAAGAATGAAAAAGCCTGAAGTATACAAATATAACGACTACAGAGAATTTCTAAAAGATTGGCTGGACTTTAAAAAGTCCAGCCAATCTAACTTTTCAATTCGTGGCTTAAGCCAAAAAGCTGGTATCGCTACAGGCTATATAAATATGGTTTTAACTAAAAAAAGAAATATTACAAACAAAGCCCTAGATAAACTATTACCACATTTAAAACTACAACCCACGGAAGTAAACTTTTTAAGAGAGCTTATTGAATTTAACGACTCTTCAAAACACAACTTAAAAATTAAATCTTTAAATAAAATGAATCAGTACAAATATTACAGAGAAAATAGCTCTGAATTAAACGTACTCCAAACATATATCAAAAATTGGCATTATGTCACAATTAGAGAAATAATGGAGAGCTCAAATAAGAAACTCTCTGCAAAGGATATTTATAAAAAATTAAAATTCAAAGTGAACATTAATGAGATAGAAGAGGTGTTAGATTTTTTAACTAAAAATAATCTTAATAATTCAGACAATATCAGAGCTGAACATCAAGAATCATTGCGAGTAAGTATGTCTCACTTTCATCAAGATATGCTAAATAAAGCAGTTGATTCAATTTATATAACCGAGAGAGAATCTAGGTTTATAAATGCTCATGTTATTGGGTTGGATAAAAAAAATTATGAAAAAGCAAAAGATATACTACAAGATGCTTTAGAAGAAATTATTAAGATGAGTGAGTCTTCAGACAACAAGAACGACAACAAAACTATTTATAATTTTAGCGTACTGGGATTTCCTCTTACTGAAAAAGGAGAATAATATGAAAAAGTTAATTTTAATTTTATATCTTTTCACTCTCATAGGATGCGCAGGAGGCGGGACAACTGTTGGCTCACCTGTAACTATAGAACTAAAGCTTTCTTCATACTCAACAGCACTGTCATTAAGACCACAAGCTGTAAGTTCATTAACATTTTGCTTTAAAAGACTTAGATTTAAAAAAGAAGGCGAAAGCACTAACGGGGACACATCCTCAGATGAAGATAATATCGACTTGAATTTAGGAGAGGTCATTATATCGCCATCAGGAACAGACCTAACGTCAGTAACCATACCTGCTGGTGAATACAGCAGAGTTGAGTTTGACCTTGAAAAAGACTGTCTATCGCAAAAAAGTCTTCAAGTCACAAATAGTAATGGAAGCTTTTCAACTGAAGATAGAATAACAATAAAGTTTGAAGGCTATTTTATTGCCGCTTCAAGCTCTCAAACGTTGAGCTTAGGAGTTTCAAATATTATTAGTAAGCTTGACGAGGTCACAGCTGATTCAGAAATAAAAGCCAAAGCTGAGGCCGCCAGTGGAACACTTTAGTTTTTCTAACCTCAGGAGATTCACTGTTCTTCCCACATCAAAGGAGTTTTTTATGTGATGACAGGCCTTAAAGACGAAAAGTTGATGCAAACTTTAGATCTTATTAATAAACACTACGGCAAAAACACACTGAAGTACGCGGCCTGCGGGAACAACCCTTTTTGGCGTATGCTCTCTCAAATGAAAACTAAAGGCTTTACAACCAGATGGTCAGAGCTGATCGAAACCAAATAAATCATGTATTAGATATTTTTTGGTTTGTTGCCAACTTCCACTTATAGCAGAAGCAAATGTTTCAAGAATACAGGCTTGCTGTTGAAGAACCACTATATGAGCTTATACTCCCCACACACAAAACTGAGGGATCAAGTATGAAAATTTTTATTTATATTTGCTTTATGATGACCATGCCCTATTGGGGATGGGCCCAAAACACCGAACGCTGGGATGCAGCTTATTATTACTCCTCAAATTTTCTCACCACCTCAAACTCCCCTCAAAAAACTCAAGAAAACATCCAACAAATCCTCAGTCACCTTCAAACCCATCAAATCACAATCAATCAATTCAAATCTCAAAACGGCGAACCTTTTTTATTCTTACTGGCAGAAAATTTACAAAACAAGCCCATTTACTTTTTAGAAGTCTTATACACTTTGGTTTTAAACCAAGAGCTTCCTACACAAACACTATCTTCAGCGATTAAGTCACGTTTTAAACTACTCACCAATGAGGTGTTAAACCTGACTTATAAAGGGCGACCTTTTTCTGAAATGATATATAGTTTAAAAGCCCCTTCCCAAAAACTACAAAATCAGTTAGATCGTCTAATAGATAATCTTCTTAAAAGTAGCATTCCTGACGAAAGAACTTTTAAGCTCAAAGCAAGAACTCCAAGTCGGTTTTGCCATATGATGTTTAGTTAAATTCGACCGAATTTACTAAGTCTGAGAATAACTTTTCTTTTCCCTTTAGTGGAAAGTATTTAAACATACGCTCACTTTGGCCAAAGCTATGATTCGGGTCATAAATATCTAGGGTGCCATCTTTGAAAAGATCTCCCTTTTTTCCAATTCTGACTCTTGGGCCTTTTGTTGGTTTAAAATACAAATATTGATCTTTTACAATCATATGACCATTTGTAAATTCTAAGGGAGCAGCCTTTTGTACACGGCGATTGGATGTCCACACCACATAGGGGCGAAGACTGTTCTTTTCAATCATGTAAGCATTATCGGTAAAGGCAATAAAGTCTGGCTTAATCTTTTGCCTCCAACGAGGGTTTTTGTTGTTTTCAAGGATGTCTAAGCTTAATTGTTTTTTTGAACGAGCTGTAAGTTTTGAAGATGGAATCAGGGCTAACAGCTTTTGTAAAAGCTCATTGAACTGAGCTCTGCTTTGATGATACGTCTGTCGACTGTAAGAGTCTGATAGAACTTCGATCTCCATTTGGTATTGAGGCTTTGTAGAACGCCCAATTGGAGTTAGGTTTTTATCTACTTTTTGAGAGGTAAAGTTATCGATCACTACAAAGCCAACTTTTTCATCTGAAAACTTCATATCAAGGCCATATCTCAAGTTATTGACCTGCACCACCGGCTCAAAAGTTAGGGATGACTCAACGGCTTCTTCCGATTGTTTAAGCACATTTTTTATAATGTCTGAGATTTCATAAGTGTTAATTTTATTCGGTAGCACCACTGAAATTTCAGCTCGGTCATGAAAGCCTTTATTTTGCTTGGAAAGTGGTTTTTTAATAGTAAGTACTTTTTTAATAACTTTAGAACTCGCACTTGGAGCATACCAAGTCTTAACACGAGCCGTGTAGCCACGCTCCTCCAGCCAACGTTTTGGAGTGTCAAAATATATAGAGAGCTCTCTTTGAGAACCTACAATATAACTAAGCTCTATTCGATCATGGCCGTAAGCAATAGGAGAACGAGCCTCTACAGCACTATTAGAATCTACCCTATGAAGAACTTTTGTTAAAACAGTGTTTAACTCCCCCGGCTTAACTTCAGAAAACGACATCTCTTTGTGTGAATCATGTCTTTTGCCGTGAAATTTATCATATATTGATGAAAGAGGTTTAAATGACAACTGATCATTTCTTGTGGAGTAAATTAAGCTATCTACTAAGTCTTGAATCTGACGTTGACCATTCCACTCGCTAGTCCTTACAGGCATAGCCACGGAATATTGATCAGTAATCGGCTTAATTGTTTGTGGGATATAAGCCTCATTTGAAAACACAATACGCGCCTCTATCTCGTGTTCATGAAACACTTTAAAGTTTCTGAACCTGCCATTCACTTTAGAAGTAATTATTTTCACATCACCACTTGGTTGAGTGATGATTTGATCATAGCTCTTTTCTACAAACAGCTCTGCACAAAGACCTGAGGCCTGAGAGTTGCTTAGAAATAAGAATAGAAAAACACCTAAAATTTTAAAAAATGACAATTTTTGTCCACTCATTTCGTTAAAATTAAATATTAAATATATATCTAATTTAATTACAATATACATGCCATATATTTATTATTCATCGGAAATATCAAGGCGTTAATGTTTATGAAAAAGCTTTCTCTGTGATCACATATAAAGAGAAGAAAGTAGGTACAAACTCTACAATAGGCTTTAAAAACTATGGCACTCTGATATCGTATATCAGCCATGAGTTCTCTATATCGTCACCAATATTGAATACGTAAGCCGCTGATGTAACCCCTCTGATCGGGATTAAGAAAGCTTCACACTCAGGATACCACTACTAAGTAGCTTTAGAGTAAATACTAATAATTTAAGCCTAAGCCAATAGTGATATAAGCTCCGTTAAACACATCGGGTTTTGTAGATAACTTATCGGCTTTGTTCAATTGAAACACTTTGTCCATTTTTATAATAGCATACTGAGATTTAAACATTGAACCTTGAGAATTGTCATGAAGTTTAATGCCATAACCAAAACCAATGCGCAGGCCGACACCATTATCATCGGCCAAACCTCCGGCATCTAATAGATAGGTGGGAGCCACCTCAAGTATTCCAAAATGATTCGAATTGTATTGAAAGTCAATTCTTGGGCCAACGGTTAATAAAGTGTAGTCGGTTTTTTTAAACTTAGAGTTTTCCATCAATAAGTTAGGTGAAGTAATATTTTGAACATCTGCAAACATTTTTAAGTTTAAAACAGTCTTTGTTTTTAAAGGCTTATTGTAAAAAGCAGGGCTAACATAGCCTATGTTATAGGCATGCCCCTCTGGCGCGGAAGTAAAGCCTATATTAAAAAAAGAATCCGCATAAACTGAACATGTGAATAAAGTAGCAACCATTAATATAATTAACTTCATTTATACCCCTAAGTTTTATTAAACAAAATTATTGTAAACAGAAATAATAATGAACTGTCAAAATATTAACGTAATAAAGGTAAAAACAGTTTTTTATTAAATGAGCTGCTTTTATTTATCAATGCTAAGCTTATACTCGCCCTGCCCGGAAAAAGCTCTAACTACAGCCATATATTCGCCTGCTGTTCCTTGATACTCAATCTCTTCTTGAGAGGTGTAGCCCTGTGAGCGCTCTAAAAGCTCCCAGCCACCAGCATTATCTTTTTTATAAAAAGACAGATCAAAGTCAGCTGACTCTGGCCCTTCTAGAGTTAATTTTTGCAGACCACTTAGAGCATTGTATTGATGTTCATGAGTGTCGCCTCGCTCTGTTAAACGGCCGGTAATGACACCAACTAATTTGTACTCGGCACTTAGACTGAGTCCATGGTAAGAGGAGTAGCCATTAATCATTACATGATAAACCCCGGGAGCGGGATTTTCCCAGCTGCAGCTTTCTTCATTGCCGTTTTTAAATGGTCGACAGTTATAATCGTCTTCTGTTGCAGGGCTGTTTAATCGCACGTAAAGATCAGCGTCCCCTGATCCTCCTGTAGTCTTGATATCCAAAGTTTGAGTACCACTGGGAACAACAATAGCAAAGTGCTTTTGCGCAAACTGTCCACCGGATAAGTGTGTCAATGTGACTCCGTTTTCAAGCTTTGGAAGAGTTGTGTCGTTTTTGTTATTTAAAAACTGTGTATTCAATAATAGGTTGGGAGACTTACTTCCTACACGATTAATACTACCCAATACGGCCCCCTCAATCAGAGCTGTACTCACCTG
>JAKUPT010000058.1 GCA_022450595.1 Bdellovibrionales bacterium
ATTGCTTAATCGCACCAATGCAATTGATCACAAAATCGGGCTTAAATTCATTGATTAAATCCTGAAAGGCTCTAAGGTGCTGCTCTTGCGCTGAGGCTACAAAGCCAGATCGAACTTGAGGATGAGAGACGGCTTTACGACTGGTACCTAAAACCTCATGGTTTTTAGACAGCTTAGCTAATAAGGTGTGCCCCAACATTCCTGTGGCGCCGAGAATAAGAACTTTCATAGCTTTATATAAAAGCATTTTTAAGGGAACTTCAACTTTTGACTGCGTCTTGTAAGATGTTAGTTATTTTTTTCACCACTTCCTTTTTCTGAAAGTGCTTTAAATATGTTTTGTAGGCTCTTTCCCCCATTTGCGCTCTCTCAGCTTCTGACTCTTGAGACAAATCGATTAGAGCTTGGGCCAGAGCCTTAGAATCACCAGGCGGCACAACTGGGCCACTTTGCATCTCTTGGCACAACTCCGCCCCAGCTCCTGAGAGCATCGCCACCACAGGTTTTTTGGCCGTTAAGTACGCTTGAAGCTTCGAGGGAATGACCATATTCAACAGTTCATCGTCTTTTAATCCAACAAAAAGTGCATCTGACTGCTCAAACAGACTTGGCATCTCAGATAAAGGCCTGCGGCCTAAAAACACCACATTGTCTAAACCCTCAGCTTGCTTTTCAAGCACCGACTTTTCACTGCCATCACCAACGATTAAAAACTCTATGGGTTGGTCTTTTAACTCCCAAGCAGACTCTATAAGTGTGTTTAACCCCTGCACCCGGCCAATATTTCCGGCAAAAGTCACTCTAAAGTGCTTTTTATCAGGAAGTGACATTTTCACCTCAGAGTCCTCAAACTCTGGCGCCCAGTTGGGGACCCAAATTCGCTCTCCACGAAACCCGTGTTGATCCAAGTTGTAATCAAACTTGTTTGACTGCACCAGCATGACATCCACACCCGAGTACATCCAACGCACCAGTTTTGAGATGATTTTATAGCTCAGTGAGTTTTTTGAAGCTCCACCCACAGCCACAACAGCTTCCGGCCAAATATCTTGCAGCCACACAACCACTTTACAACCAGATCTCCACTTGTGCAGTATTGCAGGAATCATAGTTAAAACCGGAGAGGAGGCAAAAACAAAAGCCACATCAGATTTTTTAAGCCTAAAAATATTTAAAATAGAACTTAGAGTAAAAGTTAAATAATTAATGACTAACTTGAGTTTACCCGTTTTTCTGGGAGCGTGAGGGTATCTAACCACACTGGCTCCAAGCAGGCTTTCTCTATAAGGCCCTTTAAGACTGTAGCCTTCAAAAAACTCTCCTAAAGGATAATTGGGAAGACCTGTATAAACGGTGATGTCATGCTCATTTGAGAGCTCTTTTACAAGCTCATTGAGTAAAAAAGTTTCTGGATAAAAAACATAACTAAAAACTGATATTTTCAAGCACAACCTTCAAAATTAATAATTAGACAATTTCTTTAAAAAACACTATCAATAATAGCCATGAAAAGCTCACTGTGTATAGTTGCAAATAATATTCATTCTGGAGGCGGTCAAGTTGTACTTGAAAGCTTTATCATGAGCGAATTGAAAAACTATAAGTCCATCACCTGTCATGTAAATAAAAACATCAAGTGGAATATTGAGCTCCCAGAAAATGTTAAAATCATAAATTGTAAATCAGACCTGTTCAGCCGTCTTAAAAAAGAGTGGGAGATTTATAAATCCTCAAAAAATTTCACCGACATTTATTTTTTAGGAAATCTGCCACCTATATTTAAAAATAAGTCCCATACATATTTATATTTTCATAATAAACTTCTTATTGACGCCTCCATGGCCAAGTTCTCCACCAAACAGCAACTTGGTTTTTACATTCAAAAGTTATGGTTAAACTGCTTTTTAAAAAATGTAAACACGGTGTTAGTACAATCCTCATTGATGAAAAAAGACTTTTCAAAAAAATTTCCCAAAAAAAACGTTCAAATTAAAGCCTATTTGCCTTTTCATGACATTGAGAACGTTAAAAAAACACCTCCTCAAAAAATTAAAAACTCCCTTATTTATGTGGGCTCTGATTTGCCACATAAAAACATAAAGCCTTTACTTAAATGCATTTCTCATCTTAAAAGCCAAGGTATAGAAATTTACTTCCATGCCACTCTAAGCCCTGAGTGCCAAACTCTAGAACCTGAGCTATTAAAATGTGTTGATGACTTTATACACTCAAAAGACCGCTTGGAGCTATTAACTCTTATTCAAAATAGCGAATTTTTAGTCTTCCCATCACTCAATGAGTCTTTCGGACTCCCCTTATGGGAAGCAAAACAACTTGGCACAAAGGTGATTGCGGCAGACCTTGAATACGTGCACGAGATCATTGAACCCGACTTCGTGTTTGACCCTTTAGATACAAAAGACATGGAGCGCGTGATTAAAAGGGCCTTGCAGTCTTAAAAAGCACAAACGATAAAAACAAAGCCTGAAGACCTTCCACAAAAAGAACAGAGTACACCACACCCAGCACCCCTATATGTGGGATTAATAAAATAGATAATATAAGGCTTAAAATTAAACTCACCACAATGGCAAGGCTTGAGACACGTTCTAGTTTGTTAGGAATTAAAAACAAAATACTAATATACTGCCCGTAAATCCGAAGAGGTATCAGCCACACAAGCCATTTAAGCACTCCAATAGATTCCGAAAAAGCATCAGTAAATAAAAACTTAATCACCGGGTCTGCCAACACAAATCCCACACCGGCCCCAATCAAACTTAAAACTGTGGCAAAGCCTAAAATTTTATAACCCTGCTTTTTTGCCCCAACCACATCACTTTCAAAAGAGCTCACCATATGCGGATAAGCTGCCGTCGCCACCGGATTGATAAAGCTCACCCCCGCTCGCACAAGCTTTTCCACAGGTGAGAAAATACCCACCTGATAGGGAGATCCCAAAACCCCTAACACTGTTGTATACATGGAGTTTCCAATATTTTGTGCTCCTCTAAAAATAAAAGTATGAAAGCTGTCTTTTAACAAACCCAATGCTTGTTTAATTTTAGGCGCTACAAAATCTGTATTTTTCATAACTAAAAACGACTGAAAGCTGGTGTTAACAGTTCCAAACACCGCTTGGATCAAAAAGGCTTTAAAAAAGTCCTCCGGATGATTAATAAATATGTACAAGCACATAAGCATGCCAAAGCGAAGGCTTAACTCCACCACAGAGATCACAAATATTTTTTCTCGCCCCTGGAAGTACCAGTAAGGGGAAAACCCATAGGCCATCATAAATAGTAAAATAAGCCCAAGCATGGAAGGGCTAAAAATATCAATGGTGCTCGTAAAAACCCAAAACCCTAAAATTATTAAAAATAAACTCAATGTGATAATGATTTTTGCCAGCATTATGTTAAAAAACAAAGAGCCTAAAACAGATTTATCCTCTCGATTTTGTGACACCAATCGGGTGGCATACAAATTAAAGCCGTATTCAATAAAAACGGCACACAAAAGTGCCAGTGAGTTTGCAAACAAAATGTGCCCATATTTTTCCGGCCCCAAAGCCCGTGATAAAATAGGCAGCTCTAGAATAGGCACTAGGTATCCAGACAACTGAATTAAAAACAAATAAAACGAATTTTTCACGTATGCGGGTGTTTGCTTAAGTGCCATGGGTTTATTCTAACTTTTTTAACATGAAATGCTAGGAAGTTTTCTTTCCAGCTTTAAAATAAAAACAAACAGCAATCAAAGGCACATAACTTATAGCCCATAAACCAATACGAATGGGAGTGTTATTGAGTTCTGAGAGAATGGCCATGGGTAAGCACCAAAAAATGGAGGCCAATAAATAGTAGGTGGAGACTTGTTTGTGGGATTTTCCAGATTGAACAATTTTATGAAAACAAAAGGTTTTGTGAGTATCAAACAGCTTATAGCCCTGCAATAAGCGGGAAAAAAGTGTAAAAGTTGCATCAACAATTAAAGGCGCCATCAAAATGCCTACTGTTGGCATTTGAATTTTTCCTTCAACATCTTGAAGAACCCCCATACAAGCAAAATAAAAACCTAAAAAATAGCTACCCACATCACCCATAAATATTTTAGCGGGGCTCCAATTAAACAATATAAAACCAAATACGCTTGAAGCCAAAATCAAATGCAAATACATAAAATCATATTCACCTTCAAAAAAGCTAAAGCCAGCAAGAGCCAAAGCAATAAAAACGGCTTGGCTCCCAGCAAGCCCGTCAATTCCATCCATAAAGTTGTATAGATTTATACACCAAATAAAAAATAAAATAGCTAAAGTTCGCAAAACGAATTGGGACTCAATCGGTAAAAAAGAAGCTTGAATATCAACCGTATAAAATTTTGTAATTAATGCTAATGAAAACAAGGAGCATATAATTTGAATAAACAAACGGCTTCTAGCTGTTAAGGAGCTTCTGTCATCAAACCATCCTGTTAAACTAACTATTGGTAAACATACCAAAAGCGGAATAAACTCTGTGTAGTTAATCAACTGAAAAGAAATTAACAGCATTGAAGTCATCATAAATGACGTCAAGAAAGACATTCCTCCACCACGCGGTGTTGGTCTTGAGTGAGAACTTCTGTCTTTTGGATGATCTATGACTCCCAAGCGATCCGCATTTTTAATAAGTAATTTAACTATAGTAATTGAAAGTCCACTTGCAATAACAAGAGTCAATACTACTAATATTAAACTTAAGTATTCCATATAAAACCCTTAATGTGGTTTAATGTCAGCTTCCCACTCTGGCACTAATGCTTTAAGTTCATTGCAAACAAGCTGAGTGTTACCTGATAGACAATGTGAATAAAGATTATCTAGTTTTTTAATAAGATCATTTAAGTTATAATGGTTTTCTTCAGCTCTCATTATTCTTGGATGAATAGTTTGACTCACATTATTACCAATAAGTAACTCTTCATATAGTTTTTCGCCTGGCCTTAAGCCAACATATTTAATAGATATATCTCCTTGACCTGTCTGTGAATCATATACTTTTAGCCCACTAAACTCTATGAGCCTTCTTGCAAGATCAACAATTTTAACAGATTCTCCCATATCTAAAACAAAAACATCTCCTCCCGTTCCCATTGCACTTGCCTGTATTACAAGCTCAGAAGCTTCAGGTATTGTCATAAAAAAACGAGTTACTTCTGGATGGGTTATTGTTACAGGCCCCCCCGCTTTAATTTGCTCTTTAAATAAAGGAATCACTGAACCTGAAGAGCCTAATACGTTTCCAAATCGAACCATACAAAATTTTGTTTTGATGTCTGGTTTTGTTGAATAGGCTTGAAGAACTTGTTCTGCTAACCTCTTTGTTGCTCCCATTATATTTGATGGCCTTACAGCCTTATCTGTTGAAATAAGAACAAATGTCTCTACGCTCTCATCTATAGAGCAATTAACTAAATTTAAAGTTCCAAATACATTATTCAAAACCCCAGATAATATATTGTTCTCAATCAATGGCACATGTTTATATGCAGCCGCGTGATATAATGTGTCCACTTTATACCTAGAAAGTATATGCTTTACTATATTCTGATCTCTAATATCACCAAGTATGGAAATTACTTGAGTATTTGCTTCATATTTTGATATTTCACTTTCTATCTTATAAAGATTATATTCACTTTGCTCAAATAATATTAAGACTCTTGGGTTTTGTTTTATTATTTGTCTACAAAGTTCAGATCCAATTGACCCTCCAGCTCCAGTCACCAAAACGTTCTTATCAAGTATACATGTTGATAATAAATCAATTACTGGAGGAACCGGATCTCGCCCCAACAGATCCTCTAGCCCGACTTCTCTAATGTCTTCTATTCGCACTTTACCATCAACCAGATCGCCCATTCCTGGTATAGTTTTTAAAATGATTCCTTGCCCTTCAAAACTCTCAATTATTTCTTTTCTTCGCGCTCTGCTTGCAGATGGTATTGCCAATAACAATTGGTTACAGGATTTATTTTTTAAAATATTTAAGGCATCAATAGAATTATATACTCTAACTCCAAGAATTGACCTACCGATAATGTTTTTATTATCATCAAAAAAAGCAATGGGCTCATATTCTTTTCCAGAAAAAAGCGCTAAAGCAGTTTGAGTACCAGCCTGTCCTGCTCCATATATCGCTACTTTCTGTCTATTATGTTTTGTTTGGTTGATATTTCCCAGCAAAGTACGAGCAAGGAAACGACTACCAATAATATAAAAACTAGCTAATACTGCATAAATAATAACCGAAGATCTTGGTATACCTGAGAATCTAAAAAAAACAATAACAGCAGTGGTAATTAAAGTAGAAATTCCAACACCAGAAAAAACAAGATATATAATCCTATCATTAGCAAATCTTATGACTGCTCGATATAAGCCCAATATATAAAAAACTGGTACCGTTAATGCTGGTAATATTAAAAATAGCAATAGCTTGTCTTCTATAGGGGGCACGAGTGTTCCTAGCCTTATCGCTAGTGCTGACCAAAATGCTAATGGTATGAGAATAAAATCACATAAAATCATAATTATGATTTTATGTGTACGCGAAAGTCTTGACACACTAATAGCCAACAATACAGCTCCTTATAGTCATTAAAGAAATATATTATAATTTATTAGGGATAAAAAAAACTTATTTTTACTCATTTCACTATGATTACTATAGATATTTGGCATTAAATTCAAACGATTAGTTAAAAGATAGATGTTTCTTAATAATTTACTAATATACTTTGCATAATTTTAGCACCAATTAAACCTCAATCACAACGCAAACCTTCTTGACAAGGCCTACCACAACAGTAACGTTAAAAATGATTATTAATCTTATTTTAACAAGCGAACAATATGTCTAAATTTAAAATTTTTTTAATTATACTGACAACATTTTTTTGCTTTTTTGGCCTTTATTTTTTTTCTAAACAAACTGAAAATAAAAAACCTAACAACAAATGGGTCGATGACATTAGATTAAATATCGCTCCAAGTAAATTCGACGCAAACACAAAACTTACACTTTTATTGGGAAAACATAATACAAATATTAATTCCTTAGAGTTTAGAATAAAACAATTAAAATATGACAAAAATAATAAGCCACAATGGGTGACTATGATTAACTGGGAAGACTGGCCACTCCCTACCTTCCACCCATCTCCTGTTGGCACCACCTCTTTTCATGTAGACATAAGACACAATAATTTTGAGGGAATACAAAGCTTTTGGCTTGGCAACTATTTTGTCTATGAAGCACAAAATGAATATAAAAATTATAAAAATAAAATAATTAAAAGCCTTTTCAGGGCAATTATCTCTGATAATAATAATGCTTTTTCATCTGTCGAAAATGATATTAGATCTACAATTAAAGAGCTTTACTTTATATACATATTACTTAAATATGACTTAAGCTTACCTCAAAGCTATCAAATTGGTTGCCCGTTTAAATGCACACTTACTAGAAAAAAAAATGAAATACATTTTCTTACAAAAGAGAAGGGTTTTGTGTACAATGAAGACAACTATACTTTTTCCGAACTCAATTCGCCAGTGAAGATTAACTTATTGCTTTATGCTAAGTGGTTTAATAATACGTTTCGCAATTATACAAAGAAATTTAAATTAAAAAAATCTCAACAACTTCCTCTTTTCATTTCAGCTATTGTTACCCAGTCTTTTACTTTTGGCGTAGCCCCACAGGGATTACATACGTTAAATTCACAAAATGCTAACTGTAATACTTTTTCATTAATGCTAGCTATAGCTTTAAATAAACTGAACGTTAAATATAAATTTATTTCTATGATACAGAAAAATGGAGGCAGCCATGCGTTTATTGAGATATCCGATATTGCAACCCCCGTTATCATTGATCCTGCTAGCGGAGTAGCCTATAATGGATCTGTTGATGATATTATCGTTGGAAAAGTAAAAACATGGGAGATGATACCCGACGGGCTAAATATGATAAATCTAAATAAAGAAATACCTATAGCTCATAAAATATTTGAGTCATTAAACCTTGATTTTAAACGCATAAGAGCCTTTCATAATATGAACACCTTAAAAACAATTAATAATACGAAAACTCAAAAGTAAAAGCTAAAAATTTTATGTTTTCAAATCTAAGTAAAAAAATTCGAATAACTTATAACCCTGAATATAGCTGAATTAGATATTTTTTTTCAGATTCCCATAAATATTTTACGCGTTTATCCAATAAATTATTTTTATATTGAGTGAGTTTTTCACTATTAATAGACCTTAAACCCTCAGCAATTTTTTCTGCTGATGACATATCTACAATTTTACCAAAGCCCTCATTTTCAACGATAGTTCGAACAAACATTAATTCATTAGCTATAATTGGTAATCCCGCAGCAATGAATTCATATAACTTATTTGGCGACGCATATTTTGAGTTTAAATCACGACTGGGTGAATATGGTATAACGCCAATATCTGCTGAAGCTGAATAGCTCAAAAGTTCCTCTTGTGATTTAGCTGGCACATAAACCAATTTATTTAGACAATCTTTAGTTTTTGCAATCTCTTTTAGATCATTTATATACTCACCGTACCCCATTATTACTAACGACCAATTTGTATCTTTTAAATACGACATTGCAGTAATTAAGTTTTCCAAATTACGCTCATCTGATATCCACCCTTGATAAAGAATTATTTTTTGACCTTTAAGTTCAGGGTATTCTTCTCTGAATCTATTATGATTAGCTTTAAAATCAAAATTTGAATTTACAGCATAAGCATTTTGAATGGTTAGTGCATTTTTAATCCCATACCAATCTTTAAAAACATCTGTGGCCATATAATTAACTGCTACTAAATAGTCCACATCTTTAATAGCTTTTGATTCTATTGCTTTTACTCTTGCTCTACCTCTTTTAGTTAATGTCGCGATTTCTCTGTAAAACTCATGTGAATCATAAATAAGAGGAATCCCTAAGTCTTTTTTAATTTTGCGGCCAGCAGTAAGCATTGGAAAATCATGTATGTGAACTATGTCAGGCCGAATCAATTTACCTCGTTTTACATATATATATTGAAAACCATCTAACAAAGTAAATCTAGAGAGTATTTTACATCCAATTTCATATGGAAAAAAAAATATACGACCACTTCTCCACATAAGTGAATTGAATAATTTATTAATTAAATATGTTCTAGAAACAAATTTTAATATGATTTTTTTTAGAAGACCTATTGGGAATATAAATATTCTGTATGGAATAGATAGTAGCTTCCAAAGATATCTTAATCTATTTTCAAAACCATGATAAACGATTCTTTCTACCTTTACCCTACCAATTATTTCGCTTTTTTCATGATCAACTCCCGATGCTGCCAATAGGTAGACATCAAACCCTTCATCAATTAAAGTTTCTGCCTCAACAAGTATTCGCCTATCAATCATAACATCCGTTGTTAACATCAATACTCTTTTTTTAAAGGGCTTATAAAATTCTTGGACTTTACTCACTACAACACCCTAACCTTTAATGCTCAAATGTCCATATGACATTACTTCTACTAAGACCAAGTGGTATTAAGATCTTTTCTGGTTGAGTAATTTCTATTTGATACCTTCTATCATGTAAAACATAAGCATTTTTCTCAGAAGCCAGGTGGTTATAATCAATGAAAGGAAAGATTCCGACGCTAACTAAATATTTTCCTGCTCCCATAGTTAAATTTGGAATCTGAAAAGTTACCTTACCCTCTTCTTTTTCTTTAATTATGAACCGGCCTCCTTCCTGCAGGCCTGAAACTGATTGATGAACAACCATTCCCATCATATAAAAAGTTATACCCACTTCAAACTCTAGATTTTCCTTAAGCGTTTCATAGTAAATATCTACAAAAAAACTATCAAAACTTTCAAAGTTCCCACGCTCAACACCCTCTTTATCTCTAAATATCACATTTTTAATATGAACTGAGCCATCGTATATTTCACCATGAGCTTTTTTCTCCTGTGCTTCTAGTAACTTTTCTTTTTCTTCCTCCGACAACTCAATATCTGATGCTATAATGCCGTTTTTTCTTAAAAGTTTTTCTACATGGTGCTGAGGAACCTGAAAATTAAATCTATATAAACCATTATCTAATAATTTTGATGTTTTATTAGAAATCGAACCAATAATTTTATAGTATTCACCATCAAAACTTTCTATTTCAAACTCTGTATTTTCAATGTCTTGAGAATACCAGTCTACAGACAATTCAACACCCTTTGACTTAGTAAAACCATTTACATTATAAACTACTGCTGAAGGAAGACTTGAAACAGATATCTGCCTAGAGCTTAGCTTTGTAACTGTAATTTCCCTTGGGTTGCCCCAATCAGACATAACTCCATCAATATGAACAAAACCAATGGCATCAGTAGATTGATCCTGAGCATCCCCAACAACTATTGTATTATTAAATTCATCAGGTATATCTAACTTCACACTATTAATATGAACTTTTTTACTTCCAGTTAACTGTTTAAATCTAATAACAAATGGTATAGGACTATCTGTTAGTTTTCTAAGTTTTCCAGTGTGAGCTTTTGCAGTTATGGAGTTCTTAGCTTTAATTCTATTATTTTCCATTTCTCTTATCATCTCAGCATATGCTTTTGATACTTCGGATGCTGGTCCATCCATTTTCAATCGACCTCTTTCAATCCAAACACATCTGTCACAAAGCATCTCAACACTAGACATATCATGACTGACAAAAAGTACAGTTGCTCCAGTGTCTTTTGCTAGTCGCTTCATTCTATCTACAGATTTACTAGTAAAATAGGCATCACCTGCACCTAATATTTCATCAATAATTAAAATATCAGGCTTTACCGCCGTAGAAGAGGAAAATGCTAAACGAGCATACATACCTGCTGAGTATGTTTTTAGTGGTTGATCAATAAACTCACCTAATTCTGCAAAATCAATAATCTCTTCTTCCATAATTTTTATCTCAGAAGATTTAAATCCCTGGTATGATAACGCAGATCTAATATTCTCTCGACCAGTAAACTCAGGATGGAACCCAGTACCCAATTCCATTAAAGCCTGTACATTACCTGCAACCTTCAAGCTACCTGATGTTGGTTTGATGTTACCTGAAATTATTTTTAATAAAGTACTTTTTCCAGCCCCGTTTCTGCCAACAATACCAATTCTTTCACCCTCTTTTATTTCAAGGTCTAAATTTTTAATAGCCCAAAACTCTCTGAATTCTTTTTTCTTCCAGAAAAAATATTTATAAAAACCTAATAAGTCTAAAGCCTTTTCTTTCGTGTTTTTATATAGATTATATTTTTTAGATATAGCTTCTAATTTAATTTTATACTCAGACATTATCTATTAACACCTCTTTAATTTTTTGAAAGAAATAGAAACCTACTAAAAATGTAAAAAAACATAATGCTATGAATATCACAACTACTTCTGTCGGCGGCATTTTTTTAAAAATGAATATATGTTGGTAGCTAGTAATCATATAGTATAGTGGGTTTAAACGCAGAAGAGGCTGTAGGTTTTCGGGAACCATATCTGTTCTATAAGCTATCGGGCTCACCATCATTAATATAAAAGTCAGCAACCCAACAATATTTTGTAAGTCTCTAAAAAACACATTTAGGCCCGACAATATCCAAATCACTCCAGTGGTAAACATCATCTGCAAAATCCATGTTGGAAATAGCAAAAAGAAATACCAAGATAACTTTCCCATAAACAATAATATTATTGTCAAAAGAAGAATGCCAACTACACTTGTTACCTGAGTTGTTAATGATGCTTTTACAGGTATTAAATCAATTGGGAACAATGTGTTTTTAATTAAATTTGAATTTGAAATTACCGAAGGCGTTCCTGTTCCTAATGCCTCTGTAAAACCAATAAAGGGAAGTAGTCCAGAAAAAATGAAAAGTATGTATTCAAATGAACCTAAATCTGGAAACTTAATTTTAAAAATAAACAAATATACAGTAGAATAAGCACCTAAAAATAATATTGGGTATAAAAAAACCCAAGCTAAACCAAGAGCCGACCCAGCAAATCGCCCCCTAATATCATTCAAGGAAGTCTGAATTAATATTGAATTATACTTATATAAAAATTTAAATGGATATAAAAAAGTCTTAATCATATAGAGCTCTTTTTAATTTAAAATTTTCTAAATCTTACTGAAAATATCGAGTATCGTTTATACAGTTAACTAAAGCAACTCCATAAAATGATGAGTCTGAATATTATTTGACGATATATAGCTTAGAATTTCCTCCCAAAAACTACATATCCCATAACCTTGATTAATATATGGGTTTATATCAGACTCTTTTGCGCTTGTAAGATCCTTATATTTACTTGTCACTGATCTTCGCTCATTATCATTTATACAATTTAAATATATTAAAATAGGGTGTACATTTAATATTTTGAGACCAGGAGTGCATAAGTTCACATTAGACCATGAGAAATCATAACCCATATCTAAGTGTATTCCATCTTCCCACATATAACTCATTCTCAAAAGGCCATTGTAGTCTTTATGACCCACGCAATAGGAATGATTCCATAAGAAGGTGCTCACATCATATTTAATATTGTATTTAGTATATAGATCACTAACATTCTGACCAAATACATTTCTATGCCCTCGCGCACCATGGGCTTCAGGATATAGTTCTTTAAGTTTTTTAAACTTCTCATCCCAATTGAAATTGTCTCTTGTGAAGTCTGGATGCAAACCAACCTCAAATGTATTACTTTTGCTCAGCAGAATATCTGAGGCGTGGGTTGCAAAAATATTAATCTTTAGGTTATATTTTTTTACAAGATTGATTACATGCTCTACACAAAAATCAGGAGCCCAATCTACGTCTGTAGTTAAAAAAATATGATTAAGTCCATCTAAGTTATAATATTTTTTTAATGGATCGTTTTCATATATAAATTCATTATTTTTTTTAAAACTTTGCTCTAAAACAGTCATAATTTTACTCTACTTACCAACTCCAAAACACATATGCATTTCTAATTCATCATCATATAAATATATTGTTTTTAAGGAATCTTCCCACATACCTTCATATTTAAAACCATATTTTTTTAGATATTTAAAAATTGGAATATTTAATACTTTTGCAATCACCTCTAGATGAACCCATGTCTTTAAAAATCTGTTTGAATCATTAATATTACAGAAGGTCATAATATCTTTTACGTTAGTGTCTGAACTCTCTATATCACAGGCAAACTTTAATTTTTCCGAAGAAGAAGGGCCATCCCAACACAATGTTCTTCCCCTACAATCAATTGACCTAGTTTGTCCCTTTTTTTGATATTTATTAAGCACATAAGACTTGCCCCATCCAGAAGGGAGCATTAATTGCTTCACTTTATATACTCGCCCCGCCATCAACATAAAAAACTTGCCCTGTGATATTATAATTTTCAAACATTAATGAATCTAATAATGGCAACATCTCTTCAGGTGAAGTTAACTGCTCTGTCGCCGTTCTTCTCTTAATAACCTCAAGTTGACTAGGCGAAAGTACTGCCGACATTTCAGATGAAAAAAAGCCAGGACCAATTGCGTTGACCAGTATCCCTCTTGGACCAAGCTCTCTAGCTAATGAACGTGTAAATGCATCCATTCCACCTTTCGTTGCTGAATATACTGTTAATCCCGCATATCCCTTCATTCCACAAATTGAAGATATGCCTATAATTCTTCCCTTAGTTCCATTTACAAGCATTTTCTTCACAACTTGTCTGGTTAATGAAATCATCGAGGTCAAGTTTATATTAATAATTCTTGAAATTTCATCATCTGATATATGGCTTAACAAATGGTCTTGTCCAATTGCGGCATTGTTTATTAAACCACCAATTGGCCCCAGCTCTTTACCAACAGTATTTACATACTTTTTTATTTGCGCCACGTCCAAAGCATCCACAGATTCAAAATAAAATTTATCTCCCCATTCTTTTTCAACAGACTTAACTGCATCTGTTTTACTACGCGCAAATGTTGCAACTTTATAACCTTTTTCTAAAGACCGTTTAACAAGTTGAATACCAAGGCCACGCGAGCCCCCAGAAACTATTATTGAATTTTCTTTATTCATATTACACCATCTTTTCTGTTTTATAATTTGAGTTCATTTTTATCGTATCTACGAACTTCCACATTCTAGGAATCATCCAATCTGCCAAACCATTTTCTTTACAATACTCCACAAGTTCTAACTCAAAAGAGGCCATATCATGGATTTTTTCTTTGGGGACAATTTCAGCGGCTACTATCTGATTTGTTAAAAAAGACTTTCTTCCGTAAACTCTACACCAACTTATTTTTTGATTTTTTAGCAATATACCCTCAATTTGTGAACTAGGTACTTTTTGACCGCCTACATTTATTAAACCCACGTCTTGTCGCCCTACAATAACCACTCTATTGTCTCTAATTTCAACTTTATCCTTAGTGTCATATAAAGAAGCAAATTCTTTAGAGGAGTTTTTAGAGTTTAAATATAAAGTATTATCCTTAATTGAAATCCCTCTTTTAGGATCATCAACCCATGATAATGGGAACCCCTCCAAGCCATCATTTACAACAATTGCTACCCCCATTTCGGTAGATGCATATATGTGTGTAATCTGAGCATTAATATATATTCTCTTTAGGTCATTTAAAATTCTCTGATCAACATATTCGCCACCAAGACTAATTTGATTAAATGGAATTTTTTGCAAATCTGAAATTGATGTTTTTAAAAAAATATATCGCCAAAAAGTTGGGGTCGAGCTTATGGCCGTGGCTCCACATTTAATTGCTTCAGAAATAACACCTTCAGGAGCTGGGTCTGATGACAATATAAGATTTTGCCCTTCTACAAACATCCACATTGTTACCATTTGAAACCATGCGTATGTTCCAGGCAAATAAGTAACTGCCCACCTTCTGGGCTTAATTTCTCTTGTGTGTTTATGTGTATTTAATGATTCCCAAGTATGACCAATAACTTTTGGATCTCCAGTAGTACCAGATGTTAAAATATAAATATCTGAATTATCCAATTTAGCTGAAGGATTAGCCGGCTTAAGAATATTTCCATCAACAACTACTGAGAAACCCATGTCTCTAAGTTTTTCTGATAAGTTTGAGCTTAATCTATTTTTAGTGGCAACTAGACCTACTTTTTTACTTCGATATAAATAAAGAACATTTTCAAGCAGTACCCTGGGATCATCAGAGAAAAATGCAATTGAAGGCAAAGATTCCAAATGCATATTCTTTTCAGTCGCCTCCTGCATAATTCTATCAGCAGTAAAGCTACCCGCATCATAAAATAGGGAGTTACTGAAAACGATCGACATAGGCACTTAGCTTTCCATTGCTTTCATTACAAACTGACAAACATCATCAACAGTTTCAATTTTTCTTAAATTCGCAGCTTCAAAATTCAATTCCTGGCCAATCTCATCTTCAACTTTTAAACACAGCTCGGAAAAATCAAGACTTCTGAAACTAATATCTCTTAATGAGTCATTGTCATTAATAGCCTCAGGCTTCTTCCCCTGCTTCTCAAGAATTGTTGACATCATGCTTATAATATTTTCTTTTTTCATTTCTGATTCCTTATCTTTTCATTGATCCATTCAATTTCTTCATGTGTTTCTGAAGGATATGACTCCTTAAAATGCCTCATCCATGGGTGACGAGTTCCCGATTCAAAGTCCATTAAACTGGAAACTGACAAAATCCTCTCTCCCTCGCTGCGCGGAACCACCGCTCCGGCCTCAATCTGCCCTTGAACCAACACTCCCGCTGGAGCAAACGATCCTATCCCCATATGAGCACCAGGAAGAACTGTTGAACCAACACAAACCACTACACCATCTTCCAACTTAGACCCTCGAACAATATTTGAAGGAGGCAAGGGGTCGTTTGTAAGTGTAACAAGAGAATATAATTTAACAAAACTACCTATATTTGAATACTTTCCAACGTGCACATAACTATGACAACTAACATAATTACCGAAACAACAGTCTCCCTCAATGTCACTAAACGACCCTATATGTAAACTTTTACCCGCTGTAACACCTTCACGAACGAGAGTATGGTGCCCTGTTTGAAAGTCTTCACCAATTTTTGATCCCTCATAAATAACTGAATGGCTTCTGATAATACAGTTGTCACCAATTTCTAGCACCTTTCCTTTGTGAGCACCTTTAGCAGCAGATCCAATGATAGAAAAGGGTTCAATGACTGCATTTTTACCAATAACTACATTATCGTAAACAACAGCCCCCACGCCTATCTGAGCACCATCCCCAATTTTTGCATTTTTGGAAATATAAAATTGATCCAAGTCCAGAACTCCTTTGACAAACAGTACTTTAATCATAAGGAAAATTCAACAATCTCTATCTTAACATGTACGTACTATTCAATGCTTTGCGCAATCATTATTTAATCACTTCACTATAGATCTATTTATATTAAAGTAGTGAAAATTCACCTATATGCGAGGTTTAATGAGCGCACCATTTACATATAAACACTACAAAGAAACTATTACTCGCTATAAACAGGCCAACTATGAGGTCATCTCATTTCAAGAGTATATTTCAGATTCCGAAAAATATGATGCCGGAAAATTTATGATATTAAGACACGATATTGATTTAAATATGCACTCCGCTTTTAGAATGGCTCAGGCGGATCATGAAGTTGGTGTTCACTCAACTTTTTTTATTAGAATTCACGCTGACAGATATAACCCTTTTAGCTATGAGAACATTTCGTACCTAAATCAAATACAAG
>JAKUPT010000059.1 GCA_022450595.1 Bdellovibrionales bacterium
ATCGCCTTTTTTGACGTTCGTGTAGTTGGAGAAAAAGCAGTTATTGAAATGGCGCTTGATCGGTCATAAATAGACCCAAACTTGTAGATGGTCTTTGTTACCGCTAATCATGATCCCCGTATTGAGTCTATCAATGTCAAACTTGGTGAAGACAGTGTGGATCAATGGGACTATTTAAATAAACCTTTTACTAAAAGTGAAATTATACAAAAGTCTCGAAACTTCTTAGCGCTTTGGAACTTAAAAGAGCAACAAAGCATTAAAGATCAACAGCTTAAAGAGCTAAACAATCTTTTAAGTGATCATGAGAGAAAGAATATGCTCGCCGCCATCAGCCGTGGTGTGAGTCATGAATTTGGAAATATCTTACAGCAAATTATTGGAAAAGCTGAACTCAGTGTTAATAAAAGTGAAGCCGGTATGAAAGAGGCCTTGAATAAAATTTTAGATGCCTCTCAAAAAGCCTCAGATATTTTACAAAGATTTAAAAATATGACAGAAAACCATCAAAGCACCTCTGAAAAAGAATTGGTCAATGTAAATGAACTGATTAAAGGAACTATTGATCTGATGGAGCATCAGTTTAAAGTGCATCAGGTAAAAGTTTGTGTGATTAAAAATGATCCGGTGTTTGTAAACGCAGACCCGACCGCATTAATGCAAGTTTTTGTGAATTTATTTATTAATGCCTCTCATGCCATGGTAGGAGCTGGGCAAGTGGATGTGAGTTTAATTAATAAAGCCGATGGTCAGTCTTTAATTGTTATTAGAGATTATGGTCCCGGTGTAAAAAGTGAAGAGATCGAAAAAGTCTTTGAACCTTTATACACCACTAAGGGGGAAAAGGGCACAGGCTTAGGCCTTCCTATTTGTCGTGAAATTATTGAAATTGAGCATCGAGGACACTTAACTTTAAAAAATCATCCAGATAAAGGCTTAATGGTAGAAATCCTACTACCTACCCAAGGAGTAAAAGATGTCGCAAGTTGATTTACTTTTACCAATATTAGTGGTTGATGATGATGCTATGGTTCGTGACATCGTTATTGAGTATTTGAACAGTTTTGGCTTTCAAAACGTGATTGAAGCTAAAACTTCTGTAGAAGCTTTAAAGATGATTCAAAGCCATCAACAAAACATTGGTTTAGTCCTATCTGACTGGGATATGCCCACACCCACAGGACTTGATTTGCTAAAAAGTTTTAAATCAAACAGTATTCGTCAAGGGGCCAAGTTTATAATGATCACCAGTCAAAAATCTGTTGAGAGAATTAAAATTGCTCAGGCCGCATCTTTTGGGGTTGATGCTTACATTGTTAAACCATTTCGGGCTCACACACTTAAAGAAAAGATTTGGAATGTTATGGGGTGGACTAAGGGAGATGACAATTCTAAAGCTGGTTAAAAAACATTCTTTTAAAGCTTTAGCGCTGGGAATAAGTTTATTCCCAGTAGCTGTTTATGCATCTATTAGCTTTACTCAAAATTTTGATAATAAAAATCAGTACAGCTCCTCCTCTCTGGTGTGGAATGTATCCACTCAAACATTACATCCTCCCTTAAAGGTGAATGATTATTTTGAGGGGAGTTTTCAAGATCTTAATTTTGATATTGGCGATGCAAAGCATGGAATCTTTAATTCTAGCACTTATCAAGATTGGGATAATGATGGTGATATTTCTGATAAAATAATCACAGTTAACACTGACACCTATCCTTCTTTAGAGTTTGAAAGTTTTAATTTACTGTCGGGATGGACGTTACAGCCAGAGGGAAGTGAGCCGTTAATTATACGTGTTCAAGGCCATGTTGTGATTGATGGCACTATTGATTGCTCAGGAGAAAATGGCCAAGCTGTTACAAGTGACCAATCCCAAGTGGCATTAGGAGGCACGGCTCGTTGTGGCGGCGGGGATGGTGGCCGTGGAGGAACAGATAACGGTGTGAGTCCGGTGTTACCTCAGGCAGGCGGCAATGGTGGCGCAAGTGTCACTGGCGGAAGCGCTGGAAGCCAACAAGCCATGGTTGATGGCGGTGATGGAGCCGGTGGTGGCGGGGCTTACTCACAAAACTTAACAGATGCCGACAATGGAGTACGACCACCAGCCAGTACAGGTGGCTCTAAAGGGACAAATTTTGAAGACAATGCCTTTCAAGAAACAGGTGGCGGATCTGGTGGAGGCGGTGGATTTTATTACACCGGTTCGGATACAGCAAACCACTCCCGAGGCGGAGGAGGTGGCGCCGGAGGCGGGGTCATTTATATTTACTCTGGCGGAAATATAACTTTAAGTTCTTCAGCCAAGATCACTGCAAATGGTGGTGAAGGCGGTGGTGGAAACCTTAAAGCCGGTGGCGGCGGAGGCGGTGCCGGAGGCAGTATATTAATGTTTGCTGGAGGTGAAATCTTTTTAAACACAGCCCAAGTTGTAGCCCTTGGTGGAGATGGGGGAACAACACTTGGTGGTAACGGTGGTGCGGGTGCAACTGGCAGAACATGGATCACTGATGGAGTTGGGGGCGATGGGCCTACGGGTTCCGGTGATAATCCAGTAAGTCTTCTTGCGGCCATTGGAAGTGTGAATTACCAAACGGGCAGTTTTCAGGCTGAGAGTGTTACAATAGACAGTTATAATAGTTTTCCCCAGTTTGTAAGTGTTGAAACTACAGGAACTATTCAGTCTGGGGATCAAGTTTTGTTTGATTTATCATCTAACAAGTCAAACAACTTTGTGGCTAATTGGTCAGAATCTTCAACAGTTATTGGGGTTAAACTTGATCGTTACTTTAAATATCGAATTCGAATAACATCGAACAATGAGAACACTCCAAGCACTCTTGAAAGTGTTAAATTTAACTTTAATGCTTATGTTTTATCAGATTTTGATATGACCACAGGTTGTGGAAGCATGAACCAAAGTGGAGGCGGCCTGTTGTGGTTTCTTATACTTTTACCATTATTTGCATTAGTGGTTGTTAAACTGAATCTGCAAACCCATAAAAGCTCTAGTTGATTGTATATCTTGATGTAATAGTGTCTCTATTTCTGAGTATAAATGAAATGATAAATCACTGTATTTGTATAAAAGAACTTTATTATCCACTCTGAGTTGAAAAATTGAGTCTTGTCCAACTCCAAAATTTACTCCAATAAAAGGATTTTGATAGCGTCCCCCAATAAAAAGTTTTGCATTAGATTGTAAGCTTTCAAAACTCAATCTAGAAATTACAGGACGTGATTCTAAATATATCCCCCAATGGGGTTTAAGTAAGTAATGGGAATATATATATAGGCTGTCTATAGTGTTTTGAAACACGAGTTCTTCTGCGGTTAGCTCGGCCCATTTAATATTAATTCGAAAATATTCCGGAAAAGACTGTTTGTCGAAATTAAAGTTCACATTTACAGGAATAAATCCCTTAGAGGTAAGGTTAAAGTCTTCGTTTTCCTGTTTTAGGTTTTGGTATTCATACCCCGCAGTATAATTAAAAGACCACTTTGGTTTTTGTGTTTTAAACAGTTGTGCTTGTGCTTGTGCTTGTGCTTGTGCTTGTGCTTGGGCTTGGGCTTGGGCTTGGGCTTGGGCCAAGGTCGGAGCCGGGCTGCTTTTCTTTGCAGGTTCTGTTGAGCCTTCAATCCACTGATCGGGTGTTATTTTTTGGATTGGGCTAAAAGCACCTAAAATATCTTCCCCTTGAGCAGCTACTCGCCAATATAGCACTTGGGGTTTGGTATTTTTCAAATGGTAGTGATGATTTGAGGTGTTTACAGTTTTTAAAATTTCATAAAAATAAGGATCGTGGGCGATTTCAAGTACATACTCTTTTGCATCTGGAACGGCTGACCAAAGAAGCTTAACATATTGTTTGTTCTCTTCAGCATGAACTGGTTGAACAATTAGTTGCCACAAACATTTGATCCAAAATCTGCAGTGTGAATTTTTTGAAGATTTGTCTTTATCATTAGCAGGACGTCTTATAGGAACTATTTTAGGAGCCTCTAATAATCTATCTTGAAAGTAAATTTCATTGAAATAAAAGGCCGGAATAAGGTTGTTATTTTTATCCTTTGCACTGACTCTCCAAAAGTAACGCCCTTTTAATTTAGGGGAGAGCTCTATATATGTGTTGTTGGTATTTTTTGTGAATTCAATCGTTTCAAAGTCTCTTTGTTCACTAAATTCAATCATATAAGCTTTGGCGTTAATGTCTTCCCACTGAAAGCGATGAGTTTTTTGAGTGAGCAAACGATCTCTGGTATAGGGGGTGTAGTAAAATATTTTTGGTGCAGGTTTTACCGTGATGTCTAAGTAATCAGAGGTGGTGTTGTTGGATTTTTCTAAAGCAAATAAGTAGTGACCTGGCATTAGATTTAATTCTTTATGATTACTACTTGTTTCTACACTTTTTTCAGATTTAGCAGGCTTTAGGGTTTTAAAGCGCTCAGCCTCTCCTTGCCATTTTACATGTGTGGTGACGGGGAACTTATGGCTGTAGATGGTTTTGCTCTTGGTCTTCCATTTTAAATGATTGCTGATTTTGAGAGTTTTGATTTTTTGATCTTTATTAATATAAACTTTTGAGTCTTTTTTAATTTTTTTAGTCGTGCCCTCAGAGGTAATATCTAACTCTCCCTGATCTACAGTGATAACCATTTCCTTATTTTGATCGGCATGAAACCTAACTTTAGAGTCTTTATTTAAAGTAAACTTCATGTCGCCGTTACTAATATCTAATGAAGAGAGTTGGGTCTTTGCATCGAATTGTCCATAATTGAAACTAATACTAATGCCATTGTCTGTTTGTATCTCTGGGTCTTGTATGACAAGTAGTGTTTGTTCTGAGACTTTAATCTCAGCCCCATTGTTAAATTCTAAATTAATGCTGGAGTTTTCGTTGGTTAAAACTTTATCAAGGGCAAAGAGCTTATTTTTTTCTTCAGCTTTATCCCATAGAATTTGCTGATGACCTTTTAATTTAACATCATTTTGATATTCTTTTATATAGCCAATTTGGTTTTGCACAGCCTTATCAGCATCAGAATGGAACAGCTGAAAGGGCAATAGCCCAAGGTCAGCTAATAAAATAACTGATTGAATAATAATTAAAATGATACAAATTATAAAAAACCTAAAATTCACAATAACTTATCGGTTTTTTTGTTCACTCTTTTAAGTCTTGCTTGCGGCCTTTAGTCTTGTTTTTTAACTAAATTTTAAGAGTATTCTACTACACAGCCTATTTGTAAAAATGCTATTATAAATTGTTATGAAATATGAGCGCATAAAAGATAAAAAAATTCTAATAGTTGAAGATGATCCCTCAACCCAAGAGGTGATTGCTGAGTCACTTAAAATGGCAGGTGCAATGGTAGAAACTGCAGATAATGCCAAAGATGCTCTTGAAAAAGTAAGATTTTGGAAGCCACAACTTATTATCTCTGATCACGACATGCCGGGCATGAATGGTCGAGATATGTTGCACGAGCTTCGTGGGAGTAAAAATTACGTCACAGTGATTATTGTATCAGGCAGAACAGACACAGACACCGTGGTTGATTGTTTAATGACGGGAGCTGATGATTACATAAAAAAACCTTTTCGCAGTGAAGAGTTTCTCGCACGTGTAGAGGTCAGTTTAAGACACAACGAAGCGCACCGAGAACTTTATCAGAGTAATCAAAAACTTAATGAGATGGTGGACCTTGATTATCTTACTGGCCTTTATAATATGCGCTCCATATACGATAAAATTGACTATGAAATCAAAAGAACCAAGAGATACAACCGTTCTATGGCGTGTATAATGATTGATATGGATCATTTCAAAAATGTAAACGACGACAATGACCATTTGTTTGGAAGTTATGTTTTAGAAGAAATGGGAAAGATCATTCAGGAAAACATTCGTGAAGTGGACTTTGCCGCACGTTATGGTGGTGATGAGTTCTTAGTGGTTTTATGTGAAATCTCTCCTCAAGATGCCTATAACTTTTGTGAGCGTTTGCGCCAAAGGATTGCAGATCACGAGTTTAATAATGGTGAGAGCAAAGCCAGTTTAACAGTCAGTATTGGCTATTCTACTTTATCTCAAGATCAAGACCATGACGCAAAAGAGCTTGTAAAGCTTGCGGATCACGCGCTTTACAGAGCAAAAAACCAAGGACGAAATAAAGTTAGCGAATAGTTTTCTTTTGTTAAAGCCGTCTTTTTCCCTGTTTTATAAAATGTATCCAAAAAAGCTCAGACAAGCGGTGCTCGGGCTTCGCCCTTGCGCTCCGAACTCGTTTTTTGTATACATTTTATAAAACAGGGAAAAAGACTCTTTATGTGGAGATTTTGAAAATAGGATTTCGCTTTCATCAGGAATAATAATTTTCAAAGAAATATGTTTTTTCTAAATAACTTTTTTAACTTACTGAGAGAGTATTTTAAGTGTTTACGCACCTTAAATGCGAGTTCGGAGCGCAAGGGCGAAGCCCGAGCACCGCTTGTTTGAGTATTTCAGGTGTGTAAACACTTAAAATGCGGTTTCTAATTAAAAAATTATGAATTCTTGAAGGCATTCATGCTTTTTAGGAGTAAGAACATTCCTGCAAAAAATAGAATAAGTAGTGAAAGGATTGAGATGCGAGTGTCTTTAAAAATGAAACTTGTAAGAGCAATCAGGCTCGGGCCAAGGAAAGAAGAGAATTTTCCTAACATATTGTAGAGACCAAAAAATTCGCCGGAATTTTGTCTTGGCACAAAGCGAGCAAATAGGGAACGACTTAAAGCTTGAACACCACCTTGAATGCAGCCAATAATTGAGGCCAGAATAAAAAAGTCAGTGCTGGTTTGTATGTTGTAGGCATAAATGATCACCGCAATGTATATGGATATTCCCAAAAGCAATGCTTTAAAGGGGCTCCACTTTTCTCCTAAGAATCCAAAAACTAAAGCGGCTGGGAAACCGACAAATTGCACAATGACCAGTGCTTTAATCATGTCGTTTGTGTCAAGGCCAAGAGACATTCCAAAATCAACGGCCATTTTAATCACCGTATGTACGCCATCTATGTAAAGCATGTAGCCTAATAAAAAATATAAGAGAGCTTTATGTTTTATAACTTTTTTTATAGTTTGTAGTATCTCTTTCCAGGCCACTAAAAAAAGGGTTTTTAAATCTCGGTGATACATATTTTGTGCAGGCTTTATTCTAAAGGCCGGTATGGCAAAGAAAAACCACCAGGCACCGACTGTGACAAAACTCCACTTCACCGCCTGGGTGCCACTACTGATGCCAAACACCTCAGGTTTTAAAAACATCAATACATTGATCACTAAAAGTATGCCACCACCTAAGTAGCCCAAGGAAAAGCCAAATGCAGAGGTGCGATCATAATACTTTTCTTCACTCACTTCGACCAGAAGAGCGTCATAAAAAATATTGCCCCCACTAAAACAAAGGCTTGAGACTAAATATAATAAAAGAGCATACACCCATTGTCCTTGAGCGATAAAAAACATACTGGCTGTTGCAACAGCGCCAATAAGAGTGAAGCCAAATAAAAAACGACTTTTTGATTTTGCAGCATCTGCCACAGTCCCAAGAAAGGGCGCAAGTATAGCCAGCGCAATTCCGCCAACAGCAAGGCTAAGGCTTAAATAGAATGTGCTTGTCGCTGCAGGCATATCTGATGCCCAATATTGCTTGTAAAATAATGGAAAAAAAGCCGCCATTATTGATGTGGCAAAGGCTGAATTTCCCCAATCATAAAGGGCCCAAGAGAGTACTTTTTTGTTTAAATACATATTAAAAGTGTTTCATAGCTATTTTTAAAAGACAATCAAATATACAAGCTGTTGTATTGAGAATATATTTCAGTCCACAAGCCTTTTCAGCGCCTTTATTGCCTCCGGTTTTAAGCTGCGTTATAAGTTTTTTATAAGGAGTTTGATTTTGGACAATATTATTTTAATGGGCCCTCCGGGTGCGGGAAAAACAACCGTTGCAAGAATAATTAAAGACAAGCTTAATATTGATTGGGTCGATGTGGACGATGATTTGTTAGAAAAGCATTGGTCAAAATCTGTGGCTGACACACTTTTGGAGTTTGGCGATGAGGGCTTTTTAAAAAAAGAGGCGGAAACCACTTTAAAGTTACGTCTTCAGCAAGGAGTTATTTCTTTGTCTGGATCAAACCCTTTAGATGCTATGGCTATGGAGCATATTCGCTCTCTGGGGACTGTTTTTTATTTAAATGTAAACCTTGATACAATTGAGGGTCGACTTAAGGATATGAAGGTGGACCGCATAGTCGGTATGAAAGAATTAAGTTTAAAACAAATATTAGAGTACCGACAAAAATTTTATGACAAAAACTGTGATCATATCATCCAAGTTTCAAATGAAATGACCGCTGAGCAAATTGCTGAAAGTGTGATACAAAAAATTCCTCAAGAAAAGATCTATCACTCAACTCGAGGAGGCGACACTCAGTATGGGTTTGCCAACGTTATCGAGCAAGGATTGGCCAGAGACGGTGGGCTCTATGTTCCAAGTGTTCTCCCTAGTCTTCAAAAAGATGAAATACTGAATTTAATGGATTGCACTTACCAAGAACTATGTGAAGAGGTATTGTCCTGCTTTTCACTGGGTATGGACATAAATCCTATGATTACTTCTGCTTACTCTGAATTTCAAGACTCTGAGGTCACACCCATAAAAACATTAGAAAACAATAGTTATATACTTGAACTCTTTCATGGTCCAACGGCTGCATTTAAAGACTTAGCTTTACAGCTTACGCCACAATTAATACAAAAAGCCACCGAGTTAAAACCAGAGAAGCGTTTTGTTCTAGCAGCCACAAGTGGTGATACTGGTGTTGCAGCCATCTCGGGGTTTTCAAAAGTTAAAGATGCTAAAGTCTGTGTACTGTATCCTTCAAAAGGAGTCAGCCCTGTTCAGAAAAAACAGATGCTGGCATGTCAGTCTGATAGGGTTAAAGTTTTTGCCGTAGAGGGCGACTTTGATCATTGTCAGTCTATGGTGAAAGAGCTTTTTAGTGACAGTGAGTTTCAAAACGAACTTAAGAAAAAGGCCTATAAACTGACCGCTGCAAACTCTATCAATTGGGGAAGACTTCTGCCGCAAGTGGTGTATTACTTTTATGCTTATTTAAAACTTCTAAAAGAACGTAAAATTACAGATGATCAAAAATTAAACTTTGTTGTTCCAACGGGTAACTTTGGTAATATTCTTGCCGGTTATATTGCCAAAAAAATGGGACTTCCTGTGGGCAAGCTTGTTTGTGCCTCTAACAAAAACAATGTGTTAACTAAGTTTATTCAAACCGGTAGGTACAGTATTAAGGATAAAACTCTTTCACAAACCGCCTCTCCTTCTATTGATATTCTTAAATCTTCTAATATTGAAAGAGCTATTTTTTGGTTGTCACAAATGGACTCTAAGCTTACCAATGAATGTTTTGAAAAGTTAAAAACAGAGTTTGAATTTGCAGTGGACGAAAAGACCTATGAAAAATTGAAAACAGAGTTTGTCTCAGGTTTTTCAAGTGAACAAGAATGTTTTGACAGTATTGAGTCAGTGTACAGTACGTATAATTATCTGCTCGATCCACATACCGCAATTGCCTACAGTGTGTATAAAAAATCCTCGCTTGAAGATGAACCAACTTGTATTCTTTCAACCGCTCATTATGGTAAGTTTCCTGTGGCTATGAGTTTGGTGGATAACTCGGATAATGTGTATGAGTCTTTTCAACTAAAACAAAACATAAACCCTCCAATTCACAAAAAACTTTGGTCAGTGGTTCAGGGGGAGCTTTCAAAAGAGGTGCCTTTTAAGGGAACCAGCCAAGATCTAAAAATCAAGCTGTTAGAGGAAATTTAATTTACAATCATTCCAATGAGATGGGCTTTAACTTTGTTTCTTTTGCCTGTTTTTTTAATACTAAAGTCATAATGCTTTTCTTTGATATGATCCATGCGCATCATGTTTACCAGGGCACCAAAAAAAAGACTGGCAAGAATAAATGGGTCTTTGGTTTTAGATATCAGTTTAGATTTTTGTGAGGATTTAATAAAATCAATAAGTAGATCAAAAACTTTTAATAAAGTGCTGGTAAAGATCTTTTCCCCCGGGGAGTGGTGCCGATCATACTCACGTATGATAATAAGCCCGGCATCTCGGTCGTTTAAAAATAGGTCAAAGATGCTGTCTATAAATAGTCCAAGCCTTACCTCTAACTCTTGTCTATTCTTTGGTGGGGTTAGTATATTTTGAGACATTTCTAGTTGTTTCTTACCAATTTCCTTAAGACACTCTATGTATAAGCCTTGTTTACCTTTGAAATAGTAACTGATCATACTGGAATTGATACTGGCGGCCGAGGCGATGTTTCGAATTGAGGTGCCAGAAAGCCCTTTTAAAGCAAACTGGTGCCTTGCCGCTTTCATTAGGTCTTCACGAGCCGTGGCGGTGCTTGCATTTGAGGCAGATTTAGTTTTTTTGCGCTTTGTCACTTTGTTCATGCTTTGTTAAGTATTCATCAAATGATTTAAAAATTCAATCAAATGATTGAATTTTGTTGGGGCTTTGGTAGAATTAAAGAGTAACTAAACATTATAATTGGAGGTTATCGTGGAATCCCTCGATCTTTTTGGACTCATTCATCAGTATGGAGCTGTTGGTTATACAGCCTCTATCATAGTTTTTATCGCCTTAGGATATTTAGGAGTTCCTTTTGTCTTATGGGCCATAGCCATTCTTGCCGTGTTGTACGGATTGGCGGTTCCAATGACTGCTATATATGTTGTAGCAGCAGTCTTAGCAATATTTGTAATTAAACCTATTCGTCAAATATTAGTATCAAAACCATTAATGGGCTTAATGAAAAACTTTATCCCTTCCATCTCAGACACAGAAAGAACAGCCTTAGAGGCTGGAGTGGTTTGGGCTGAGCAAGAGCTTTTTAGTGGAAAACCAAATTTTAAAAAGTTGATCAATGAGCCTTACCCTGAACTTACAGATGAAGAGAAGAACTTTATCGACAATACCACTGATGAGCTTTGTGAAGCCATCGACGAGTGGAAGGTTTGGAAAGAGCGTGGTCTTTCAGATGAAGTGATGAAAATGATCAAAGAAAAGGGCTTTTTAGGAATGATCATTCCAAAGGAGCACGGTGGATTAAACTTTTCAGCCTCAGCTCACGGTGAAGTTATAGCTAAGCTTTCTTCAAGATCATTAACTGCAGGGATCACAGTTATGGTTCCAAACAGTCTTGGTCCTGCTGAACTTTTAAATCATTACGGTACAGAAGATCAAAAAAAGAAATACCTACCTCGTTTGGCTTCTGGTGAAGAAGTTCCATGTTTTGGTTTAACAGAGCCTACTGCCGGAAGTGATGCAGGCTCTATTACTTCTTATGGTGTTTTGTTTAAAGGCGATGATGGTCGTTTAAAAATTAAACTACAATGGAACAAGAGATGGATTACCTTGGCTGCGATCTCTACAATTATTGGTCTTGCTTTCAGACTTAGAGATCCAGAAAACTTATTAGGACAAGGCGAAGACCTTGGAATCACTTGTGCTTTAATCCCATCTAAAACTCCAGGTGTTGTGATTGGTAGAAGGCATGATCCATTGGGTGTGCCGTTTTATAACTGTCCAACACAAGGTCACGATGTAGTGGTTGATGCTGAAGAAGCTATTATTGGTGGTGTTAAAAATGCTGGTAATGGTTGGACCATGCTCATGGAATCACTAGGAGCTGGTCGCGGTATTTCTCTACCATCTCAAAGTGTGGGTGGTTTGAAGCTTGTCACTCGAGTGACAAGTGCTCATGCCTCAGTCCGTAAACAATTTGGTCTTCCTATTGGAAAATTTGAAGGGGTTGAAGAGCCTTTAGCTAGAATTGTGGGAGCTAACTATTATATCGATGCCATGAGACAGTACACATTTGGTGCTCTAAACCGTGGAATTGCGCCTCCTGTGATCACGGCTATGTGTAAGTACTATTCTACGGAAGCTTACAGAAAAGCCGTCAATGATGGAATGGACATTGTTGGTGGAGCTGGTATTTCCTTGGGCCCAAGAAATGTGATTGCTCAAGGCTACATTGCAGCTCCAATTGGTATTACGGTTGAGGGTGCAAATATACTAACCAGAACATTGATTATTTTTGGACAAGGGGCTTTAAGAGCTCATCCTTATGCCTTTAAAGAAGTAGATGCCATTGGTAAAAAAGATGCAAAAGCTTTTGATGATGCTTTTTGGGGACACATTGGTCACATTACAAGAAACAAAATGCGCTCTTTTGTTTTAAGTGTGACACGTGCCAGATTTGCAATGACTCCAGTTGGTGGACCACTAAAGCGTTACTACCAAAAACTCGCTTGGGCTTCTGCAAGCTTTGCCATTATGTCTGATATGGCCATGGGGCTTCTTGGTGGTAAATTAAAAGTTAAAGAAAAGATCACTGGTCGCTTTGCGGACATTTTAGCTTGGATGTACATTGGAACAAGTGTTCTAAGACGTTGGGAAGCTGAAGGCCGTCGCAAAGAAGACTTGCCGTTAGTTCATTACTCTATGCAAGAGGTGTTTAAAAACATTCAACAGGGATTTGATGGAATCTTTTCAAACTTTGACGTACCAGTGATTGGATGGTTTTTTAAATATCCAATTAAATGCTGGTCTCGTTTAAACCGTATTGACTCTGACTTAAGCGATAAGCTGTCTCACAAAGTGGCCGATATGATCTTAAACGATCAAGATGTTCGTGATCGCTTAACTCATGGTATCTATTTGCCTCTAGATAATAAGGAAGAGGCTCTAGGGCGCCTTGAGAATGCTTACAAGCTTGCTAAACAAACAGAGGGCTTAGTGAAAAAAGTGAAAAAAGCACAAAGAGCTAAAAAACTTGAAAAAGCACCAATTCTTAAAGTTTTAGACGAAGCCGTAAAGCAAAACGTTCTGACTCAACAAGAGGCCGATCTGGTCAAAGAGGCTGAAACAGCCATCCTAGACACCATCCAGGTCGACGACTTCAGCGAAGAGCAATACGTTGCCAACAAAGTTATCTAACTCATTAAATACATTTCTATAATAAAGCGCCCCTCCTCGGGGCGTTTTTTTTGCATATAGTCAAAAGGTACGTCAAAAGGTACGGACTACCTTTTGCCGCATAGTGCTGCCTTTAGGACGCTGAGTGCTAAAAGGTAGTCCGTACCTTTTGGTACATGGCGTCTATGGTGGGGAGTTTTGGAGTTAAAGTGTTTGGGGGGAATAAAAAAGCTGTAATTTTAGCTTGTCAGTGGATTTTTGGGGTGATATTGTGCCCAATCTGAAATTTAATCTATGACCTAATTGGAAGTTAGTATGAAAAAAGACATTCATCCTCAGTTTAGAGAAGTAATTTTTAAAGACGTATCTTGTGATTTTGAGTACAAAACTCTTTCTACAATTCCAGCGAAAGAAACTGGTACTTGGAAAGACGGTAAAGAGTATCCTCTAGTTAAAATGGATATTTCTTCAGCCTCTCATCCTTTTTACACTGGTAAGCAACGTATTGCTGATAGTGAAGGACGTGCAGAGAAGTTTAAGAAGAAGTTTGGTGCTCGTCACGCAATGAAGCCTCAATCATAATTTTATTATTCAAATTTAAATTTAAAAAAAAGCCAGAGTTTAGTGCTCTGGCTTTTTTTATTTAGTTTAGATCTTTATGGCTTATCAGTTTTTACTCTAGTTCTAGGCAAACCTTCAAGGCCAAATAGTTGGGCTGAACTTTTACGATGTTACAGGGACTCACTGAGCTGAGCATGCTTTGCGCCTACGTCCGTATTAATAAAAGAAACCCCATAAGTACTTTTATTTAAAACCTTATATGGGTTATCAGCCTGCTCAATAAGATATAAAGCTGGCTTGATATTCTTTTCAAACACAATATCAATCGTGTCTTGTCCAGGGTAAAAACCACCATTCCACATATTTTTAGGATCCAACTCAAAAGTAAATGAAATAAGACCTAATTCACCATAAGACCAGTCAGTAGTGTCACCGCTGGCTATGTATAAATCAGATGACTGTTGAGGTCTGTAGTTGTTCCACTCAGACATGGTTTCTGCCATCGTTCTATGCACGTTATAGGCATTTTGGTCGGCTATGGGGTTATAAGTGTGTCCCCAAGGAAATAAAATTAATTCTGAAAAAGTATGATAGCTCAGCAAAGTTGTCAGTTGATCTTGCTTACTTAAAACAAATTCTCTAACAGCACGAGTTTCGGGCTCACTAAAAGCTTCAGGGCCATGGTAAGTGCTACTTCTTGGATTGGAGCTTGCTCCACCTGAAGCCCACTTAAATCCGTAGTTGCGGTTTAAGTCCACGCCAATACTTCCATCATGATTTGTGACTCTGTTTTTTCTCCACATTTTATATCTGCCACCAGCAATGTCGTGCTCAGCACCGTCTGGGTTAACAATAGGAATGATAAACACCTGTCTTTCGTGCAAAAGCTTTATGATTTCACTGTTTCCATTTTTAAACTCAGAGGCTAAGTGTTGTGCAAGCATTAAAGGCATTTCTACTGAAATATGCTCTCTTGCATGGTGTCCGCCCATAAAGACAACAGCCGGAAGATTAGAGTCATCACTTAAATCAGCAGAAATAGTGATAAGGTGAATGTCTCTATCTTGAACAGATTTACCGATGGTCGACAGTTTTACAAGATTTGGATTTTCAGCCTGAAGTTTTTGTAAAGCTTCTGTGAGTTCTTGATAGTTGTGAAACTTTTCATCCCCTGTAGGGTAGTCAAAACTCTCTAAATCAAATTCAAAGCTTTCAATCACTTTAAATTGTTTTTTAATTTGTTCAAGCTCTTGTTTATTACCAAAAGCATAAACGGAGTTTTCAATCACAGTTTCAATGCTCACACCGGTGTCAGCAATCAAACTTCTTTCAAAAACATCCTGAGCTTCAATGTGCATCCAGTATGTTTTATCTGTTTCATTGGCATGTCCTAGAGACATTGCCGTGAAAACTGCAGCAGCAGCTAGTACTTTTTTTAACATTTTCCCCTCCTTGGACATCAGCGTGTAAAATTCCTTTTTTACTTTGCTGGCACCGAGCAAAAGAATTTAAAGATGATATTTTAGAAATGTGCTCAAAGCGTAAGTTTGGAGCAAAGGTTTTGTCCTGTGCACAGCTTATCAGAGCCCGAGAGTACAATTCTAAAATATCATTTTCAAATTCTCGGTTAACTCAAATTTAAGAATGGAAGTAAAGATCGGGTGAATAAAAACCTTATTGAATGTTTTAATAAATCCCTCTACTTTGATCCCATCCTAGAACTTTAAAAATTCTAGCACATATCAAGCCTGGAACAAGCTTGAATGCTGGATGAGAGGCTAGTTTTGTCTTCAAATGATGTAAAAAAGGGTTTGTGGCATATGTTTGCGGCAATTTTTTTCTTTGCCCTGACTCATGCTAGTGTGAAGTGGTTAAAGCACTTACACTTTACCGAACTTGTGGTTTTTCGCGCGATTATCTCTATTTTTATGTGCTATTGGGGTATAAAAGCTCAAAAATTAAGTTTATGGGGATCTAATAAAAAAGATCTTATTTTGAGAGGGGTATTTGGAACACTGGCGCTCACTTGCTACTTTTTTAGCTTACAAAATATGCCTCTGGCAACAGCAGTTACTGTGCAATACCTATCACCCATTTTTACCATTATTGTCTCGATGTTTATTTTGTCAGAAAAAGTTAAACCCTTGCAGTGGCTATTTTTTTTAATGGCTTTTATCGGGGTTGTTATTATCAGGCAAGGAACATTAAATTTAGAGTGGACAACTTTAGGCGTGGCTCTGCTCGGAAGTCTTGGTGCCGGTTTTGCCTACACTTGGGTGAGAAAGCTTCGTTCCACAGAGCACCCACTCACAATCGTTTTTTACTTTCCTTTAGTCACAATTCCAATCATAGGTCCATTTGCTATATACAATTGGAAAACCCCAGCTCTTATCGATTTGCCTTTTATTTTAGCCATTGGAGTTTTTACTCAATTAGCTCAAGTGCAAATGACAAAAGCTCTTTCATTTGCCCAAGCCTCAGACATAGGCATTATGAATTACCTAGGTGTGATTTATGCCTTTTTAATGGGAATTTTTATCTTCAATGAAACCTACACCACCATGAGTTTGGTGGGCGTAATGTTTATCGTCTTCAGCGTCATCTTTGCTACACAGTACGGGGTCAAAAAACACCAAAAAGTTAAAAAAATATAACCCGTTGATTGCGATTGTTTTAAGGCAATACCCTCGGGCTCAAACAAGCGGTGCTCGGGCTTCGCCCTGCGCTCCGAACTCGCCTCTTAGTAGCAAGTTGACTTCTTCCCATTTTAAATAGTGTCCCAAAACCATTTAATTTTTTAAACCTTAATAAAAACATAAAACTAGCGCCTTTAGACCCGAGAAAATTAGTGTCCGAGGCGAGTTCGGAGCGCAGGGCGAAGCCCGAGCACCGCTTGTCTGAGCCCGAGGATACTAATTTTCTCGGGTCTAAAGGCGCGGGTTACTTAAAAAAGGAATATAAATATTTTTCACTATTTAAAAAATCCCGTGTTTTTTGGGCACAGTCCTGATTAAAAACCTGCATGGCCTTAGATTCTGTACTTGAAAATGTAGCTAATTCACGATCTTCAAAGCTGGTGTTTGATTTAGATTCAAC
>JAKUPT010000006.1:0-4047 GCA_022450595.1 Bdellovibrionales bacterium
GCGTATGGCGGAATAGATTTTTTTATGTGCGGGTCGATAAAAATCGTCTTCAGTCACACTTTCAGAGACATCATCCCAAGCTTCTGGCTCAAGCATAAGTCCGCCTAAAATAGACCGTTCTGCTTCTAAATTGTGTGGTGGCACCTTATCCATACTCAAGACAATATCCTTATAATTGTGCTTTCGCACTTTAATAATACAATAAAGTGCGGGCCCCCTCAAAGTTGAATTTACTGGATGCGCAGCCCACTGATGCTGGACGTGTTACGTTCGCAATTACTTGTTACGTAATCTAATATTATAGCTATCGATTTTTTTCTTTAGCGTGTTGCGATTAATTCCGAGCATCTGGGCTGTTTTGACTTGATTGCCTCGGTTTGCTGTTAAAGAAAGCTCAATAAGAGGCTTTTCTACTTGTTCCATAAAAATTTTGTAAAGACCATCAATTTGTACATTAGCGTCTTGTTGTTGTTGAAACAAAACTTCTAATTTGCTTTTTACCAGCTTCTCTAAGCTGACAGATTGTAAGTTAGCAACGAATAAATGATTTGAATTGTTCAAATTTGGCGTCATCAATATTAACCCCTATATGTCTGAAAAAGCGTTGTTCAACCTAATGCAAGATTTCTGTGAGGTAAACTTAAAAAGAATGAAATTTATAAAATTACTCACTACACTCCACGTTCAGCACTGGGCCAAATGTACTTATGTAGCTGTAATTGCAATCGAACTTTGGATTTTTTTTCGACAATTTGTTCAGCCAGCCATCGTTCAGATATTTTTCCATATGACGGGCTATATAAAACATTGTTTTTTTCAAGAAGTTTATGCTTGTCCACAAAGTCTTCGGCCCACAGGAAGTCCTTTTCAGAGCATATAACAAATTTGTATTCGGTAAAGTTATCGCGATACTCTAAGTTATTTAAATTAAAAGTATCAGCTTCACCGCTATCAGGTGTTTTAATATCAATGATCTTTTTCACTCTTAAATCAACATCTTTACAGTCAATGTCACCACTGGTTTCAAGAGAGACCTTATAACCTAAATCACAAAGCTCTTTCATTAATTTATAAGTGCCTTTTTGTAACAAAGGTTCTCCACCAGACACACAAACATACTCCACTTGATAAGAATTGACCCTGTCAATGATCTCATCAATGGTTTTTTTGTTACCCTCATAGTAGGCATAAGTGGTGTCGCAGTAATTGCAGCGCAAATGGCACCCAGACGTTCTCACAAAAACCGTTCTTTGCCCGGTGTAGCTGGTTTCACCTTGAATGCTATGAAAAATTTCATTTATTTTAATTTTGTCCATATTAGCTATAGGACATACCACTAAGGCTTGTAAAAACACAAGACTTAAGGCCTTAGTCAAAAAACCAGACTGGCTTTATGTTATAGGCTTTTTTAAACTTTAGTTATGAACATTTTAAACCGCTTTAAAACAGACATCTTTGGAATCCTCTGGCTTTGCTTTTCAATCTTTTTAGCTTTGAGTTTGTTTACATATAACCCACAGGACCCCTCATTTAACACCGCCGGGGTGAATATGGAGGTTAAAAACGCCTGCGGATACATAGGCTCATTTTTATCCGATCTGTTGTATCAAGTTTTTGGCTACTCCAGCTGGTTGATTGTTCTGTTGATGTTTCAAAAAACCTACTTTCAGTTTATTGGTAAAAAAAGCAAAAATTACAGACTGCAAAGCTTAATGCTGGCCACGTTTTTAATCACCACCTCCAGCTTGCTTTCTTTATATTTTCCAGAAACTAAAATTTTTGAGAACCACATATTAATAGGTGGCATTGTGGGAGAGGTTTTCTCACAAGCCTTAATGACAGCCGCAAACTTTTATGGTGCAGGACTCATATTATGGTCTTTTGCTGTTGTTTTAACGGTGTTTTTCACTGAAATGTCGGTCTCAGATTTAGTGGCAAGACTGTATGAGTACTCAAAAGTAGGCCTGGCTTATCTTTCCTCTTTTATAAGCTTAAAGCCAATAATGGCGGCTTTTAAAAAAATTAACTTTAAAAGACAAAGACCTGTTGAGGCCATGGGAACAAGTGGTTCTTTAGAGGGTCGTCGTTTTTTTATGTTAGACAGTGAAGAAAAAAGAAAACCACTGTTTAAGTTCAAAGAATCTTCAGAGTTTGAGGAAGACTATGAGGATGAAGATTATGACGACGATGAAGAGGAAGAAGACGAAGATGATAATATTATTGCCTATGAAGAAGAATCCGATGGTCAAATGGCCATGTTTCCTAAAAAAACCAAAAAACGAAAAGTAAAACTTAAAACCAGAGTGAAAAGACACGTGGAGCACTGGGAGCTTCCAAAACTTTCACTGATTGAAGACCCTCCTGCCACAAGAAACACAGTGGATGAAAAAGAAATTAAAAGAAAGTCAGATCTTCTGGTAGACAAACTCTCGCAGTTTAACGTTGGCGGTGAAGTGGTTGGAATCAAGCCCGGGCCCGCTGTGACAATGTTTGAATTTAAACCCAATGCCGATGTAAAGATTAGCAAAATCACATACCTTGCAGACGATTTGTGTTTAGCCTTAAGCTCTGAATCGGTAAGAATCATTGCCCCCATTCCAGGTCGAGACGTTGTAGGGATTGAGACTTCAAACTCTCACCAAGAAACCGTTTACTTAAAAGACATTGTGGCCGAGGAAAACTTTTGGGGTGAAGAAATTCAACTGCCTATTCCTCTAGGACGACAGGCTAACGGCATTCCAAAAATTGTGGACTTAAGAAAAATGCCTCACATGATGGTGGCAGGAACAACGGGTTCTGGTAAATCCGTGTTTGTTGTTTCAACTCTTATTGGACTTTTATTTAAACACTCACCTAAAACTTTAAGACTTATTTTAGTAGATCCAAAGCAAGTGGACTTAGCCATTTTTAGCAACATCCCTCATCTTATGATGCCACCAATTAGAGAGCCCAAAAAAGCGGTTGTGGCTTTAAGGTGGGCGGTTCGAGAAATGGAAAAACGCTATCGATCCATGGCTAAGTTTGGGGCTAGAGGTTTAGACGGCTTTAATGAAAAAGTGCAAAACCTTTCTAAAGAAGACGTTGAAAAGCACGCAGCCTATAACGAAGAGTTAGAAGAAAATAACAAAAAGACAGAAACTTATTATTACACAGAACAACCTTTTATAGTCATCGTCATTGAAGAGTTCGGTGACTTGATGGCGGTCGACAAACAAAACGTTGAGCACGGAGTGGTAAGGCTTGCCCAAATGGCCAGAGCCTGCGGCATGCACTTAATTCTTGCCATGCAGTCGCCAAGAAAAGACGTTGTCACAGGCTTGATTAAAACCAACATTCCCGGCCGTGCCAGCTTTAAAGTGGCCAGTAAATTAGATTCTCGAGTGATACTTGATGAGTCGGGTGCAGAAAGACTATTAGCCCGAGGGGACATGTTGTTCCTAGCTCCAGGCATGTCAAAACCAGGTCGTCACCATGGGGCGTGGCTCAGTGAAAAAGACATTGATAAAATCATTAAGTTTTGGAGCTCACAAGGTGAACCTGAGTACGACGCTTTAGCACTTAAAGCCCTTGAAGGTTCCGGCGGCGGCATGGACCTTGATGGCATCGAAGGCGGTGGAGAGTTTGGCGACGAAGAAGAGTACGATGAAAAGTACGACGAAATCGTTTCATGGGCCTCTGGACAAAAAACCGTCAGCGCCTCACTGATTCAAAGACGCTTTCGATTAGGTTACCCAAGAGCAGCTCGCATTGTAGAAATTATGGAATCCGAAGGTGTAATAGGCCCCGCTAATGGCAGTAAACCTCGTGAGGTTTTAGTTAATAATTTGAAAGAGATTTAGTTATTTGGTGGCTTCGAGATCTTTTTGAGCATTTGTTGAAATAGAAACAATGCTTCTCAGGACGCGGCCTCCATGCCTCGCAGCTCGCGGTCCGTCCTGGACCGCTGAGGTCCTTCGAAACATTGTTTCTATTTCAACAAATGCTCAAAAAGATGATCTTACAGTTTTTTTTGTACTTGTGTTGTATGTAGAGGGCGAGTAACGGTTA
>JAKUPT010000006.1:4147-79246 GCA_022450595.1 Bdellovibrionales bacterium
GTTATTAGTTATTAGTTATTAGTTATTAGTTATTAGTTATTAGTTATTAGTTATTAGTTATTAGTTATTAGTTATTAGTTATTAAAAATAATGTCTATACTGTGAAAAACAAAAATCAATCACACTTCTAAAAATTAAAATTACATATAAAACTCGAAGTTAAAAACAACTCCCTAACACGGAACCTCTTTTTTTATGGTTTCAATTGTTTTGGTTGTGCTTCGAAGGACCTCAGCGGTCCAGGATGTGCAACCAAATACATAGGTTACATTTTATTCAAGACACATGGGTTACAGTTTTATATCAAATATGGTCTCATGACTTATAACTCTTCGGTTTTCTAGGTCGAAAAATCCAAGTTCATAGTCCATAAACTTTAGTAAATATAAGTCATCTTCAACCTGAGAATAGCCTACATTGTAGCCTCTAAAGGCTCTCCCAACATATACACGATTCCGACCGAGCCATATGTCTCCAGATTTTGTTACTTTTTTTGTTGAATCCTCTAAGGGGTATTCCAGCTCATCTAACTGTTCAGGTAATTTTATCTCAGATGGGCAATAAACCTCAGAGGGTGTTTTCATATCAATTGCTTCATGAGGACGTTCAAAGTTAAATTCTTCTTGAAAATCATCAAAGACCTCTTGTTGTTGTAGTAAATTTGCTTTAGCTGGTTTTAAATGCTGTTTAAGAGTTCTATGCATTCTTTCATGCTGACCATTTTGTTCAGGATGTCCGGGCTTGATTCGCTCAATTTTGATTCCTAGTCGTAACCACCAGACTGAGAGTTGAGATAAACCGTGTAGAGCATGAGAAACAGCAAAGGGGACTCCGTTATCACTTCTAATAGCTTTAGGAAGCCCATATTCATTAAAACAGTGCTCATAAATACTAAAAACATCAAAAGCCTTAACAGAACTATAAGCCTCGCATGCCAATAAATATCGACTATGATGATCTGTGAGGGTCAATGGTAACAATATTGATTATTAGTCATCCTGAACTGGCCTTTAAAGTCGGTACACCAAAGGTCATTACTTTTTTGTGGAACAGATAAGTTCGTTCCTTTGGCTTTAAACCTTTTTTTCTTTTTAGGACCAACAAGCCCATGTTTATCTAAGATAGAATGAACTGTAGTTTTACTCGGAAAATCTAAATCGGGATTAAGCTTTATCAAACGCTCTCTAATTTTGGGAGCACCCCAGGTTTGCTTTTCTTTTTTGAGATTTACAATCAAGCTTTCAATAAAGGGATGTGTTTTGTTAAAATTTCGAATGGGCGCCTTAGACTTATTTTTTAACCCATCAATTCCTTCTTTTTTAAAACGATTTAATATCTTATGGCCTGTTTTTCTTGAAATTCCGAACTCTCGACAGAGGTCTATGACCTTTTCTCCGTCTAGTGCTCTGGTAACAAACTTCATTCTTTCGTCCACGATTTTACTCTCTTTCCAAGGCATACCATCCTCCAAATGCTATATGCCTTAAAGTGTAACCTATGTGTCTTGAATAAACTGTTACCTATGTACCTTGAATGTACCGGACGGACCGCGAGCTGCGAGGCACGGAGGCCGTGTCCTGAGAAGTACAACCAAAACAATTGAAACCATAAAAAAAGATCTCGAAGCTAAGGAAAAAAGAAAGAGCTAGACGAAAGTCCCACACTTGGTTAAGATCACGACCATGAAAAACATAATTTTATTTGCAACATTGATTTTATTTTCTGCCTGCCAAAACGCACCTGTGATTAAGCACAAGCGTGGTGAGGATGCTGACAAAATTGCTAAATACTATGAGCAAAACAACAGTGAGGCCTTAAAGTGCTTTGAAGGTGTTAAGACTAAAGGCCAGCTCACTTTAAAATGGCGCCTCAACTCAAAAAGACAAGTGCTAAATCCTCAAGTGGTAGACGATGAAATTTTGAACTCAGAGGTGAATGACTGCCTGATTGATCATTTAAAAACGCTTGAGTTTCCGGCCACGCTTATTTTTTCCGAAGCACTGATAGAATACACTTATAAAGTGGATTGATGCTGGACCCCAAAAGCCTGGTCTTGATCTTAGTCCCGACCTTTGATGTGATCATTACATAACAAAGATCAATACCAGAGTTTTAGCTTTGAGTTTGTTCTAAAAAAATAATGATTACACAACGAGGGGGAATCATAATGCGTGCACTAATAATTGCAGTGTTCACACTGTTTGCAACCATGGCGTCAGCGTCTACTTGGAACATTATTAACTATTCTGAGGTTCAAGAATCTCTAATGGATCAAGCCGAAGTTTTAGGCCTAGACTGGAAAGTGGGCGAAACGGCTGACTACACCATTAAAATGGGATTTGTTAACGGAAAAATGCATAGCTTTGTTAGAGAAGAAGTTCATGAGGGCTTTTGGGTTCAGCAAGATATGGATATGGGCTTTTTAGGAAAGCAAAAAGTTGAAATGCTTATCGACAAAAACACGGGTGAAGTTCTTCAGCTGTTAGTGAATGGCGAAAAACAAGCTCCGCCTGAGCAAGGTGATCAAGAAGTGATCGACATGCAAGAGGCTAACATTTCAGTTCCTGCCGGAACATTTGACTGTGTTTACTTAAAGGTTCGTGACAACAAAGAAAACAAAGAGTCTGAAGCGTGGATCAACCCAACAGCGATTCCAATCACTGGAATGCTTAAGACCATAGCTCCTGGCCCAATGGGTAAAGTCACTGTAGAGTTGACAGCTTTCCGCAAAATGTAATTTATTAGAAGGCGCCGAGGAGGCGCCTTTTTTATGTTTAAGATCATTTTAATAGTACTTTTCAGTTTACCAACATTTGCTTTAAATCTTGAAAAAGATGTCTTAGAAAAATCCCAAAATTTAATTTTACAAAAAGACCGGCTAAAAGCCGTGAGTTTGATCAAAAATGTCATCAACAGCGATAATTTATCAAAAAAACAGACCACTCAAGCTCTGGAGGCTTTAGGTGTTTATAGTCGTATTTTTTTAGAGGAAAAAACACAGCTTATTTTTGAGCATGGATTGAGTTTAATTAATAGTGATCTTGAAAAGTCGATTCAGAAGATTCAAGAAGCAAAACAGTTAGAACCTTTGAATTTAAGCGTGGGCCTTGCGCTCTCAAAAGCTCTACTTCTTAAAAAACAATGTAAAGACTCTTACTCAAATTTAGAGTCCTACGCCAAAATTTATGAAATGGACAGCGAGCTGCTGGAGTTAATGGAAATCTCTTTATTGTGCCGACTTGAAAAAGCCCTTTTATTAGAGTTTTTAGAGACATTCGAAAAAGTGAAACAGGCCGAGCAAAAAAAACAGCGTCTTCTAGAAGAGGAAGCGGAGATAAAGCCCAAGAGTCTTAATCTGGAGTGGATTTACTGGGTTTTAAGTTTGCAGGCAGAAAATCTTTCACGAAAAGACCATGAATTTTTAATACAAAAGTATCAAAAAGAGTGTCCTAAAAAGGCACTGGCAAAAGAGGATCAACTCAAGCCCTGGCTCTTTTGTGGCAAACAAGAAGAGTTTCAAAGTTTTTTTGCAAAAAAGTTTAAAATTGAAGAAAAAACCGAAAAATAAAACAGCATGTGTTATAGGAATTGCTATATGAAAAAGTTTATCAGTTTATTGTTGTTGTGTGCGTTTTGCGCGGCCTGTGGAGTTAAGGGGCCTCCTCTTCCTCCACTAAAACCACCTGAATTAAGTGAAGGCCGGAAGCAGTTTGTAGATCAACAAAATCAAGACGAGCAAAAGGATAAAGAAAAAAATGATTAAAGGAATAGTTACCGCACTTGTGACTCCGTTTAAAGACTCAAAAGTGGATGAGAACTCATTAAAAAACTTGGTTCAGTCCCAATTAAACATGGGTGTTCAAGGATTCGTTGTGAATGGAACAACAGCTGAGAGCCCTAATCTGTATAAAGAGGAAGTTGAGCAAATTTTCAACTGTGTTAAGCAGGCAGCTAGTGGTAAAGCCAAAATCATCTTAGGCACGGGCTCTAATTCTACAGCCAAAACCATTGAAATGACCAAGTTTGCCGAAAAACTCGGAGCTGATGGCAGTTTAGTGGTTGTGCCTTATTACAACAAACCCACTCAGCAGGGGCTTTATCAACACTTTAAAGCTGTGGCCGAGTGTAGCACACAAGACATTATGCTTTACAATGTGCCCGGCAGAACAATTACTAAATTAGAAGCAGAAACGGTTTTTAAACTTCAAGAGATAAAAAACATCAAAGGCATTAAAGAGGCCTCTGCCGATTTAGACTTTGATAAAAAGCTATTTTCTAATGCTAGAGAAGACTGGTCGTATTTAAGTGGAGATGATGCCACCACTTTGGATTTTGTGGGCCTTGGTGGTCATGGGGCTATTTCAGTTCTGTCTCATGTTGTGGGAGATAAAATGATTCAAGCCATTGAGCAGGCTCAAGAGCAAGGGGCTGAAGTGGCAAAAAAAGAGTTTGCCCGATTTAATAAACTCACTCAGCTTCTTTTTGCCGAACCCAACCCGACACCGGTGAAGTTTGCTTTGTCTGAAATGGGAATCATTGAGTCGGATGAGCTGAGGCTTCCTTTGTTGCCAGCAACAGAAAGTCTTAAAAAAGAAATTTCCCAAGAACTTAAAAGCCTTGGGCTAATATCATAAGAGAGGATTCTTATAATGATTAAGGTTGGTGTTATTGGTGCCACAGGAAGAATGGGAAAAGAAATAGTCAGTCTGATCAACCAATCTGACTCCTTAGAGTATGCTGTTGGTGTAGGTTCGAAAGACACTAAAGACACTGTTACTATAGAAAATGTTGACCCCTCTTCTGTTGATGTGATGATTGATTTTGCTTTGTTGGAGTCGTTTTCAAAAAACATGAGCTGGTGTGCAAAAAACAAAATACCTATAGTGTCTGGTGTAACCGGTATTGCTACAGAACATGAAGCAGAGTTAAAAAAGGCGTCAAAAGACACAGCAGTTTTATGGTCTCCAAATATGAGTTTGGGAGTTGCCTTTGTGAACAGCTTAATTAAAGAATTTAAAAGAATTAAAAATTTTGATTTTCAAATTGAAGAGCTTCATCACTCAAAAAAACTCGATGCACCTAGTGGAACCGCTAAGCTGCTTCAAAAAAGCTTAAAACAAGCCGTAGAAAAAGACCTTCCAGAGCCTGTGGCCATTAGAGGTGGAGGGATTTTTGGTGTACATAAAATTTGGGCGATGTCGGAAGAAGAAGTGATCACACTCGAACACAGTGCTTTAAACCGCAGTGTTTTTGCTCGAGGGGCGGTAACTGCCGCAGAGTGGATTGTATCCCAAAAACCAGGGCAGTATAACATAAATGATTTAATTCAAGTTTGAGGTGATTTTGGCGGCTTTAGAGCAACAAGCCTTAGTGGCATTAATAGTTTACTCTTCTGATGGTTTGAGTTTGTTAAAAACTGCGACACAGGCCCTATCAAAGCACATGGAAGCCGAAAAAATGTCTTCGGTGTACAAAATCAAAGGTTCATTAAACAGGTTTTCTCATGTCCATGACATTGCGTCTGTTGATGGATTTCAAGGTATCACTGTGGCTGTGAAGGGCTTTATCAAACAGGGGCCAGAACAGTTTGTGAAAGACTGTATGGCTGTAGAAAAGCAGATGAATCTACAAGACAAAACCTTAGAAATTGTTGTACTGTGTGTTGAAGATTTAACACGCATGCAGTCGGACTTGTGTTTGCCTTATCCAGAGTGGCACAGGCGTGTGGAGCTTCTGGTTCCTTCAAGTGAGGTTTGGGGAGACTATCAACACCCCATTCTTGGTGAGTCGGTTTATAATTTGTCACAAAAGATGTCAGATAAAAAATGGGGATCTTTTTTTGCACAAGGAAAAAGTTTATTAGAGTCATAACACTTAAGGGAGTGAGAAATGAAATTTTATATCGATACAGCAGACATTAATGAAATCAAACAAACTAATGATTTAGGGCTTATTGATGGTGTAACAACCAACCCAAGCTTGATTGCAAAAGTTCAAAGGCCACAAGAAGAGGTGATTAAAGATATTTGCAAAGAGGTAAAAGGCCTTGTCTCTGCAGAAGTATTAAGTGTTGAAGCCGATGGAATGATTAAAGAAGGCATGGAGCTTGCTAAAATTGCAGACAACGTTGTTATTAAAGTTCCTATGGGTGAAGAGGGCTTAAAAGCTGTAAGACATTTTTCAAGTGAAGGTATTAAAACCAATGTGACTTTAGTATTCTCTCCACTTCAAGCCTTATTAACTGCAAAAGCCGGGGCTACTCTAGTTTCTCCATTCGTAGGTCGTTTAGATGACATTTCTGTGAATGGCATGGACATGGTGGCTCAAATTCGACAGATTTTTGATATTTATGGCTTTGACACAGAAGTATTGGTCGCCAGTGTTCGTCATCCATTGCACATTTTAGAGTCTGCAATGATTGGGGCAGATATCGTAACTGTGCCGCATAAAGTGATTATGCAGCTGACAAAGCATCCACTTACCGACAAAGGACTAGAGCAGTTTCTAAAAGACGCTCAAAAGTGATAGTACCTTGACCTAGCCATCACTTCTGTAAAAATAGAAGAGATGGCTAGAATATTTTTAAATCTCTTATTATTAGTGTTTCTTTCTTCTTGTGCGACATCGTCCAATCAAATTCAAGATGTAGAAGCGCCGCTGTCACAAGTTAAAGCAGTGATTAAGAAAAACCTTCCACTTGGTTTGCGGGGAGTGAGCGCGAACGGTCGAGAATTTTATTCTAATTACTTTTTAGTGGTTAAGGGCAAACACATGAAGGCTGAAAACCTTCAGTACCGAAAGTTTGCCTCTGTGAGTGTTTTAGGAGACAGAAGACCTTACACCATTAAAGTCGAAGTGTTTTTGGAAAAAAGATCTCAGCCCTCTGCAAATGGACTTAAACAATACAAAGACTTTCGTCGAGATAAAAAGTATTCAGAGTATTTGTTGCGCAAGATTCACAATGCTTTAGAGAACAGGGAAGAAAGTATTAATTTTGTTGACGATTTTCGGGTTTTCTAACTAACATTAAGCCTTAAGGGCAACTATGAACCAGCACAAGTTTCAAATTCTAGCATTATTTATTTCCACCTTGGTTTTGGCCAATCCAGAAACCTCTGTGGAAAATGAACACTACCGCGGTGTTGGCCCTAAAATTGTGATCTCATCAAAATCCATATCACCGGCGGCGGCCGCTCTTGAAGACAGTCGTTATTGGGAAGAATCCAAAGTTGTTGTTAGAAAGCCTGCTAACACATCAAACAGCATAGAAATGAAAGCCGGCGAGAAGGAAGCCGACCGAGTCATTCCAGACTATGATGCTCAGGCAAAGTATAAGCCTTTAAAGGGAATAAAACTTAACTATGCCGTGTTTGTTGCAAAACAAAACAAGGTAAAAAAACAACAAGTGGCAAAAGCTAAAAGCTCTAACGCCATCAAGTATCAACAGGCCGCTCAACCGATTAAGATTGTAGCACATAAAACAAAAAACCAAACAACCACCAACCTACCTAACAACTCGCCTAGCTCCAATGTTAGGCCGTCCAAAGAGGGCGTAAAGGTGGCCTCTAATGATCAGTTTAAACTCTCAAGCTTTGACAGTGTGAGAGCACAAGGAAACATTCAATTAATGGGATTGCCAATGGTCTTTGAAGATCAGGTGGTAGAGCTGTTTTATGAACAGGGAATGTTGCAGTCGCCAATCAATTACCAATTCCCCACGGGTTTTGATGCTGAGGTGACCAAAGGGCAAGGCAAAATTGTAGCTAAACTATGGTCAAAGTCTAATGGTCTCATTGGTGAAGGTGAACTTCCTCTTGAAGAGGACTTGGATTATTCGCGCTTGCAAGTGTTAGTAAAGCCGGTGAGCTACAGTCATAGCGGTCTTCTGATGGCCACCAACGAAGCGGCAACAGATAATGATTATGAAATTATGATGGATGCAAATTCCACCAAAGTTAAAGTTGAAAATTCAAAATTTGATTTTGATATGGATGTAAAATCTCAACCATTAATGATTGCGAAGTTAAAAGATCAAAAAACTTCTACTTTATTCAGCTTCAACCATAAATCGGAAAACACCTGGCCGATTTATACAGACGACTATGCTTTGTTTTTAGCTAATCTATTAAATAAAAGAGCTACAGCACTTGAAACCACAGCTCTTATTGCTGGTAAAGTCACCTATCAAGGTAAACCACTGTCTAACGTAAAGCTTGTGGTTCACCAAGGTTTGCTTGAAAAACCTGTGACTTATTTTAGCTCCAGTCTTCCAAATCCAAGTCTTAAAACAACCTCTTCTTCTGGTGACTTTGTTGCAGCCACCGAAATAGATCGTCCGGCCGCCATTTCAGTTTTAATTAACGATAAAGTGGTTCATAGAAGGGACATTCCTGTGGGCTTAGGTCAAGTCACTCATGTTAATATTGAGATAGGACCTCAGCAAAACTACAGCTATGAACTGAGTTCTGCTTTTGACAGAAGGCCTTTGGATGCGGACCTTTACATTGAGTCTTCAGGGGATAACTATCCTATCATTGGTGGTGAGGGGCGCTTTTATAATCACAGCTCTGACATGGCTGAGCGCATTTATGTGGATATGAAAAACTCAGAGTACATCTCTTATTCCACCTGGATCAATTCAGACTTTAAATATGGTGATTTGTACTCTGTTAAAAAAAGTTGGTTCTATGAACTAACAAAGGGAGCTGTTGAAAACTTTAATGACTATAGCTCTATTTATATTGGTTTTGTAAATGGCGCTGACTATAAAGTGTCCATGGACTCAAAGGCCAACAGCACTATCAAGATTATTTATTTTGACTCTCAAGGTAACAAAATTGAATCAGGAAAGTCTGATGGTGGATTCATTATTGTGAATATGCCTCAGGGGCAAAGAACAATATTTGTAGAAGCCTTAGATTTAAATAAGTCACATTCGCAGTTTTTCAATGCTTATCAAAGCCAGAACTTTTCATCTGTTATTACGTTTTAAGAGGCGTCTTTATTTAAGGCCTTTTCCAGTTTAGAAATTTGACCTTTTGAAAGCTTTTTGGCTTTAGCAAGGGTCAACAGCTGTGAAGATAATAATTTTCTGTTCTCTGGAGGGAGCAGAATTTTAAAACCTTTAGGCAGCTTATAAGAAGTTTTTAATTCTTTGAGGTCATAATTGTAATGAATAAAGTCATCTCGACTCATACCACTCGTTTCTAAAATACTGGCTTTTTTTAAGGCAAAAGGAAGTTTAACAGTTTGATACTCAAAGCTGTCCGCTAGAGGTTTTACCTTATATATTTCTTTTCTGTACTCGTAAGCATAGTTAATAGCTAAGAAACAAGAGTAGAAGTTTCTGGAGGCAAAACGAAAACTTCGGTCTTTATAACGAGCATGTATTTTTACGTAATCACGAGTGCCAACTTTTCTTACAGCACGCCTCATACTGCCCACACCATGGTTGTAGGCAGTGACAGCTAGTGGCCAAGATTTTAATATTCTGTAATCACGTTTTAAGTGGTGGGCGGCATATTCTGAAGCCTTTATGGGGTTGTTGCGTTCATCAATTTTTGAATTAACGGTTAATAATTCTCGTCCAGAGCGAGGCATGATTTGCCAAATTCCACTGGCGCCAACTTTGCTGTAAGCATCGATATTAAAACTACTTTCTACAAAGGGCATTCTTGTTAAAGAGATCGGAAGCCCTGAGTTTTTAAATATATTTTCAATATGTGGCATATAAAGAGTGCTTGTTTTAATGCCCTTTTCAATAAAGTCTTTTTGTCCGAGCTGAGTTCGTAAATATCGTCGTGAGTTTCGCAGTAAATACTTTCTAGAACCATTTAAAGAGTTCAAAGCGTTGTAAACTTGAGCTTCAAGGCCTTTAAGGTTTTTAAAGTGAGATCTTTTAGAGAGAGTTAAAAGAGTTCTAGATATCTGCTTTCTTCTTTTTTTAACATAGGCTTTGGCCTTTTTTCTTTTGTACCAAGTGGCCGCATTGCCTTTATAAAAGTTATGAGTTTTTATCACATCAAAAACCACCCATGGGTATTTTGTATGATGAATGACATAGGTTTTAGAGTCATGTTGAGTGTAAATATCAAACCAAAAGCCCACTCGTTTTTTTAAAATCTCGGGAGCTTGAAACTCTTTTTCAACCCGGTTGTAAGGATCGTCTAACACCGAACTTCGATCAAAGCTTTGCAAGTAATTCACACGTAGTGGTGACAAAGACACTTTGGAAAATTTGTCTAAAGCATTTTTGCTACCATTAGAGTGGAGCCAGCCCGATTCCATAGGAAGAGCCAATGCGGTGATAGCAATAAAATAAAGCTTTAAGATCAAAATCATGTTATTATTAAGAGCAAAGGCAGTGCCAGCAAAGCTTGTATCAGTTTGATATGAGCTGCAAATTAAGTAAAGTTGTAAAAATTTTTGACAAAAGCACTCATTTTTATGAACAAATTTCGGCAAAAGTATACATTAAGATATGGATGATATTAGAGGTTCAAAAACAGTAGATTTCACCTACTCAAACTACACCGCCATCATTAGCGACTTGCACTTGTGCGAGGCTGAGCCGGTAAACGAGCAGTACCCTTTATGGAAGAAGTACAAAACGGCAGAGTTTTTCTTTGATGAGGAGCTTTGTCAATTTCTAGACAAGATTCAAAATATGTCTGGTGGCGACTCGGTGGAGCTTGTGTTAAATGGTGACGTGTTTGATTTCGACTCTGTCAGTTCTATTCCTGAACATCCTCCTTACCGAGTCACTAAAATAGAAAAGCTTAGTGGCTTACATCCACAAGAAAATAAGTCGGTTTATAAAATAAAAAAAATTTTAAAAGACCATCAAGGTTGGGTGAACAAACTCAGTGAGTTTATTTGTAACGGCAACAAAGTGATTATTGTTATTGGTAACCATGACCTTGAACTTCATTGGCCTCAGGTCCAACAAGAAATTGTTAAAGCATTAAAATTGCCCGAAGAGTTTCGTGGTTATGTTCGCTTCACAGAATGGTTTTATATTAGCAACAAAGACACCCATATTGAGCACGGCAATCAGTATGATCCTTACTGTTTAGCCCAAGACCCCATTAATCCCTTTATTAAACGCTTTAATAGGGTTGAGGTTAGGGTGCCCTTTGGCAACTTGGCGACAAGATATATGATCAATAATATGGGATTTTTCAATCCTCATGTAGAATCCAATTTTATTATGTCCGCCAAAGAGTACATTTTGTTCTTTTTTAAGTACGTGGTGAGGGCTCAGCCTCTATTAATGTGGACTTGGATTAAAACAGCAACGATGACTTTGTTTCACTCTTTTACTAATCGTTTACTTCCAAGTTATAAGGACCCATTAAGAATAGAAGACAAAATTCAAAGTATTGCATTAAAAGCCAATGCCACTCCTCGCATGGTGCGAGAGCTTAAAGAGCTTACAGTGTCTCCGGCTTCTAGCAATCCATTATTGATTGCTCGTGAGCTGTGGTTAGACCGAGCCTTTATTGCAATGATTGGTCTTTATGTCATCTTTCATTTAATTTTATATATTAAAACAGTCACTGGCATTTCTATCTTTTGGATGTTTATTCCACTTTTGATGTTTTTACCCTTTTTTATTTTTTACTCAAAGTCGATCTATTCAGACGTTCATGAATACAAAGAGCCTAAAGACCGCATTATGTGGATGATCAGTATGATCACCCGATGTAAGCGCGTGGTGTTTGGCCACACCCATGAAGTTAGACATGAGTTGATCGGCCCCGTTGAGCACCTTAATAGCGGCACATGGTCGCCAGCCTTTAAAGACGTGGAGTGCACCATAGCTGCAGACGCAAAAACTTTTGTTTGGATTCGCCCCGCCAATAATCCCGACCAAGGGCGCGTGGCGGAACTTTTAAGGTTTCAAAAAGAGACAGATTCGGTGCAAACCGAGCAAAAACAAAGCGCCAAAGTTTTAGCAAAAGCCTAGCTCTTCCGAATAATAAATATTGGAGGATCATAATGACGTTGATTATCACACTGTTGTTAAGCTTTACTGCTCATGCCCAAGTCGACACACAAAAAACCAATCTATTATTAAAAAGTATTTTGCCGGCAGAGTACGAGCTTGAAGTAGCCTCAAAAATTTCAGAATCAGAATATATGTTTGTACCCCAACAAAAGAACTCAAGAACTAATCTTTTAAGGACACGGGAAGGGACTTTGCTTTCCGATAATGTTGAGGACTTAGAAGACAGCAATGTCATTGTTCAATCATTAAGCAAAGGTGGGGCCTTTTTTTTATATGCAGCCCAAAAAGAGGATAACAATTGGAACATGTACAGGTATACGGATGGTAACTTCAGTGATAAGCAACTGACTTTTTGTGAAACACAAAGAAAGCCGGATAAAGAAACGAAGAGTATTTTTGGAAAAATTAAAAAGGGCTTTAAAGCGGCTGCTGCCACTATGTCGCGAACAGATATACATTGTGTAGCTGCTAGCGAGAGAATCTGTAGAAAACCCTTATCAGAATGGCCACAGGGAACCAAAATAAGTAAAGTAAAGTTTAGTGAATTTTTAGGCAGTGATGAAGGCGGTATCAATGAGTACATTCAATTTTCTTGGGGACAATCAACATCTCTGAGAGACCGAATGAGTAACATCTATAAAATAGATAATTTTGAAGTAAAGAACCGAATCAAAGAGGCCTATGAGATGGACGATGGATTTGAGGGTGATGCCGTCCGCGGAGCTGTCGTGGCCCAAGTCAAAAGTCTGTGTGCCAAGGCCTGGCCAAAGCATAAAATGGAGCTCCAAGGGATACCTGTAAAGGGCAAAAAACGCGGCGCGCCAAGTCTTCAAAAGACCAATCAGGGCGTAAGATAAGGCGGTCTTATCAGGGCGGGTCAAAAGCTGTAACTGGCTTATTTTTCAGATGAAATCAAAAATATTTAACTTTCAGGCTGAAAAAGCGTTTTCTTACAGGTGAATGTGAGATACTCTGGATGTCGTCGTACACGATTACAACGGAGGAAAGCATGGCTGACGTATTAGTAGTAACAAGTAAAGTTAAAAAATTAATCAAAGAGCAAGGTGGATGTAACACCTCTTCTGAAACAGTTGAAACTTTAAGTAAAGCTGTTGAGCAACTTTGCAGAAAAGGTATCGAAACTGCAAAAGCTGACGGTCGTAAAACTGTTATGGCAAGAGATATTCCTATCGACCATATCTAAGCTCTATTTAAAAATTAAATAATTTAAAAAAAGCACCGCAATTGTGGTGCTTTTTTTATTGGATCATTTGCTGGAGATCGTCCCAAGAGATCACCTTAACTCCAAACTTTTCGGCCTTTTCAAGTTTAGAGCCGGCAGACTCGCCAGCCAGCAATAGGTCGGTTTTTTTACTCACACTGGAAACTGCTTTCCCACCAAACTCTTCCACAATTTTTTTGGCCTCATCTCTGGAAACAGGAAGTGTGCCGGTAATGCAAACTTTCATGTTTTGGAGTTGGTCTCCTTTAAGATTGTCTTCCATGGACTTTGGCTGAACGCCCAAATCTAATAAATCTTGAACCTCTTGTTTTAAATCGTCGGACTGAATGTGGGAAACAATGGACTCAGAGACTTTTTCACCAACGTCGTCAATACTTAACAGTTCTTCTTTGTCTGTGCTCATAAAACGATCCATAGTTTTATAGTGAGCAGCCAGGTTTTTAGCAGTCTGCTCTCCGACAAAACGAATACCGAGTGCAAAAATCAACTGTGACAAAGTGGTGTCTTTACTGGCCTCAATGCTCTCAATAATATTTTGAGAGGACTTTTTCCCCTGCCTTTCTAGATTCAATATTTGATCTTGTTTGAGGCGATAAATGTCAGAGAATTTTTTGATCAAATCATTCTCAACAAAGCTCTCAATAAGCTTGTCACCAAGCTTGTCGATGTTCATAGCTCGTCTGGACACAAAGTGTTTTAAGGACTCTTTAAGAATGGCAGGGCAAAGAGGGTTTACACACCGGGATTTGGCATCATCTGGTTCTTTCACCACCTTGTGAGAACAAATGGGGCACTCGTCTGGAAGTTTAAAGGGTTGTGAATTTTTAGGCCGCTTGTCTAAAATGACTTCAACCACCTCTGGAATCACATCGCCGGCTCTTTGAATAATCACATGATCGTGGACGCGAACATCTTTTCGATCAATTTCATCTTGGTTGTGTAAGGTGGCGTGCGAGATAGTCACACCACCGACTTTGACGGGCTCCATAACAGCCACAGGAGTTAAAGCGCCGGTTCGACCCACTTGCACGACAATGTCGTTAATCACAGTTTTGCCCTGTTCCGGTTCAAACTTGGCAGCGCTAGCCCAGCGAGGGGAGCGGGCAATAAACCCCAGCTCGTCTTGCAACGAAAAAGAGTTTACTTTTACCACTATGCCGTCAATGTCATAGGGCAAATAGTGTCTGATTTTTTGAATGTAATTATAATAGGCAATGACATTATCAATGCCTTTGGCAAGACCGGCCACAGAGGTCAATCGGTACTCGTTATCTTTAATGTCACTAAAGTGCTTTTGAAAATGTTCTTTTAAACTCTTTTCAGTGATGTCTTTGTCAAAAATCTTCAATGTGGGTAGGCCAAGCTCTGCACAATGAGTTTCAAATTCGTGTTGTGTAGAAAATGTTTTTTGAACAACCCCATGGCTATAGGCAAAAAACACCAAGGGCCTGTTGGCAGCCACCTGTGGGTTTAACTGCCGGATGGTTCCAGCGGCGGCATTGCGGGGATTGGCAAAGTATGGAAGGCCCGCCTCTTCGTTTTTTTCATTAAGCTCTTTAAAGTCATCTTTTCGAATTAATACCTCTCCACGAACTTCAAAAACATCATCAGGCTGTGACGTTCTTAGTTTCAATGGAATGCTTTTAATGGTTTTAATGTTTTGAAAAACGTTTTCACCTGTTTGTCCATCTCCACGAGTCAATGCAGAGGTCAGCACTCCTTTTTCATACACTAGCTCCATAGCCAGGCCATCAAGCTTGGGCTCGCAAAAAAACTCAAAGTCTTCATCGGTGTCTAAAAAACGTTTTAAGCGCTGTTCAAACTCTACAAGATCTTCTGTGGAGTAGGAGTTTTGCAAGGACAACATCGGAGTGCGATGTTGAACTTTTTCGAAAGCGTCTAAAGGCTTTCCGCCGACTCTTTGAGAGGGAGAGTCTTCAGTAATAAGCTCAGGATGGTTGTGTTCAATTTTTTGTAATTCAGAAAACAGCTGATCATACTCATAGTCAGAGATAGTGGGCTGATCTAAAACATAATATTTATGATCATGCTCTCGAATAAGATCTTTGAGTTCATTAAGTCGCTTGTTGATATCTTTTGCCATGGCCATAAAAATTAATATGAATTTTAGTAAAAAGTAAGTTTAAAACATATTTTTTTGATAAAACTTTCATGTGTTTGAGGGCTAATTAAAAGCAAAGCTTGATTGAGGTGGCACAAAGAGTGCAAATTATGTCACTTATGCTTAAATCATTTCTTCTTACTCTTATTTTTGTTCCCAGTCTTGCACTTGCTGACACTCCCTTAAACTTTGAGTACTCTCTCGAATGCTTTTTCGATATTAGCTGTAAGAAAAAGAGAGTGAATTGGGCTTTTCAGGAGATGCAGGCTCAGTTTGTAAAAGCTAACTATAATTACGAGCAGTTTTTAAAAATGTCGGTAGACGAGTCTTACTCTCCCTATGATCGCATCCAGATCACAACAATGAATCTTAAAAACTACAACCAAGAGTTGAACTCTTTTATCCAGTATTATGAGTTTGTTTTAGAAAACGCACACAACTTATCAAAAGAAAATCAACAGCTCGTTTTGGCGGTGTCGTATATTTTAGCCAGACTGGTCATTCCAGATGAACTAGAAGTGAGCCAAGAAATTGTTGAGCAACTACCAAAGAAAGATCAAAGCGAAATCACCTATCTTCAGGACACGAGAGCCAAGCTCCTAAAGCTTGCAAGCCATCAAAATGTAGAGCGAGATCTTATGGTGGACACTGAAGGTAATGGCGACATTTTTTATTTTGCTTATGGAGGCATAGAAATCCAAGATATGCTTATGGGCGTGGTCGCATATAGCATCGAAGAATACGGTGTTTATGTGGTTTCAGACCTTGAAGTCCTTAAAATTGTGGAGCCCCTTGTGCAGGCAAGTGCCACAAAAACTGTGGTGGATCTGGACACTTATGTTCGGGTTAAGGAACTAGAAAGGGCGCTAAAAGACTTTTTAGAGGAAAACTCTGATAAAGCAGACGAAAAATCACCAAAGACTGTGCCAGTAGGCCCGTTTAATTAAGTAAACATTTCAACATCTTATTTATTTAGCGAAACACTTTGTTGAACTCTGTCAGAGCATAAGCTATGACTGATTTTTTAATGAGGAGGCACTCATGGATATAGATAATGTGGCAAAACTGGCTCGATTAACTCTTTCTGAAGAAGAGAGTAAAGCCTTTACGGAACAGTTTGATTCCATTTTAAATTATTTTGAACAGATTAAAAATGTCGACACCGCAAATGTGGAGCCTATGGTTACACCTACTGATATTGCTTTGTACTTAAGAAAAGACGAAGCGAAAGAGTGGGAAGGCAGCACTCAGGTATTAGAAGCGGCGCCAGAGACTTCAGGCCAACTGTTTACAGTTCCACCGGTAGTATAAGGGAGCATGTGATGAGTGATATTTTAAAATCTAGTATTTCTGAACTAAAAGAAAAGCTCGACAGCAAACAAGTAAAGCCCTCAGAGCTTGCAGAGGCCTATTTAGGGCAAATCAATAAGCTCAACTCTGACATTAATGCCTATATCTCTGTGAATGAGAGTTTAATGGATGAGGCAAAGGCCTTAGATTCAAAACAGGAAAAGGGTGAGTTAAGCGGAAAGCTTGCGGGAATTCCCTTGGGCATAAAAGACTTACTTTGCGTCAAAGGTCAGCGAAACACTGCGGGCTCAAAAATTTTGGAAAACTTTGTAGCTCCCTACACTTCAACCGTATCACAAAAATTATTAGATGAAGGAGCCTTAGTGCTTGGCAAATGCAATCTTGATGAGTTTGCTATGGGCTCAAGTAATGAAACCTCCTATTACGGAAAAGTAAAAAACCCTTGGAATTATGAATATGTTCCCGGCGGTTCTAGTGGTGGGTCCGCGGCAGCAGTGGCCGCCGGAATGGCCGCAGCGACCATTGGAACTGATACTGGAGGATCTGTTCGTCAGCCGGCCAGTTTTTGTGGGATTGTGGGAGTTAAACCAACCTACGGCCGAGTGAGTCGTTATGGAATTGTGGCTTTTGCCTCAAGCTTAGATCAGGCCGGTCCAATGACAAGAACGGTAAAAGATGCGGCTTTAATGTCTGAGGTGATTTCTGGTCATGATCCTTACGATCAAACAACGGCTCAAGAGGCTGTTCCTGAGTGGTCAAAGTCTTTAAAGCAAGACCTTAAAGGATTAAAAATTGGACTCCCAAAAGAGTACTTTACAGACGCCATCACAGAGGACACTAAAAAGGTTGTTGATAACGCCATTGAGATTGTGAAAAAAAGAGGCGCAGAAGTTATAGAGGTGTCTTTACCTTTAGTAAAACATGCTGTGCCGGTTTACTACCTTGTGGCTACCAGTGAGGCTTCAAGTAACTTAAGCAGATACGATGGTGTTCGATATGGTTACAGGTCTGATTTTTCAAAAAAGCCAGCAGAAAGCTTAGAAGAGTTTTATTCACGAACACGTGGAGAGGGCTTTGGCTCTGAGGTGAAACGAAGAATTATTTTAGGGACATACTGTTTATCTAGTGGTTACTATGATGCCTATTACAAAAAGGCCTGTCAGGTGAGAAGACTTATCAGAGACGAGTTTATGCAGGCCTTTAACTCCTGTGATGTGATGTTAAGTCCAGTGACAACCTCTCCGGCATTTAAAGCTGGGGAAAGAATTAATGATCCCGTTCAAATGTACAGCAACGATATTTTTACCACATCAACAAACTTAGCAGGTCTTCCCGGCATGAGTGTGCCAGGTGGCTTCTCTCAAGAGGGTCTTCCAATCGGGATTCAGTTAACCGCCGCCCATTTTCAAGAGCAAAAAATGTTTGATGTGGCTTACAGTATAGAACAAGAATTACAATTAAAAGAGGTTCCAAATGTCTTATAGTGATTGGGAAGTTGTAATTGGTCTTGAGATTCACGCGCAACTTAAAACAGATTCAAAAATGTTTTCAGAGGACTCCACACAGTTTGGTGGGGGAGACAATAAAAACACAAGTCCTGTAAGCTTTGGTCTGCCAGGAGCATTGCCTGTGACCAATGAAAAAGCAGTTGAAATGTCTGTAAAAACAGGCCTAGCGCTGAATTGTAGTATTCGAGAGAAGTCTGTTTTTGCGAGAAAAAACTATTTTTATCCTGACCTTCCAAAAGGCTATCAAATTTCTCAATACGATGAGCCAATCTGTGAAGAAGGCTACATCGATATTCTTTTAGATGGCGAGAAAAAACGCATTGGTATTGAGCGTGCTCATATGGAAGAAGATGCGGGAAAATCCACTCACCATGGAGAATACACTTTAATTAACTTAAACCGTGCGGGAGTGCCTTTGCTAGAAATCGTGTCAAAGCCTGACATGAGATCAGCGAAAGAGGCGGCTCAGTATGCAAGGTCTGTTCGCTCTATTTTAAGATACATTGATATCTGCGATGGAAACCTAGAAGAGGGCTCCATGCGATGTGACTGTAACATCAGTGTGAGAAAACCGGGTGAACCACTTGGCACCAAGGTGGAGTTAAAAAACATCAACTCTTTTCGATTTGTTGAAAAGGCCATTGAATATGAAGCCCAAAGACAAGTTGATTTAAAAGAGGCGGGAGAAGAGATTCATCAAGAGACTCGTCTTTATGATTCCACAAAAAACCAAACCTTTTCTATGCGTAAAAAAGAAAATGCCCATGATTATAGATATTTTCCAGACCCAGACTTGCTACCCGTGATTGTTGAGCAAAGTTGGATTGAGAATATTAAAAACAATTTACCAGAGCTTCCACTCAAAAAGGCAGAGCGCTTTCAGCAAGAGTATGGACTACCGGAATACGACGCCTTTGTTCTAACCACAGAAAGAGAAATGGCCGAGTATTTTGAAACCACAGCCAAAGCCTGTGGCAATGCGAAGTCTGCTTCTAACTGGATTATGGTGGAGCTTTTAAGACGACTTAACGACGCCGATCAAAGCATTGAAGACTCTCCCATCAAGGCAGATATGCTGGCCAAGCTGATTCAACTCATTGACAACAAAACAATCTCTGGAAAGATTGCTAAAACTGTTTTTCAAGACATGTATGACAGCGGTAAAGACCCAGAAGCAATTGTTAAAGAAAAAGGCCTAACTCAGATCACCGACACCAGTGCCATTGAGAAAATGATCGATGAGATTATTGCAGCCAACCCAGGTCAAGTGGAACAGTATAAGTCTGGTAAAAACAAACTGTTTGGCTTTTTTGTGGGGCAAGTGATGAAGGCTTCAAAAGGACAAGCCAACCCTGAGATGGTGAACCAAATTTTAAAATCAAAACTAGATTCTTAAAAAAATATAAATAGAAGATTAAAAAAGAGACTGTATTTTTACAGTCTCTTTTTTATAGACTCTCAATCGCCTGAAGCTGAGCAAGCTGTGTTTGGGCAATTCTTAAAAAGTAAAATTGAGCTTCAGCAGAAACCAAATCAAAATACATCCAAAAGTTTGACTCATTGATCCCTAGCTTTTTAAAACTGGCAGCAGTGTTTTGTTCAAGCAGAGTGGACCCATTGGATTTTGGAAATCTAATAGCATTTGTTTGCGACCAAAAAAACATAAGTGGATCTTCAATCTGTTTTTTATGATCAATATAACTTCTGTGCGGAAGCTCAAAAATAAAAACCTCTTGGGATTTGTCGGACAACAGTTCTAATCGGTATTTGTTATTAATAATATGTGAAGGAGTCACTCCAAAAGCTAAAATTTTTGAAACCACATCAATGTCTTGTTTTTCATGAGACTTTAACTCTAACTTGTTTGCAGGCAAGTGCTCAACATAGGGAAACTTGCTTCTTGTTTCAAGGTAGTGGTTTAGAGTTCTTTCTATTAGCCGGTCTTTTTTGTTTTCTGCAAAGTTAATAATTTTTAAAGCCTGAGTATGAGACGACTGAAGGGTTTCAACCGCAGCTTGTACAGACGTGTAGTTTTTAAAAACCATATGTTGAAGAACTTCTTTGTAAGAGACAAAGTCACTGATAACACTCTCAAGAGTGTGAAGGTCGGCTTGTTTAAGAGAGTTTCTTTTATTCAAACTTGAGAGTTCTAAAATACGAGAAGAAAACATATCAACAACGCGCGAGAGGCCATTAAAGCTTGAAGCCAAGTAGTCTGCACCATTTAATATGAGGTCCACCTGTTTATAAAGCTCAATGCTTTGATTGTGACGCTGGTTTAAAGACTCGGCCACTTGGGGAAATAACAAAGCGTTTTTAGTATAGATGTAGGCCTTGAGCGTGCTATTGAGAATGTCTTTTCCCCGAGACGATTTTAAGGTTAAAAGTTCACCATAGAGTTGATAGGTGGTTTGGATCTGACGACGGTACGATCTCATCAGCCCCAGGGCTTCATTAAGTGTATTGACCTTACTTAAAAACTCTTCGTTACTATATTTTTGAGTGGAAAGAACCACCTTGTTATTGGCAGAAGCAATCAGTGTTTCTAAGATCCCAATGCGCTCGTTCATGTGCCCAATGATTTCTTTAAAGGTCTTCTCCGTTTCGAGAGACTTTATATTTTTAGGCTTAAAGTGAGCCACTGTAAAAATATCTTTACAGGTTAATGCTTGAGCCGAGGGGCCCAAAACAACAAACAAAGTGATAAGTAAAATAGCTTTCATAGCTTACGTCCTAAAAACATTTCATTTTAGTCCCAAACTGAGTATGATGAACTCAGTTAAAACCCTATATTCGCACCAGTAACACATTGAAGTGCAAATACTTAGCCAAACGAGGGGATTAAAGATGAGAATTGCCAGCATAGATATGGGCTCTAATAGCTTTCTGCTTTTAATAGCCAAGGTGAACTCGTTAGGTGAACTAAAAACAGAGTTTGAAGATATTAAAGTGGTAAGACTCGGCGAGAAGGTTGATCAAACAGGCTGTTTTAGTCAAGAGGCCCTCTCAAGGGCAACTAAAGCACTTGGTGAGTTTCACAAAACCATTCAGGCTTATAACGTAGATTGGACGGAGGCGGTCACCACTTCAGCGGCTAGGAGAGCTTCTAATTTTTCAGATTTAAAGCTGATTACAGACTTATTAAATATACCTTTAAAAGTTATCTCCGGAGAAGAAGAGGCAAAGCTGACCTACTTAGGGGCTTGTGAAGTGCCCGGCGCTGTGATTGTTGATGTGGGTGGAGGCTCAACAGAAGTGGTGACAGAAAGACAAGGGAGTTACATAAGTCATAGTTTTGAATTTGGCAGCGTAAGACTCTTGGAAAAACACATCACACAACAGCCCATTAAAAAGACAGAACTTGAAGCTTTACAGTTAGACCTTCAAAGGCAACTTCAAGACCAAAAAAAATTTTTAAACGCCCTCAAAGGTCAGCCTGTGATTGCGGTGTCGGGCACACCAACGACATTGGCTGCATTAATTAAAGATGTGGACTATAGCCCTGAGGTGATTGATGGTTTAGAGGTGACACAAGATCAAATGCAGCATTGGATAGACAGGCTTTCAACTTTAAGTGTTATTGAGCGGATGAACTTTAAAGCTCTCAAAGATTCTCCTAAAAGAGCGGATGTTATTGTTGTGGGAATAATGTGCCTACAGCAGACATTACAGGCTATGGAGTGCAACAGTTTTAAGGTTTCTACCAAAGGGGTTAGGTATGGCATGGTTAAAGATATTTATTCTAAGCACAGCTTTGTGCTGGCCAACAAGTGAGATTGAGTTTGAAAAAAAACAAATGCTTCTTGGAGAAAAAAAGTTAACGGTTGAAATAGCAGATAGCATTGAAAAAAGAAGCCAAGGTTTAATGTACAGACAAAAACTAAAGCCTGGGCAAGGCATGCTCTTTATTCATGATCAGCCAGAGGTGGCCGGTTACTGGATGAAAAACACTTTTATTGATTTGAGCATTGGTTTTTTTGATGAGAATAAAAAGCTTGTAGAAATATATGACTTAAAAAAAACACCATCAGTTTTATCTACTAGGTTTGACCAAGTGCAGAGTCGTAAAAAAGTTAAGTATGCCCTAGAGGTGCCTAAAGGCTGGTTTAAAGCTAACAACATTAAGCCCGGGGTAAAATTTAAGCTCATAGACTAAGGTCTTGTTAAAAAGAAGTTTTTCTTGAATACCCCACAACCATGATCTGGATTTTACAACAAAGGGCTTTTTTTTAGAAAAATAATTACTCGTTGCAATGTCTTTATGTTGTAATGATAATGGTTTATGTAAATCAAAAGCAGCTAAGGGACGGCCTATGTTAAAACAACATGTAATTTACGCAATCCTCGTACTATTTTTATCCGCAACAACTTTTACCGGTTGTTCTTCGAGTGATGATAAAGCAGAAAATATAGACACGACTGAAAGCACAGCAGATCTTGGTGCTGATGAGTTCTCATTAGATGGCGAGTTTTCGGAAGAGGCTTTCTCGGATGATTTCTCAGCAGATTTAGGAGAAGGTGAAGCAGATCCTTTCGCAGCTCCTGAGGGAGGAGATGATCCGTTTGCCACAACTACGGACGACCCTTTTGCTGAAGCGCCAGCTGCTGACGATCCGTTCGCAACAGAAGACTCTTCGATGGCAGCTACAGACGATCCCTTCGCCGCGGAGGACCCTTTCGCAGCAGAAGACACTTCTACTGCCGCATCTGACGATCCTTTTGCTCAAGACCCTTTTGCTGGAGACAGCATGGGCACTGAAGAACTTCCCGCTGACTCAGGTATGACAGACAGTTTTGCCGCAGAAGATTCGGCTCCATCAGATCCATTCGCTGCAGACGACAGTGCACCAGTTGATCCCTTTGCTGCTGACAGTATGGCCATGCAAGAGCCCGCTCCTATCGAAGATATGACTTCAGATCTTGGTGGTAGCGCCTCACTTGTTGATGATTCAGAGGACACAGTAAGCTGGATTCCTGTTAAAAAAATGATGACTGAGCCATACCGTAAAAACGGAGTCTTAGTTAACACTATATATATTGCAAGACCAGGTGATGATATCCAAAAAATGAGCCAAAAGATTTATGGTGAAGACAAAACGGACGAGCTTTTAATGGTAAGCTCTTGGCTGCAAAAAGGCGTGGATGTTGGTGATAAGCTTTATTACAACTCGCCTAATCGCCCGAATGATGACTCTAGAATTATCACATATTATGAAGACGTTGGTTTGCAACCTGAAACATACATCACTCAACCAGGTGATAACATCAGACAGGTGGCTGAAAGACTTCTTGGTCATCCAGATAGCTGGAAAGAGATTTGGGCCACAAACATGAATGTTGAGTCCAAAATGGAAGTGGCTGAAGGTTTAAGTCTTCAGTACTGGACAGGTGGAGACTCCGCGCCACAAATGCCTTCTATGGCTGGAACAGATTCTTCAAATATGGGTGGAGGCAGTGATATGCCTGCCATGGATGCTCCTCAAGATATGGCAATGAATGATATGCCGCCAATGGATGCTCCTCAAGACAGCGCTATGAACGAAATGCCACCAATGGAAGAATCTCCAGATATGGCGATGAATGATATGCCACCGCCAGCTATGGACCCACCACCGGCTATGGAGCCGCCTCCAGCAATGGAACCACCACCAGTTGCTAACAATGAGCCGCCACCAGCGCCAGACAGACCAAACCGTGCCGGTGCTGAACAAAGCATGGGAGAAGAAGGTGGCCAAGATCAAATGCTTATGCTTGGGCTAGCAGTGATCTTACTAATTGCCGGTATTGCCTTGTTTATTATTCGCAAAAAAAGAAGTGCTGAGGCCATCGACTTTAACACTTCAACTCACACTCAAATTGAGTAGCAAAACTAAAATAAATATAGAAAATAAAAAAGGGGCTAATATAAAGCCCCTTTTCTTATTTAGATGTGCGAATCGTTAAATTTTAGGAATTGGTTACTTTTGAAAATATAGTGTCTAGAACCATCTTCTTTGACTCTTTTTGATTTTCAACAAAGTACATCAGATCATCTACAATTTGCACGTCTCTGTTGTTGAATGGTTGAAACTGTATTCCACAGCCACATTCGTTTTTCCAAACGACCTTTGATGTGATTTCCCGAGTTCGGCCGCCAACAATAAAAGTTACAGTGACTTTATCTGAGACTTCTAGAGATTCCACCCGAGGAGTTTGAAGGAAAGCCCCAGTTAAGCTTATATTTATAAGTTTTCCAAAGTCCTCTGACCTGGCGTAACTTCTTCTATAGTTGACGTTGAGCTCAAGATCCAAGCGCGGTGCTGGAGTTTGTGAGTTCATTTCGTTCATTATTACTCCTCCTCTTAGTCTTTAACCCTATCGGAGCAATGGGATGAATTATTTAGAGAATCATGAGAAAACTTAGTGAGTTAGCATATGTGATAATTGCAATTTGTTTTGTTTTGAGACAAAAAAGCAGTGTTTTGGACGAAAGTCTTGCAAATTTCTTTACTTTTTACATATAATACTCCAATAATTAATTATTGATGAGTTACGAATTGACAAACATGCGTTTGGCTTTTTATTTACTAGTAGATCAATAATCTTCAAAACCATTAAATTTGAAATCAGAACCAACTGAATAAGGGTATATATCCAATTTCTACCGATTTTCATTACAAACAGTTAAATCCGTTAAAAATCCTATTTAGGAGACTTCATGTCAGAAGAAGAAAAAGAAACTAAAGCAAAAAAAACTAAAAGCACAACTTCCAGAAAAAAAACTACAACCACAAAGAGCACAAGCTCTGACAAGGACAAAGCCAATATGTCGGATGAGTCGACCACCAAACCTAAAGACACAAAGCCTAAAGAAAAATCAGAATCACAGTCACAGTCAAAGCCAGAGTCATCCTCTCAAGCCTCCTCCGGTTCATCTTCAAGTAATGAAGAGCGCTCTAGCACAAGAAAGCGTGTTGGCGGACGAAGCGGCTATAAAGGCAAGGGTCGAAGAAACAACAATTACAGCAATAAAAACAATTATCACAACAATAACAACAACCACTATCAAGATGACGAAGACACAGTGGTTTTAAATGATGATGATCTTGATTTGTCAGACATTGATTTAACTGAAGAAGAGAGAAAGTCTTTAAACTCTAAAGATTTAAAACAAAAAAACATTAAAGACCTCACTGAGCTGGCTTCAAAATTTAAAATTGAAAACGCAGCCGGTATGAGACGCCAAGATCTTGTTTTTCACGTACTTAAGCGTGCGGCGAAACTTGGTGATATTTTTGGGGGAGGAGTTTTAGAAATTCTTCCAGATGGTTATGGTTTTTTAAGATCTCCAGACTACAACTATTTACCAGGACCGGATGACATTTATGTGAGCCCGTCTCAAATAAGAAGATTTGGCTTAAGAACAGGGGACACGGTAAGTGGTACTGTTCGCCCACCAAAAGATGGTGAGCGCTACTTTGCTCTTTTAAAAGTAGATAGCCTCAACTTTGAACCACCTGAAAAAAGCCGTGGAAAGATTTTATTTGATAACTTAACGCCTCTATATCCTGAAAAGCGTTTAAACCTTGAGCATCAGCCCAATGAGTACACCACTCGTGTGGTAGACCTAATGGCTCCGCTTGGTAAGGGGCAAAGAGCCTTAATTGTGGCACCTCCAAGAACTGGTAAAACAGTGCTTCTTCAAAACATTGCCAATGCAATAACAAAAAATCATCCAGAAGTGATGATGATTGTTTTACTGATTGATGAGCGACCAGAAGAAGTCACAGACATGCAAAGAAGCATTGATGGCGAAGTGATTAGTTCAACCTTTGATGAGCCACCAACTCGTCACGTGCAAGTGGCAGAGATGGTGATCTCTAAAGCTAAACGTTTAGTTGAGCACAAACACGATGTGGTGATCCTATTAGACTCGATCACTCGATTGGCGCGAGCTTATAACACTGTTGTGCCTCCATCTGGTAAAATTTTATCTGGTGGTGTGGACTCAAATGCTCTTCATAAACCAAAAAGATTTTTTGGTGCGGCCAGAAACATTGAAGAGGGTGGAAGTTTAACTATCGTTGCCACAGCACTTGTAGACACGGGCTCTAGAATGGACGAAGTGATCTTTGAGGAGTTTAAAGGTACTGGTAACTCTGAAATTCACTTAGACCGTAAGCTGATGGAGAAACGAATCTTTCCTTGTATGGATATCAACAAGTCTGGAACTCGACGTGAGGACATTCTTGTGGAACCTGCAGCACTACAGCGATTGTGGATCTTAAGAAAGGTTCTAGCACCTATGAACGTTGTGGATAGTATGGAGTTTTTGCTGGATAAAATGCAAAACACCAAAACCAACAATGAATTTTTACAATCTATGGGCGGCAAGTAACCCACTGAAATCATTAAATAAAAATAAATAGCGAAAAATTACAATTTGGCGGCGCAGCAGATGCGCGGCGCACCACAACTTTGTGGATATCGATGTGGATAACTCCATCAAATATTTAAAGTTGCTTAGATTTTTTTTGTGTGAGAGAAAGGTTTTAGCATACAAAAAAATTAATTGTAAAGAATTCCTTTATAAAAATTACATTAACACAGAATGTTAGGCTTTAACCATGTTTGCTAAATTAGACCAAGTGGAAAAGCGCTTTGAACAAGTGCAACGTGAGTTGGGAAGTCCCGATGCCACTGATGATCAAAAAAAGTTTCGAAAGCTCACTAAAGAACTCTCTGACCTTGAAAAAGTGGTTAAAGTTTACCGAGAGTACAAAAAAGTGGCCGGGGATTTAAAGTCGAACAAAGACATTATTGCCAATGAAAAAGATGAAGACATTCGAGCCTTAGCCAAAGAAGAACTCCCTGAGCTTGAAGAGCGTAAAGAAGAATTAGAGCAAGAGTTAAAAATTGCACTTTTGCCCAAAGATCCAAACGACGATAAATCGATCATTTTAGAAATACGCCCTGGAGCTGGTGGTGATGAAGCCGCCCTTTTTGCGGAAGAACTTTATGGAGCCTACGTGCACTTTGCAAAAGAACATGGCTGGAAGGTTGAACTGCTGGCCATAACTGAAGGTAACGCTGGTGGAGTGAAAGAGGTCATTGCTAACATTAGTGGAGAAAGGGTGTTTAGCCGTTTGAAGTACGAAAGCGGTGTGCACCGAGTGCAACGTGTGCCAAAAACCGAATCACAAGGACGAGTGCACACATCCACGATCACCGTGGCTGTTATCCCTGAGCAAGAAGAAGTGACGGTGAAAGTGGACCCGAATGATTTAAGAATTGATGTGTATAGATCAAGTGGTCATGGAGGGCAGTCGGTGAACACGACTGACTCGGCTGTGAGAATCACACATTTGCCCACAGGTGTTGTGGTGACTTGCCAAGAGGGAAAGTCACAGCTTTCCAACAAAGAAAAAGCCATGAAGGTGTTATACTCAAGACTTCAGGCCCTTGAAGATGAAAAAGCCATGAAAGAAGCCAGTGATGCAAGACTTGCACAAATTGGAACGGGAGATCGGTCGGAGCGCATTCGCACTTATAACTTTCCGCAATCACGTGTCACAGATCATAGAATAGGCTATACAAGCCATAACTTAACTGGGATCATGGCTGGAGGAATGGATGAACTGGTGAATGCATTGGTGACTCACTATCAGTCTGAAGCCTTAAAACAACAAAACATTCATTAATAATTATGACCTTAAAAGATGTACTCGATAAAACCACATTATTTTTTAAAAACAAAAACTTACCTTCGCCAAGGTTAGACGCTGAGTTGTTACTATCGGATGCTTTAAATATTTCCCGTATGGAGATCTATTTAAAATTTGATGCCCCTTTAAAAGAGCAAGAGCTTGAAAAGTGCAGAGAGCATGTAAGGCGCAGATCCGGTGGTGAGCCTGTGGCTTATATTTTGGGCTATAAAGGTTTTTATGGTCATGACTTTTTTGTGGAACCGGGAGTATTAATACCGCGACCAGAGACCGAGTTTATAGTTGATGAAATTAAAAACAAACTTAACAAAGATGACGCTTTAAATATTATTGATTTAGGATGTGGTTCTGGCTGTATTGGCCTTAGCTTAAAAAAGATTTTTCATCGTGCTCAAGTAGAAATGGTAGATGTGTCCGAAGCCGCGGTTCGACTGTCAGAGAAAAACGCGAAGAATTTAAATGCAGAGGTTCACATTCTTCATAAAGACGTGGAAAAGTTAGAGCTTCAAACTGAGCATTATGACTTAGTTGTATCAAACCCTCCTTACATTGCTAAAGATGATAAAGACGTCTCGGAGCATGTAAAAGAGTATGAGCCCCACGAAGCGCTTTTTGCTGAAGAAGATGGGTATTACTTTTTAAACAGTTGGGCTGAAAAAGCCTTTCATGCATTAAAACCTGGTGGCTATCTGTGTATGGAGATGGGCTACAATCAGGCTAAAGAGTTAAAAACGAAGTTGTCAGATTTGGGATATAAAAACATTGAAGTGATTAAAGACTTAGCCAGCTTTGATCGTGTGATATTGGCTCAAAAATAAAAGAAAGAGTTTTTTATGGATAAGATGATCGTTCAACCCTCTGGGGCTTTAAACGGAAGTGTAAAAACAAGTGGAGCAAAAAACTCCTCTCTTCCAATTTTATTTTCTTCTTTATTGGCAGAGGGGGAGCACACCTTTCATAACGTCCCTCATTTAAAAGACATTGAGTCCACCTGTGAACTTTTAAACCTTTTAGGGGCAGAAACTCTCAGAGAGGGCACCACTTTAAAGGTGAAAGTAAAGCGCCCGGAAAGAATGCAAGCCGACTACGATGTGGTTCGAAAAATGCGCGCAAGCATTTTGTGCTTAGGCCCACTACTAGCTCAATACGGCGAAGCGGTTGTGAGTCTTCCTGGGGGGTGTGCCATTGGAACCAGGCCAATTAATTTACACTTAGATGCAATGGAGTCTTTGGGTGCTCAAATGAAAGTTGAGAAGGGCTTTGTGTTAGCCAAAGCGCCAAAACTTGTGGGTTCTACTATATTATTTGAAAACGCCACTGTGGGTGGAACAGAAAACTTAATGATGGCGGCAAGCCTGGCCGAAGGCACAACCATTATTGAAAACGCAGCTAAAGAACCTGAGATTGTGGATCTTGCCAATTACTTAAATAAAATGGGCGCAAAGGTTTCTGGAGCCGGAACAAGTATCATCACTATTGAAGGCGTGGAAAAGTTAAAGCCTGCAGAACATCTCATCATTCCCGACCGCATTGAGGCCGGCACTCTTTTAATTGCCGGAGCCATCACGGGTGGAGAGGTGCGTGTTGAAGACTGCATGCCAGAGCACATAGAGTCGTTGATTCAAAAGATGAAAGAGTCAGGATTTAAAATCACCAAAGACAAAACTTCAGTGACAGTTCATCCGTGTCAATCTTGGCAAGGAGTGGACATCACCACAGCCCCACATCCGGGCTTTGCCACAGACTTGCAAGCTCAGTACATGACTCTAATGACTCAAGCTGAAGGCACCAGTGTGATCACCGAATCTATTTTTGAAAACAGATTTATGCACGTGCAAGAGCTCACACGCTTAGGAGCTGACATCACCCCTAAAACCCGAGTGGCCGTAGTCAGAGGACACAAGGGCGAACTGCAAGGCGCCCCCGTTATGGCCACCGACCTTCGCGCCAGCGCCTGTCTCGTACTCGCAGGTTTAGTCGCACAAGGTGAAACCACCGTAAATAGAATTTACCATCTTGACCGTGGCTACGAAAAACTTGAAGACAAACTCACCTCATTAGGCGCAAAAATCAAACGCGCCAAAGAATAAAGCTATAAAAAACTTAAACTTAATCCTGCATAAACTTTAAAAACATATTTACGCTGCGGCGTAGTAAAAGGTACGGACTACCTTTTGCTGCGTTTGGACATAAAAAAACCCGAACTAGGGGGGCTAGTTCGGGTTTGGGGAAGTTGGGGATCTTTCTGGGTCACTGCAATTAAGCAATGTTGCCAGGGGTTCAACCGCATCAGGAATAATTATTGGGGTTGAGGGGTAATAAGAAGTCCCGATGCGTTCAAATCTAAATTTTGCTTCTCGATTTCTTTGCTCGCATCGTTGTTTGCTCTGGTAAAACCAGAGAAAGCAAGAACGGCAACTACATAAACTACTATTAGAATTCGAGTTAACATACCACTATACTTTAGCAAGGAGAGTGCCAACTTCATTTGCCTTTAATTTTGACTTGAGAATTAATACGCGGGGCGTTAGGCATAAAGGATGGTTTTTATTACATTTTAAAACATAAAATAACATAGTGATTTTAATAGGTTATAATAAAAATCCCAGAATGGGTCTGAATCACCAAAATGGAACTGGATAATGAGCTCTAAAAAACAGTGGATTATTAAATTACAAGACGGCCGCATTCGTGGGCCTATAGAAACAAAAAAAGTTTTAGAGCTTATTCAAGAAGGACTTTTAACGGGTGAAGAGAGTATTTCTGTTTATCCGGGCTCGGATTGGTTTCCTATCACTCATGATCCAGAGTTTTACGATCAACTGCTTCAGGCTTTAACAGATCAACAAAATCAAAAGCAAGAAGAGCAAACCTCCGACTCAGGCTTTGAGGTCAAAACTTTTGTAGGAGACATTGATATTGATGAAGATGAAGAGGCTACAGATCCTTTTATTGACAGTGATCAGTCCACGGAAGCCTTTGAATCTTTTAATACCACCGGACGACAAACTCACAGTCAGAATAAAACAAAAACCTCCACAAGAACGGATCACAAAAAAACAAAAGTAGAAGAAGACAGTGACGAAGACACCATTGAGCTGATGGATGTTAAAAAAGCGAAGAATAAAACAAAAAAACAAAAAGCTTTTTTGCCAATCATTGCAGGCTTTGTAGTATTGATTTTAATCTTTTTGTTATGGCCTACAAATAAAGACTCATTAGGTGTTCGCATTCGACTGCAACTGCCGGACACATCGGCACAAGCCAATAACAGTGTAAACACAAAGGCCCTTTTAGATTCTGCGGTCAAAAGCTTTTTAGCCGACACATTTGAAGGCTATCGTCAGGCCCAGAATAATTTTGTATCTTTACTAAGTGCAGACAGTTTGAATGGAGAGGCCTGGTCTTTGTTATGTATTACCTACTATGAGCTTTGGCCCTATGCCTATCAAGACAATCAAGATCAAAAAGTTATAAAACTTGCGAACCAAAAAGTTTCAGCATTAATAGGTCAGAACAATTACTCTTTAACATGTAAGGTTGTGGACTTAATGGTGCGCGGACGATGGGACGAAGCCAAAAGCATTACTGATTCAATTTTAAACTCAGGTTTTGATGGAACGCCACCGGTGCTTTTTTATTATTTAAAAGCCCACCAAATGAAGATGAGCAAAGAGTATGATTCTGGAATTGGGTACGCAAAAACCGCTCAACGTACCTGGCCCCAGTGGATAGCACTTTTTAGAGTGGAGGCTCAGTTGGTGCAAGAAAAAGGTGATTTGTCTAAAGCTTACAATTTGTATTCAAAAATTATTCAGGCCAATCCTTCTCACAAGCTCTCACATATTGAAAATGGAGTTATTTTACAAAAGCATTTTAATCAACTAACAAAAGCTAAAGAACAGTTGATCTCAGCAATTGCAATGCCCGGCCAGGTTTCAAACCAACTGACTTCAAAGGCGTATTACACTCTTGCTGAAATTGCTTACCGTCAAAATCAAAAAGACGAAGCTTATGAGTTTGCTAAAAAAGCTTTTGCCTACAATCCAACAAATGTGGACGTGCAAAACTTTTTAAGAACACTGGGGGCCACCAAAGAACTTAACGCCAAGCAAGTAGATGTGAGACAACTGATTTCACAAGGAGATCAATTGTTTAGAGAGAATGAATACTCTTATGCAAAAGCGATGTACGACGAAGCTTTTAGACTTGACCCCAAAAATGGAGTGGCGGCCCTTAAGGCCGCAAAAAGCTTATGGCAATTGTCTCAAACAAAAGAAGCCATTGAATGGCTAAACAAATCTATCATTGCCGACCCAAGATTGATTGAGTCCTATGTGACACTTGCCATGTATCATGCCTATGATTATCGATTTGCTGAGGCTCAAAATGTTTTAATGAAAGCCAAAGCTATGAATCCGGAAAGTTTTGAGGTCATGCGAGGTTTCGCACAAATGGAACTTATCAGGCGTTCTTTTAAAACAGCGATTAGTTATGCTCAAAAGGCCATTGCAATAAACAATACCGATGTGGAAAGTTATATTATTTTAGCTAAAGCTTATATGGAAAATGAAGAGTATGAAAAGGCTTTTGAATCAGCGTCCAAAGCAAGAGAGATGGACGTTAACGATATTGATGCACAAATCATGTACTCTAAAACATTAGCGGGGCTTCAGGGCACAGACGCCGCACTTCAAAACATTGTTGAAAAGATTCAGGTCTTTCCATTTATTGTAGAGTACCGATTGGCACTGGCTGAATTGCAAATGGCCGTGGAAAGATATAATGAAGCAGAGCAAACACTGACTCAAATTATCAACATTGATGCAAAAAACAAAAAAGCCCTTATTCTTTTAGGAAGAACATATAGAAATCAGCTGGAATTAAAGAAAAGTTTAAACGCATTTTTAAGAGCCTCAGTGGTCGACCCAGCCGATGTGACCCCACAGTTTGAAACAGGATTGTTGTATTTAATGGTTAAAAAACCTCAACAAGCGATACAGCAATTTAAAAACGTGATCACTTTAAACGAAAGATTTCCTTTAGCTCACTACTATTTAGGTAAGGCCTTTATAGAGGTGGGAAGTTATAAGCCGGCACTAGAGCAGGCCGAAAAAGAACGTATGTACAACCCCAATATGTCCGAGCCCTATGAGTTGATGGCTGAGGCGCATTTAAAAATGAGAGAGTTTAACGCCTGTGCCAAGGCCTATCAGGAGGCCATATCCAGACAGCCTGAGGGTGTCGACAAATATATCAAGGCAGCTAAATGTTATAGATTAGCCAATAATTTAACTACGGCCGAGCAAATGTTAAATGAGGCAGCAAGGCGTGAATCTGGAAACTCTGAAATATATAAAGAACAAGGTGCCATTTATGAAATGAAAGGTGAAGCAGAAGATGCTATATATGCCTATAAGCAATACCTACTGTTGGACCCGGGAGCTAATGACCGTGCAGGCATTGAGCGACGTATAGAGGCTTTAGGTGGAGCCCCCAATGAGTATTAACAACAAGGAGACGCAAGCTTATGGCTGGCAACATTGATCATTTATTAACGAACGCTCAAGACAAAGCTAAACGCTCATCCATGAGTGCAATGACTTTGTTTTTAAAACTCATATCAGGGTTAATATTGGGCCTTACCTTTTCTTTAATAGGTGAGGTGATTTTCGAGTATGGCACCTTCTTATTTTTCTTTGTGATTGTACTGTTTACAGGAATCTTTTGGAAAGTGGCGAAGTCGTGGACTTTTTGGCGAATAATTGTTTTTGATGTGATTTGTATTCTCGTGGGAACTATTTTAAAGATGTATATTGATATAGCTCCGGGCGCATAAAACAAGGAATTTATAAATGTTAGACATTAAAGCTTTAGAAAAAAACGAAGATAACTATTTAGAAAATTATAAAAAGTCTTTACAGATGCGTGGTGCAGATCCTGCTGTTTTAGATCAAGCCCTTGAGATCAACAAACAACGAAAGTCTTCTCTGACAGAAGCTGAAAACCTAAAAGCTGAACAGAACAAAGTGGGTAAAGAAATTGCCCTTAAAAATAAAAACAAAGAAGACAGCTCTGATTTGTTGAAGCAAATGGGTGAAATATCCAAAAAAGCCAAAGAGTTAAATCAAAAAGCCTCAGACGCTGAAGAAGAACTCAATCAGCTGTTAGCCACAATACCAAACAAGCTTCACAAAGACACCCCTGAGGGGAACTCAGAAGAAGACAACCAGCATGTTCGAAGCTGGGGTGAGCCCAAGACTTTCGATTTTGAAGTTAAAGATCACTCTGATTTGGGTGAAGCCTTAGGTGTTTTAGATTTTGAAAGAGCCTCAAAAGTCACTGGTGCCAGATTTACTTTTTTAAAAGGAGCTGCCAGTCGTATGGAGCGGGCTTTAATTCAGTTTATGATGGACACTCATGTGGATGAACATGGCTACGAGGAAATGATTCCTCCTTTTATTGTAAACTCAAAAAGCTTGTATGGAACTTCTCAGCTGCCAAAATTTAAAGAAGATTTATTTCACTTAGAGGGAACGGACTATTTTTTAATTCCTACAGCCGAAGTTCCAGTGACCAACTATTATGCTGGTGAAATTTTATCTGAATCCGATTTGCCGCAAAAGTTTTGTGCTTATACTCCGTGCTTTAGATCCGAAGCTGGAAGCTACGGAAGAGACACCAAAGGGCTGATTCGTCAACACCAGTTCGACAAGGTGGAATTGATGGTGTTTGCTCACCCAGATAACTCTTATGAGCTGCATGAACAGCTGACGGCTCATGCAGAAAAGATACTACAAAAGCTAGAGCTACCTTATCGGGTGATGGCTTTGTGTGCTGGTGACATCGGTTTTGGAGCTAGCAAATGCTATGACATTGAAGTGTGGCTTCCTGAGCAAAAAACTTATCGAGAGATCAGCTCTTGCTCAAACTTTGAAGACTTTCAAGCTCGCCGCGCAGGAATAAGGTTTAAATCTGGCTCTAATAAGCCGCAATATGTGCACACCTTAAATGGCTCAGGCCTTGCGGTAGGAAGAACACTGCTTGCCATATTTGAAAACTATCAGCAGCAAGACGGCAGCATAAAAGTCCCTAAAGCCCTACAAAGCTATATGGGCGGCCTGCAAGTGATTCGCCCCAAATAATTAAAAACTCTGGGCTTTTACTTTTTTATTAGCTAATTGAATCAATACTTGCCAAAACCATATGAAATCAGTAGGTTGTGTAACTCTTAAACAGTTCAACCAGAACTTCTTATGCGGAGAGGTGGCAGAGCGGTTGAATGCACCGGTCTTGAAAACCGGCGAACCTTTGCGGGTTCCGTGAGTTCGAATCTCACCCTCTCCGCCAATTTTGCTCAAGCAAAATTGGCCCGCCGAAGCCTTGGCGAAGACGGCCCCCAAGTTCAAATTTTGATTTCATAAACTACGAAACTTTCTTTTTTTCTTTATGCTCCTGCAAAGCCACCCATAGATCATGCTGACTTTGTAAGTTCATCCAAAACTGAGGTGTATTTGAGAAGGCGTCAGCTAGGGATAGAGCGACCTCTGGGGAAACTCCTCTTTTACCATTAACAATTTCATTAACTTTTGCATAGGTCCATCCCATATGTTTAGCGAAGCTCTGCTGAGTGAGATTAAGGGGCTTCAAAAATTCTTCTAACAACATCTCCCCTGGGTGTGTGGGCTTTCGGTTTTTAGGTAACATTTTATCCTCCAAACTTTATCTATGATAATCCATGATCTGAACTTCTTCTGGACCAGCATTTGACCACCTGAAAACTACTCTCCACTGATCGTTGATCCGAATACTATGAAAACCTTTAAGGTCTCCTCTCAGAGGCTCAAGCCTATTACTCGGTGGAACCTTCAAATCAACCAACTTTGATGCAGTATTCAGTTGGTCAAGTTTTCTTACTGCAGCCGCATGTAATTCATTAGACAGTTTTCTAGAAAATCTACTACTAGTGCCATGAAATATGTCTCTTGCTGTCTTATCACCAAAGCTACAAATCATACGCTTAATATATCGTATATCGATATATATGTCAAGTAGGGTTGGCCTTCATCTGAGTATGGAAAAACCAGCCTGGAGTTACCCTGAGTGACCACTTAACCTATTGAAATCATACAACTGCCGACCAATCCGCCACTTGTTTCTTTGTTACATATAGAAAATCTCAAAAAAAATAAAAAGTTTATGTGAATGGTAAAAACAGTTTGAAGACTCAGAGTCTGGAGAGCCCGGCTTTTGATAGATCTCATGATATTTACCATTTTCAGAGTGTTTGTAAGTTGGCTGAAAGAATGTGTGAGGAGGATGAGGACTTTATGGGCTATTGGGGTGGCTGGAGCTTTTATGTGGCAGGTTTAATGAGAACCAAACATTTTTGTTCTGAAGATCCTTTTGCAAAAAGAACACAATTTAGATGTTAAAACTTAAGCCTTAGATCATTTTCAAGAAAAGCTTTTAAAATTATCATCTGCAATGAAAACAAAAATTGAAGTAAATAAGCGCGCTCAGGCACTTAAAATATTTTCAGCTCATCATAATGATGAGCTGTTTTTAAAAATTACTGACATTGAATAAGAACGTCACTGGTTGTTTCGTAAAAAAACACGCCACGCTCTTCATAGGTTAGACGCAATACTTTAGAGTCTTTATAGTATGTGCCAGTAGAGATTGGCTCATCGCCACCATTGTATTGATAACGCATTCTAAGTACGGATTCGTCTTCTTTGCAAACATCACTTATTATAGACTTATATGGATGAAAAACACATCCTGTTTTTAATGCCATAGTATTTCCATGACCTTCAAATTTTACGTAGCCAAAAGGGCTGTGTTCCACCTGATATCCTCTTTCTGACATAGTCAGCTTTACTTTTGCAGACAAAATAGTGTCTGTTGCTGCATTATCAACATTAGATGAAATGACTTCGTCACAAATAGCAACAGTTTGTTTTTGGATGTTGTTGTTACCAAAAACAAAAGGTGTGAATAAGATGATAGAAATTAGAAGATTCATTTTCATATATAAGCTCCCTTCAAACTAGAGGTGTTTATAACACAAGAACTTAAGATGCCTATGAATTACTATAAAAGAAGGGAGATAAAGTAAATATTATATTAAAATAAAAAATATTAAATGAATTATTTTACAATTTGTACACAATCCTCCTCTCGAGTCTACCTCCAAATTTAAAAATTTTACCATTTTTTTATACATATTTAATTTTGTCGATAGCACGCTATAGGTTAAATCAATAATTCAAGAGGCTTAGGCCTTTTGATGTTAAAATTGATTATAGTGCTAGACTGTGGCCAATAAGATCAATTTAAAAACCCCAAAAATGTCCTAAGATCGGCTCCAATCCTTGTTTTGCTTGACTTGCTGTAGGTGCAATTTCTTAACCATATATATATAAAAGAGGAGGACTGAGCTGGGGTGGTTCAAAAAAATGAAATGTGTGTGAGCGTGAAGATTGTAAGTATGTAATTATTTACACATAAGCTTAAGGGTTTTTTAAATTAAAAACATCTGATTGTGCGAAAATGATAAAAAATAAAGGAGAAAGAATGTCTAAGAAAAATCCAAAAAACAAAATTCAAGATGAGAGCCCAGAAAAAAATATAAAAAATGGACATAAAGTCGATCACGAAACTGCGGATAAACATTCAAAAAGTGATATCATTGAGCAAAGAGAAAACAGACAGCCAAGAGACAATACCTAATAATAAAACCACTATATTAAAGCCAGTAGGCCAAAAATATACAGGCCTCCAATAACCCATGTCTCTATTCCAATATTAGCGAGGCCTGATTTTTCACGTCGGATCAATCCTAGCACCAAAGTAGTGTTCATGATTATGGTGAGAAGTATTAAATATTTATGATCTGATGTGAAAACATGAAATAAAGAGCCATCTCTATAGGCAAAGTCTGAAAAACTTAAAAATAAAATATCAAAAGTATTACCACCAACAATTGTACTCACCGCCATGGTCAGAGCCCCTCTTTTAACAGCCGCTAATGATATAATGAGTTCGGGCAGAGATGTTGAAATTGCAGTAAAATATGTACCGAGTAAATAGTGGGAAAGGCCAAATTGTGAGGCCAGCTTTACCCCAAACTTTTCAATACTATAACCGGCAAAAGCCATTATAACGAGCAAGACAACAAAACTGATCCAAAGCTTGTAGGTTTCTTTATCATTGAGTTTTTCTTCATCAGGAATATCTGTTTTAGTCTCTTTAGTATTTTTGGGAAACCACATCGGGTTTTTTTGTGCGAGTTTTATATATTTAAGCCCTAATAAGTATAAAACTATAATTAAAAAAGAAACTGGATGGGCGCCAAAAAATACAAGTTCTGGTAAATTTTCAGGAATTAAAGATATGGCGAGCAAAGATATCAGTAATATTCCAAACATGATGTTTGTTTTTGAGGCGGCAGCATGTTCTAGATTTGAATTTCGATATAGAATATCAGCAATGCATAGAAAAAACGTTTGTGCAGCGATGCCCCCAACAGCATTGCCAATAGCGAGGTCTGTATGACCATTATAAGCAGAAACAACAGACAAAACTGTGCCAGAAATTGAAGTAACTGCACCGAGGAAAACACCACCAAAAACAGCTTCGCCGATACCAGTTCTATCTGCCAAGCGATCTGAGATTTGAGAGAGTTTTGTTCCTGATAGTGCAATAACAACAGCCATCAGTAGAAATAAAATTACAATCATATGCAAACCATAAAAATTATTCTTTTAAACTATAACATATATAGAAATAAATTGTTTATTAACTGTTGATTAAAAAACTGAAACGGTCATATCAATTGATTGCAAAACTTTAGAATGACAGAAGTTATTCATATGAACTCAGCGCGGTGAGACGCCATCAATTTTCTTTTTAAGAAAGATTTACCTAAAAGCACCTTCAATAGCTCGAAAGTTGTCATTCACGCAGTACTCATAGCTAACAGAAACTTCGCTTCCAAAGTTTTGGCAGTGTCTTAGGCGAAGATTAAGTATAAATTCAATTTTTGAAAAATTAGATTTATGGCAATTCACAACCCTTTGGCTCATTGAATAAGCGGTAGGACATCTATTTAGCCGCTCATTTTCGAGTTCATAATCAATAGTTCTAAAGTTACTGTTCATGCATCTGGTAAATATTCTAGCGTCTTGTTGGGTGCCATGAGTTTTACAGCGTTTTAGATAAATGTTTTGCGAACTAAATTGTGCAAGTGATGGGATTGAAAGACAAAAAATAGAGAAAACTAATAATATTTTTTTCATAACCGCTCCTTGGTCTATATCTAATTCTAGATGGGATGAGCTCAGAGTCAAGTGAGGGTCCAAAATCAAATAGCTTTAAAAATGACAACTAAAATGGATTAAAAACAGAATTCAAGTTAAAATCTATAATGAAACATAAAGGCCGTCTTTAACGTTAAAGAGTCTATTTGTTCTTTAGTTTCAAGCCGTGAGGAGCTGTTGTCGGACAACACCTCCAAGCCTACTTTGTATCTCTGTGTGTTCCATCCGAGGGCAATTTTGATGGCGCCACTTGCAAAATCAAAATTGTCTTTTTCATCACTAGTGCCATCTTCATAACTGAAAGCAAACTTTTGAAGACTTGGGAGTAACAAAACAGTCAGGTTGGTGTAGAAGCTGCCAAAGATCAAATTATAACCATAGCCAGGACCTAGTGAAATTAAAATGTTACTATGTCTATTTAGTGAATTCAGCTTTCCGTAATCATTTGTGGTGGTTGAGGGGATTATGGCTTCATTTCCATTTTTAAGAGTGGTGTGGGTGATATTAGCTTGCAATAGCCAAGAGCCCCCACTTTGGGTTTGCAATTTATCTATAGAATAAGGGTGGTTTAAACTAAAATTATTAGAATCAAAGGTGTAGGTGAAAGAGCTAAAATGTTTAGTCGATTCTAAATTGGGGCGTTTGATGTTATTTTCTCCATTTACAACATCATTTGAGTTTTTAATAAAATACCCCTGATACTTTTGGTAAAAGGCTTCAATTAATAAATTGTCATAATAAAGACGGAACTGGTAATCATCATAACTTGAAACACCATCAAACTCAGGGTTCGTAAGTTCTTCTTGTTTGAAACCATAACTGATCCCTAGGTGGCCATAGTTTAAACTCACAATAGTTTGATTGTTCACATTAGGCTCAAGCTCCACTTTATTGCCACTTGGACCGATCAGGCTCACAGTGAGTTTTGGCGCTCCAAAACCTAAACCTACTGTCAGTTTATCAGTAGGCAAGTCTTTAACTGAGGCCATGGCAGAAAAAGCAGATAAAAATAAATATAAAATCATATTAAGATTTTGCTTTAAAAAAGTTGGCAGAACAAGTTTATATTCTTTTATAGATAAGACTTAAGTCTTTTGTTAATTCATAAAACAAGTCCTTGATTAAAGAAAAGTATTCAATTTTTTTAGATTAAAAGTTTTAACAAACAAAATGTATATAAGTTGAATTTATGACCTAAATACAGTTTTCAAGACTGAAAGCTATAACTGCATTTTCGAGCATTATTCTATATATTTTTAAATATGTACTTTTTAATTGGTTTATTAATATTTAACATGCTTGTTCTTGGTGCTAATTTTTGTTTTTTAATTATTGGCGGAACACCCCTTAAAAAAGAAGGAGAGCAAGAGCGTATTCATATGGGCCATAAAACCTATTCTCCTCAAAGGTTTGCAGTTGGAGTGTCAATTTTAGTGCTTGGAGTAAGTTGGCTTGCAGCTTGGTTTTATTTTTTAATCTCTGGTTGGAATTCTTTCCTAGCAAGTCTGTCGTCTTTATTGCCCCATGTTTCTTTACAGTTTATATCCTCCATACTACTGATCATAGCCGGCATTGGTGTGTTCAAAAAGTGGAAGCACAACAGAGGCTTTATGCTTTCTAGTATTGGAGTGTTGTTATTTAGCATTATTATTGCCATCACCATGTATGGTCCTGAAGGACATGGAAGCCCTATGTTTATGTACCTCTTTGCTATATGGACATTTGTAGTAGGTGGTGTATTTACGACAGGCACCTATTTCTTAGATCGTTTGGTAAATGATTGGGAAAAAAACGAAAGATAACCTTATTTATAGTTAAAATTTCCAAACCATAAGACTGCAAGTTTTATAATTTAAAGCATTTTTATACTTTTTTTGACGAGGGCAAACCCTTTGGGCATGTTTATGTTCGAAGTGGGGGGGTGCCATGAAAGTCATTGTTGTTGTGTTTTCTATATTGTTTTTTTTAGCTTGTTCTGAAGAGAAAAAAAATCAAACAATATCAGTTAAAGATGTCTTAAAGGCTCACCAACAGTCGCAAGATTTTCATCAATGGATTGAGAGCTCTCATCACCCTTATAATCTTATTAAATCTCATCAAATTAGCTGCCAAGAGCTTCAAAGCCTTTCTCCGGAACAACTTTCGGTTTTCTATACAGCTTTAGAGTCTGAGAAAGCCAAGCAGACATTAGAGCCAAGTTGTCGTCAAGGCTTGATAGATAGAGTGAATGATTATTACCAAAGTTTTGAACAGACTCAAAAAGCAAATTTGAATTCAAGCCGAGTTTTTAATAACCAAGCTCCAACAAGACAAGTTCCTGTGAATGCTATAGGTGGTCCTGTGTTTTGGTATGGGGAGCGCGGCGGACTTGATCACAAAGAGGTATCCCTTACTTTTGATGATGGACCTCACCCAAGGCTGACGCCTAAGCTCTTGGATATTTTAGATGAATACAATGTCAAAGCCACGTTTTTTGTTTTGGGCAAAAATGCCAAAGCTTATCCAGAAATCATAAAAGAAATTGTAAGGCGCGGACACAAACTTGCTAATCACAGCCATAGCCATCACAACCTTCCAAAATACAGCTTTAATCATGGAGTCGAAGAGATTGAAACTGGTTTTGATGAGATTTTAAAAATTACCGATCTAGTTGAGCCATTTTTTAGGTTTCCCTATGGAGCAAAAACCAGCGCATTACAAAAATATTTAAAGTCTACAGATGTGGCGACCTTTTTTTGGGATGTGGACACCTTAGACTGGAAAAAGACAAACCCACAAAAGCTTCTTGCATATAGCACAGAGCAGGTCTTTAAATACAACAACGGCATTGTTTTGTTTCATGATGTGCAGCCACAAACAATATCTGTGATGCGTGGATTTATTGAAGAGCTGTTATTAAATAACTACAGATTTGCCCAACATGTTAGTGATTAATATAAAACGGCAAACACAATTTGGCCTGTAGATGGAGAATATAGAAAAGAATCAAGCGTGAAGTGTATCTTATAGCTAAGCTTGGTCTCCGAGTTGTTCACCTGCAAAATTATATTATTGTTATATAGTATTTCTTTTTTAGCTTCAGAGCGTGAAATATATTGGACCTTTGGAATATTGCGAGAGGAAAGATAATGTCTTCCTAAGCGTGTGCTCCACGGGTAGCCAAGATCTTCAATTTGTTTAATAATTAAATTCAAAGCAAGGTCAAATTTTGATTTTACAGCAGAGTTTTTGATATTTAGCTTTAAAGGTTGTGCATCCGCAGGAATTTTAAAATCAAGCTTTAAAAGTGAAGTTTTTTGAGCTTCAGGCACAATAAAGGCCTTAGGCAGAGTCAGCTCATGTTTAATAAATGCGTGGGAGTCTAAATCTCTTCGAATGCGTAAAATATCAAAAACTGAGTATTTGCGAGTGGCAATTTTATCAACCTGGTTAATTTCTAATGAGGTAAAAAGCTGCTCTACAACTGTTATCTTGGATTGTGGTTGAAAAACAGCAAAGCATGATGCTGAACTAATTTTAGCCATGCAAAGGGTCATTAAGAATGTGAGAGAGTTTTTTACCAGCATTTTGATCCCCAAACATGAACACTTTATTCAACAAGTGTTAAATCACAAAACATATTATGGGCATTTGGTGGGATTGTATAAAAACTACATGGCTACCAGAAGAGTATAAAACATGAGTTAGAGCTCACAGTTTTCTCTCGGTAGTAGTCTTGAATATTAGTGATCTTGTGGCTTACTAGGTTTTGATAGGATTTAAAACCCAGCCCTTCAAAATATTCAAAAACAGGGGCAATTTTTGACAAGTCTGTATTTAGAGCTGAAAGCAGCCCTTTTAACTCTATCGCTGGTGCTTTATTAAGGTTAGAAAGATATTTGCTGGCACTGGTGAGGTTTTTAGGGTTGCCTAAATCTTTTCTTGAGATGGCGTCCTCATGGTCAGCAATAGTCTCAAAAACTTTAGCGATGATGGCTTTTGGCTTAAGTACTATGCGATTTTTCGAAAGCCTTTCAGCATGACCGTTTTCAATAAAGTAATTATAGAGTTCATTTTTTTCCATACGATTGAGTTCATGTATGGCAAAAGCTAAAGGCAGTCGAGACAAGTCACCATGTTTGTCTCTAATGAGAATTTGACCATCACTAACATCATTTTTTTTAAACTTTTGATTGGCCACTAAAAAATCTAAAATAGTTGCTTTAATTTCACTTGGGTAGCCGAGCCTATAAAGCTCATAAATATCAGCAACTAGCTTTAACCGATCATGGAACTTTGCCACTGAAGCGATAACTTTTTCAACTTGAAGGGCAATTTGAACAACTAAGATACCAACTCGCTTTATGTGTGTGTAGGTCTCTCCTTCAAACTTTTCATATTCGTTGATCATATTGTGTTGGTTTCTGACATAGCCATTTGCTGTTTGAATAAGCTTTTGTCTGATTAGTAATTTTTCTTGAAGAGTAAAGTTTCTTCCAGAGGGGTGAATGTACTCATTTCTGGCAAGAGCTTCAAAGAAACTAGATTCAAAATGAGTGATGTACCTATGCTTTGTATTTTCAATGAAACCATCATAGTTGTAGAGTTCAGGGAAAGACTGAACGAGTCTTTGTAGGATGTTAAAGCTTTCATTTGTGCGAAAGCTAAAGTCCTCAGCAAAGGCTGAAATACTGAAAAAAATAAATATAACTGACAATAATTGTCTTCTAAGCATCCAGATAATCCCCATCTGCGCTAAGTTAAAGCTTCAAGCCTAGTAAAGAGCAATACGCAGGCCAGCTATATAAGATCTTGTTTTGACTGATAAAATTTACATTTATTTTTTCACATGAGGGTGTAAGAAAAGTAAGCTATAGCTCACTATTATAAAAACCACTAAAGTGAACACAAAGCTTTGAAGGCTTGCTCCCTGGTCAATCATATAACCCAACAAAGGTGGGCTAACAGCAGTTGAGACCACACCAAAGGTGCCATGTAGTCCACGTACGGCCCCTAACTTTTCTACGCCATATATTTCGGACCAGATATTTGCAAACAAGTTTGATGAAAAACCCACGCTGATCCCACATAAAAATAAATAAATAAATGCACCCACCGGGTGCTTAATAACAAGTAAAGACAAAACACCTAATAGCAGTGGAATTAGGTAAAACTTTATTAACTTAAACGAACTAATGCGATCAATCAGATCCCCAGAAACTAAACTAAAAATAAACCTTGAGACCCCAAAGGCAATAAAAGCTGAAGCCATAAGTTTTAAGCTCCATCCGTTTTGTTCGAGGATAAAGCTTTGATGAAAAAACACACCAGTTAAAACAAAGGCGTTCATAATAGATGTAGGAATTAATAGAAAAAATCTTTTATCAAAAATAAGCTGAAAACGGTTTAGTTTAGTAGATGCAGAGGGCAGTTCAATTTCCCCTCTGAGGTTTTGACCAAAAAACAAAATCAGGCTTCCAAAGACAACAAAAATGATTCCGGCATTAATAAACCAGGTTTGTCTCCAAGTAAAATATCCAAGAAGTAAAGCGGCGAAACTGGGAAGAAGCATCTCTCCAATAGGATGCCCCAGGCCAGAGATCGCAAGAGCTTTGCCACGATTTTTTTTAAATAACTTGGCCATTGTGGTGCTTCCCACCAAACTGCATAAGCCCTGTCCAAAAAGTCGTATTAACAAAAGCCCTGCAGTTAAAATCCACAAGTTCGTCGAAAGACCAATAAGGGTGGCGGCACAAATAAGCCCGATTAAAACAAATAAACTAAAAGTTTTAGCACTGGTCTTATCAAGCCATTCTCCCATATGTGAAAGAGTGAAAGAACCAACAAGGGTTGCAATCGCATAAAGGCTACCAAATTTTGTGTTAGAGATATTTAAGGAGTCTTGGATATATCCCACATAAAAGGCGATAAAAAAAGTTTGCCCAAAGCTTGAAAAAAAAGAGTGGCTAAAGCCATAACTCAAAGCTTTTGGATGGGTTTTTAATAATTTTAAATAGGCGTTCAACGTTTATCACCTTTTTGTTTCATTGATTGGGAGTATGCTGCGCTAAAGCCCTAAAATCAATATATTGCAGATGAGAAGAGTTGAAAAAATTTCCGCTTCAATGATCAATAAGCAACAGTTATGGCTTTAAAAAACTATGTAAAAAAGATCATGTAAAAAAGTAATATAAAAATTTCAGGTTTGTTTTCCCCTCTAAGTAAAAATAAAACCTTTTTGGGGGGAAATTATGTCTAAAAACGTATTATTTACAGTAGTTACTGTGCTTTTTTCATGTTCGCTTTGGGCCAAGGGCTCTGCGCCATCAGTCTGTAAAGCTTTATTTTACCAATCATCGGATAAGCTTTTAAAAACAGATGTCGATCCAAACTGGGCGGCTCAAATGAGCAACAGAAAAAAATCTGAAGATGAACAAAATCTAATGAACATTGTGAAAGAACTTGGTGGAAAAATCCCGGGTGAGTTTAAAGAGGAGAGCCACAACTCCAACTACACGAACGAGGTTCCAAAAAGAGAGGTTAAAAACCAATGCCAGGCTGGAAGCTGTTGGATTTTTGCTGGCACCAATATGCTGGAAGGAGCGCTGAAGGCAAAGGGAAAAGTTAAAAATGAATTTTCATTTTCTCAAAACTATTTGTACTTTTTTAGTCTCTTAGAGCGCGCAAACTCTTACTTAGAACACCAGATCATTCATGCCAATAAAGCACATCGTGCTGATGATGTTCGAGGGGTTATGCTCACCAAAAGACCTTCTGATGGTGGGTCAGCGCCAGAATTTTTATATTTGGCTAAAAAGTATGGCTTAGTACCAAATGAAGCCATGCCTCATACGATAAGTTCTGAAAAAAGTGAGTTAATACTTTCAAAACTTAACGATTACCTTTTAAGTAAAGCCTCTGAGATGTGGATGTACATTGATCACTTCAAAGGCTTAGATTTTCATAATGAGCGCTTTTTAGCAGAAAGAGGAGTTAAAGAAGGCTCGAATCCTGAGTACGTTAATAAAATTCAAAAAGCGCATTTTGAATACTTAAGAGAGTACAAACAAGATGTGTTATCAGGTGCTTTTAAAATTTTAGAGTCTCACCTAGGAACTCCGCCCACTCAAGTAGAATACCGACAGGTTAAAAAAACCGCGGCTGGTACACACAAGTCTTTGAAGCCTGAGATGTATACGCCTCAAGAGTTTGCTGCAAAAATAGCGGGATTCAAAGCTGAAGAGTTTGTTACAGTGACGGACATTCCAACCAGAGCTAAGGATAAAACCTATAAAGCAGAATTTAGCTCAAATATTGCCAAGGCTCATGCGGGATTTAAGTTTTTAAATACACACACACATCGTTTGATACAATTGATTAAGAAAAGCATAGATAGAGGGATACCCGTTTACCTAATTGCAGACTTTGCTTCGGATATCTCCAATGAAACTGGTATTTTGCACCCCGCTCTGACTAACAGACAGCTTATTTATGCAATGAACGAAAAAGAAGCTCCAAAATTAGATTTTAGAGATAAAGCAGACTGGCTCTATCACCTTAAAGGTTTTGCCAATCATGCTGTGATTATTGATGCCTATGATAAGCCTCAAGGAAGCAAACTACCTGTTAAATTTCGAATTGAAAACAGTTGGGGAGAAAAGGCAGGAGAGCAAGGCTATTATCACATGTACTTAGAGTGGTTTTTAGCCCATGGTTATGGAATTACGATTCCTAAAGAATTGCTCACCGAACGTGAAAGAAAGATTTGGGAAGGTGAAGTGGAGTACATCAACGACATTATGTACTAACGTGAATACAAAACTTTAATGTAGTCGGGCTCAAGCTTTAAGATGTTTACTTTATCAAACCCATAGCGTTGAGCCTGTTTGCCACTCCAGGTATCAAAGGCCGCTAGTTGTGCGGCCTCTTCTTTTGATAGGCTAAAGCGTTTCATGTAATCATTAAGAGCACGGAAAAACATATTATAGTTGTCACTGAGCTCACCCTTTTTTGCAGGAGTCCATTCTCCATATACGCCGTTGATAGGGGCATGAGTGGATTTAGAAATATGACTAAAGTAGTCCATAATCGCATCAAATTGCTTTTGTCCAGAAGGAAGGTTTGGAGACCTCATGGGGGAGGTTTCATGGCGCAGGATCATTTTAAAGTGAATATAACCTTGAGTTGTTAGGTGAGCGATCACTGAAAAATAATGTGAACCAATTTTTTCATGGATCTGGTAGTCACTTTTAGTAAAGTGAGTTGATACTGTATTGGGATTAACTTTATAATATTTATACTGTGGTTCAAAGTTTGTACGGCAAAAATCAGCCCCTAGTGCTGGTATATTGAAGATAAGAATAAGTAAAAAACCAATTAAATACATAAGTTAACCAATTAGCAATAGCGGTGCCATGTTTGGTATAAAGCTTGCTCAACTCAACATTATGTCTTGTCTAAATATTATATTTGTCTTTTTGGTGGGTCTGTCAGCTCAAGCTGAAGTGAATAACAAAAACCCCTTTGAGCCACTATTGTTAAATCAGCAGGTGAGCACCGCCGGTGAGTTTGTAACTATAGTTCTACAGGAGCAAGACGAACTGTTAAAAAAGATTCCGGAATACAACAGTAAACTTAAAGGCATTCAAAACAACAGGCTGATTGTAGAGTTTCGAAGAGCACAATTTTTTTATCATCAAGCGGTTTTGAAGTTTTTAAATAAAAACATCAAAAACTTTATCAAACTCAACCCTACGCCTGATCAAGTCAACCAGGTGTTAAGAAGGGCTGTAGTTACGCCTCCGATCAATTATTTTAGTGAACGACCAACTTTTTTTAGTGAAGCCTTTCACATTCAAAAAGCTTTACTGGAACACTATTTACCTTTAGCTGGTAAATGGGAAGCGGCTCGCGCTTTACTAGATTACACACCACAAGACATTTACTTACTACAAAACAAAACCAACATTGTAGAAAATCACATGGGCCACTTAACAAGAATTGGTCTCGTTGACCGCTTGCATGAGATGCAAGATTACAACAAAGACAAGCCCTTTTTCTTTGAAACCATCACGTATTTAAAACACTACTTTCACTATCCGCATCTAAACGCTGAACAAAAAGCAAAAAAGTTGATTAGCATTTTGTTAAATACAGCAGAAGATGTGCCTTTGGACTTTTTAAAGCACAAAAAAAGTCTTATAGATAAAGGCCAGAGAATAACTTATGACTTGTTAGATGAAAGCAATTCCCTTCAATATGCCAACGCCACCATGCAGGCCACTTTCTTACAAATGCAGCTGTTAAGAGTTTTAAGAAACTTTTTAAACAGCCATTTTTTGATTTTAAACCTCAACGAGTATGACTTACAGCGATTACATATTTTAGCTAAAGAATTTGATTACAATTTAGAGTTTTATAAAAACCGACTCGTTGGGCTTAGTTTTAAACAAAACTTTTTTCAGCGTTTGTTTAATAAAAACCAGCCCGCTATTGGTCGTGCTAAAATGTGTTTTTTGATGTTCCAATAAGCGAACACACAGTCAGCTATACATAAACAAAAGTCTAAAATCACGGTCGAGTTCTGGGCGAAGTCTTTGTGAAGCTCTACGCTCTGCATCTATAATGATACATATATTTATCAATGAGGGGGATCTATGCCACGGATGGCGATCTTTGTTTGTGTTATATTATTTAGTTCGCTGTCGTGGGCCAACTGGGATGACGACTTAAGCTTTCCCGGTTTTTATGTAGAAAAGGATCACCTGCCGGTTAAATCCATTGAAGAGATCCCTATTGAAGAACAGCTCAGTGAATTCACTCCCATCTATGAATTTAAAGAACTCCCTGATGGCACAGTTGAGGAAAAAGTAAAAGTGTCCAAACCAATGAAGTTTTTTAGTTGGGTTCCACATGGTGACACTCCAGGCACAACTCCTTATCAATGTCACTTTTCACACTTGTCTAAAATGATGGAAAACGCAGTGTCGATGCCGGAGTTTCAAAAAAAGTCTAAACCTTGGCTGGATAAATGTTTGCCTTATTTAAGCAGCAATCAAAAACGAAATTCAATAATGATTTTACTAAGAGCGGCCAATGTGAAATACGACATTCGCACTATTAGTACTTTAAGACGAGTAATGATCATTTTAGATCACAACACCACCTTAAGAGGCATTCTTGCCATGAAGCCTGACAACAAAAAACGGCCCATGGTGATTATAAAGTGTGGAATTTATTGTAACGCTCAAGATAGTGGAAATATTCGTTCTTTACTTATGCACTACTATGAACAGTCGGATTTTAATGTGTTGTTTTTAGGAAACGTGACAGGAACAGACTATTTAAAAGACAACGGAGTGGTGGCCATTGGTGGCTTTGATGAGGGTCGACAAATTATTAAAGTGGCTGAAATTTTAAAAGGTCGCTTTTCAAAATTTAGAGATAGGATTTCAGACATTCACTCCGCTGGTTACTCCTTAGGCGGGAATGCGGCTTTGTTTTCAGCCCTATATAATAGTTTTTTAAAAGAGCCACTACTTGCTTCAACCACGGCGATTTGCCCTGTGGTGAACTTAGAGCCTACTATGCGAAGCGTTTTTAGCCGCTCTTTGAGAGGCTTCTTTTATAAAATCCTAACTGCCAACACTTTAAAAGAAGTATTTTTTGACGTGCCAATTTTAAGTAAATATTTAAACTTTGGCGATGATTGGTCACAAGGGGAGCTGTATCAGACAGTGTCGGAGTCGGCCTTTAAACACTATCAGCTTTTAACTAAAGAGCAGCCTTGGGATATGGAGCCCTTTCAAGGGCTTCATGTGGACAGCTTACAAAAGTATTGGGATGTGAATAATTTTGTGAAGTATTCTCATCTGATTACAACTCCAACAATGGTCATTCATTCAGACGATGATTACATGGTGAAGTCGAGCTTTAATGCTGACACCTTGTTATCAAAACACGCCGGCGATAACAAAACCCCGCTTGCCGTTGTTAGTTTGAAAAAAGGCAATCACTGTGCTTTTGACATCGCTTATGGATGGAGCTTTTTCTCAGGACTGACAAGAAGCTTTATCAACAACTATACCGCAAACCCGGTACCAGAGCCCAGAAAGATATATAGTTTAAAACCACTAAAAGATATTGGTCGCGGTATATATGCTTTCCCTTTAGAAAAAGAGGACGTGATAGTAAAGCAATACTTTGAGATGGATGAGGGCCGAGTTTACATGAAGCATAAAGTTTTTAAACCACACAAACACATTGATAAGTGCATCTATCAAGATCCTCACAGGACATTTAGTATGTGCTATGACTGGTACAGAACGAGGATTCCTAACTGGTTTTTAAAAGACCTAAATTTGACAGTCAATTCAGCAAAGTCGGAAAAGCAAAGGCTTGTGCGTTGGTTAAACACTCATTCGGCCCTATTAAAAGATGGACAAACTAATAACGGCACCTCTGAGTGGCCCAATGCCATTGAGCTTTGGGGCGAGATGCCGGTTGAAAATTAACGTTGAGTTCTAAACTTATAAGCTGAGCTTGTGGTCACTTGGCCCTCTTCGCCCATAGAGATGAGTCGAAGTTCATACAAGGTGTTAGGACTTAAGTCATTAACTGCGGCCCCATGTTCCACTTTTAAGTTTGTATCAAGGGGTGTTAAAAAAGTTTCTCCAGTTAATACATTTTTATACTCCACCTGAGTGGTTGCAGGAATATTGGTCTTCCAGCGAACAATGGTAGAGGTGGTGGTGGTTTCTAAAAACTGCACATCAGAAATCACAATGGTTTCGTACATGCTTTTACAATATTTAATGTAGACTTCAGAGTTTTCTCTGCCAGCATCGGCCTCAGCTAAATGAACTTCATTAATTTCCGGTAAGTAATTAAAATTCACAGCCTGGCGGTCCACTAAGACCTCAAGAGTGCTTTGATCAAAATCAGAGGTGTTAAGTTTAAACTCTGTTTTTAAATTTAATTTTTTAACAACCATGGAGCCGATTTGGCGCATTCCAAGATCGTAATCGCCAGAGGCAAGATCTACTACAACACCACTTGCCACATTGGCCGCTTCTATAAGGCCATAGCCAATTTCATTTTCACCGCGATTGGGGATATAGCCTTCACCAGTGTACACAATGGAAGACACAAGCAAAGGTCTTTCGCCTTGAAGAGTTCTTAAGTTTTGCACCACACTTTCTGGGGTGATATTGGCACAATCTCTTTCAAAGGCGGGATATTCTTTTTTCTCTGGGTCATATACAGGAGTTACTCCATGAGGATAGCTACCAAGGGCACAAATGTCGTTTTCATCAGAGACCATAACCACAGCAAGGGCTGAGTCTTCTCTAAAAAAGCCTTGGGATTTTATGGTAGAAACATTTTCAGTGATGGCTTTGTTTAGGGAATAAAGCATCTGTTCGCCGCCATCTCCAGCATAGTCTGTGGAATCTGTATTATACATAGTGGTTCTTAAGTGAGAGCGAATTTCGGACTTAGTAAGCTCAGATGACTTTAAAACCTTAGGGCTGTTGTGTGAAAACAGCGCGCCACTTTGATCACTGACACTACTATGTGCTTGCATCACACCAATTTGGTAATCCACATCGGATGGAAGTTCATTAATAAAGCTTTCAATTCCATCGGCAATCTCTGTGCGCTCGTCACGAATGGAGCCCGAGGTGTCGACCACAAATAAAAGATCTAACTTCTTTAAATACTGAGCTTGAGGTTGAATGTAAGTTTGAGACTCACACATTCCTGTGTCGACAAGGTTGTCGGTGGGTGGTTGTTGGGACTCTGGAGGTGTGAAGGCATCATTGATGTCGTCTTTGCTATCTTCTGTGAGCTCACAACCGGTGATAAAAACACCTAGAATTAAAACAAGTAAAATGGAGTTGATGGTTTTGAATGCAATTATTGAATGTGCTTTTATGCTAGACTTCATATGCGGTAGCCTTTCAAAATGTGAATCATTTTTTAACTACTTACGTCCAGCATTTAATCTATCGTCAGGCTTCGACTTAGACTTTAGTCAATTTATAAGGCTACTTTGTTTCATTGTGAGATAAGAGTAGCAAACCCAGAGCCAGTCTGAATTTGCTATTGTTTAGAAGTATAAATGGGCTTGTAAAAAGGTGGTATTGTAGTCAAGTTTTGAGCCCTGTCTTTCAGTGTTGTAAATGGCGTGTTTGACATCTAATTCAACTCCAGGCACCAGAAAGATTTTGTAACCAACAGCATATGAGGTGGCAGACCCCTTGGTTGTATCAACAGCGGTGTTAGAGTTTGCAATTTCGCCGGTCAGATAACTTTCTCTCCAGACTTTATATTTACCCTCAAAAGTCATAACGGTTCCACTGTTGGTGTTGGCATTGTCATCTTGAATGCTAAAATTTAAAAGCTCGCCATTTAATATAAGTGTGGAATTAAATAAGGCTGTACCTAAAGCAATAGCGGTCATCTCTTTTTTTACCTTTAAGCCAGGAACAGAGGTAGAGTCTTTCTCCGTGTTCCAATGAGAGATGGTGGCTGAAGCCCCAAGGGTGACAAACCTTCCTCCTCCGGTAAACACAAAGCCCTCGTCTTGTGAATAATTAGTGTTTTGCATGGGCATTAAGTAATTAAAGGTAAAAAATGGAACGTTAGGGGCCGCACCAAACCCAATGCCTTTATACACAGCTCGTTGATCAAGTCCACTGATCTGTTGTGATAAAGAGGTGTGATCGGGGGTGTAGTTTCCGAACATGGGGCGGTAGAGTCCTGCCATGGCATAGGTGTTGTAAGCCAAGTCATCCACCAAAACGTAGGCGGATCTCACGCGAGACTCAGTGGTGAACACAGACTCTAGCTCTGTGTTGTTTGGGTTGTTTAAATATCTATGTTCAAACACAAACGAAAGCTTTTCTTTGATTGGGCGAAGTCTGATGCCTAAGTCCACGTTCATTAAAAAGTTTAAATCTTTATCGGAATCACCTGAAACTTTTCCGTACAAATATCTTAAGTCACCTGAGGCTTGAATCGACTCACGGCGCTCTTGCCTGTAAGGGTCTTCATAGGGAATTGTGGATAAGTACTGGGATAATGTTGGAACCTCTTTCAGCCAGTTTTTATCATGGTGTTTGTCATAAAACTTTTCAGGAGGGTTGAGCTTTTTAATAACATTTAAATTATAAACTCGCTTAGTTTTTCGCCCAGCTACTTTTTTATACTTTTGATACTTATAAGGCGCCGGAGCGTGGTCATTTCTTAGGGTGTCAGAGTGCATAGACTTCAGCCAGCGCTTGTCGTTCCACACACCGTACTTGTTTCGCATGCCACCACCGTTAGGGTTCACATGGCAGCCCTGACAAGAAAGAGTACAACGACGGCCTATGGGCGGACGGTTAAAGCGCCCAGGTGCATGGCAACCGGCACAGTTTTGAGCAAAACGGTTTGAAACCCATGGTTCAGCTGTTGCTGTTTGAGGTGTAAAGAACTGTAAACTTAAAAAGAGCATTGTTGTGATCATTGATTGTCGTCCTGCTGTGGAAGTTTAATAATTTTTGCGCGTCTAAGGGTGGGTTGAACCTGAGGCTCTTGTTGTTTTTGAACCCCAAAAAAGGCATTTAAAAAATGATTCAATGAGCCCTGCTCAATTTTACTCATAGCAAATAAAACTAAGAATAAGGCAAGTACGAGAGCATTGAGTCTTACAATCATTTTTGTCGTCATAGATTCCCCTTGGAAAATCCACTATAAAAACTCTTTACTTGAGATTCAAGCACGTATTCTTATTTTTGATAATGTGTAAAACGAGGAATGAGCGCTACACTGGTGACAACTAAAATACAGCCCATAATGGCCATAAGAGTTAGGGACTCTTTAAAAAAGGCATAGCCAAAAAATGCCGCGAAAACCGACTCCATCAAAAAACATAAGCTCACAATATGAGGCGGCATGCCCTTTTGTGCGTAAATCTGTAGTGTAAAGGCCACTAAAGACGACAAAATAGACAAAACCACAAAGCCTAATATAACCAATTGATTTTCATGAGACGAAAAGTCCACTAATGGACTAAGACTTACGGGGCCCTCAAGTAAATAGGCATAACCCAGTCCCCAAACCCCAACTAATGCACATTGCATAAAATTAAACAATAATGGGTCCACCTCATCGGCCCACTTATCCACAACTAGAATTTGAACTGCAAAGGCAAATGCCGACATTAAAATGTAGCCATCGCCTTCGTTAAAATTACTGATGTCCATATCACAGATAAGAAATATGCCCACAAGAGAGCTGGCCAATAAAAACCAATAGCCCGGTTTAAACTTTTGTTTAAAAAGCATCAGTGTAAGAAGTGGCGTGAACAAAGCATAAAAAACGGTTAAAAATCCACTTTTCGCTAAGGTGGTGTTGGCAATGCCCACGGTTTGAAGCTGCATGGCTATAAATAATACGACGGAAGACCAAAAGGCTCCCACAATAGGAATTCTGTCTCTATTCATAAACAAATAGGGCAGTACAAAAACCCCGGCGAAAAAAAAGCGAAGAGCGTTGGACCAAGTGGGTGAGTATTCAAACAGCGTCCAACGAGTGCCCACATAACCTAAGCCCCAAATAAAAGTCGCTAAAAGCAATAATATAAACTGTTTCATTGAGCCTAAAAAAAGCCATTGAGCCATCAATTTCAAGGGGAATAGTAGAATATGTGTAAGTGTTAAACGCTCAAGGTAAAAACTTCATATGAATGGGGGATTTTATAAAATTTTATCAAAATAGCGTATAATGACCCCATGAAACTCATAATGATGGCAGCCTTGTTATTAACGCACATTCCGCTCAGTGCCTTCCAATGCCGTGAGCTGTTTAAAGATAGCAAGCTGACTGAGTCGCAGTTTTTTTGGCTGAAAATGGCGCAACAATCAGACTATGAAGTCAGAACTCTTAAATCCAATAACGGTCAAACCGTTGTGATTTTAGGGGAGAGTCATCTTAAAAACTTAGGTTCAAGCATTATTGGAAAAAGACTACTGTTAGAGTTTTCTTACCGGGCTCACGAGTACGCCAGCACCGAGAAGACTTGGGGCGGGGACCTTTTTGCAAGATATTTAGAGGCGGCCTTTAGAGAAATAAGAACAACCACAGACAGAACTCAGGGCTCCACCATCAGTGATGCTTTTGTGCCAAAAGATCAAATGATGAGCTCATTAAATGAAATGATAAAAATGGTGGAAAAACTGCCAGACATCAAGCCTGAAAACTCTGAAAACACCAAAGCAAAACTGCAAGAGTTTGAATACAAAAACTATTTTTTAGAAAACAATCACAAGCCTGATCTAAAAGAAAACCTATACTCAGTCATAGTGCCGGTGGAAATGCTGTCAAAAGTGTTGCTAGCGCCTACGGCACTGGCAGCTTGGGCTTATCCCCAAAGTTTTGTGGCTGAAATTGTGTTGCCCTCTGTAATTGCCATTATTGGGGTAAGGGCCTTGCAAAAGTATACAGGCAAAAAATTAGAGCCTAAGTACGGAGAGAAAAAATGGTTTAACACCATCTTTTTTGACAAAATGGCCTTGCTTGATGCCCGCAATCAAACCAAAGCTAAAAACATCATATCTCTTTTAAACAATCATCCTGAAATACATAGCCTACTAGTGATTGTAGGCCAGCTTCATGTAGAGGGGATTGAAAAAACTTTGCTTCGAGAAGGCTTTTCAGAATAAATAATCTAACTGAATTGAATTGGTTTCTGATTTTATTGGTTTTAAGTGCTCATATTTATAAGACAAGGTCCAAGAAGAATACTTGTATATTAAAAGCTTTGCCTGTGTTTGGGTGTTTTTAAATTTATTTTTATTTAAATAATGTTTGTGAGATATGTAGAGTTTGCTTTTATTTTCAATGCGAACATTTAAAACAAGCTCCAGTGGAGTTCTTAAATAGAAATTAGAGTTTTGTGGGCTGTCGTAGTGTGCGGTTTCAAAATTAAAAAGTGCACTGGCAAAAACATAAGGGCTAAGAGCCATTGTTTTACCAAACCCATAATTTAGAACCGTTTCTTTCAAGTAATTATCATTTTTTGAATCATATTTTTGGTAGTAAATATTTATTGAACGAGTGAATCCAGAAAATAGTGGATTTTTGGCTTGAAATGTCCGTACTTTAAACAAGTCAAAGTATGAAAGTTCCACCGAATTGTTTTTAAAACGAGCCTCTACATCAAACAACTTAAGAGTGTCGGTCCAAAATCTGGCATCAAAATTATTTGTGAAAAACAGATGGGCCGGTGTCACCCCCAAAGAAAGATTGTCATCCTTATGTAGTGTCGTTTTTAAGTAAATCCGTGAAAGTGTTTTAAGTTTTATGTTTTGTTTTAATGGAGTGTGCGAAAAATTTTGAATTTTAGATAATAAATTGATTTTTTTTTGTAAAAGCTTATCTCTTTTAAATTCGTGTCGTTGTCTTAATATTTCATAATTTATAAGTTTGTTTTGAGAGCTTTGACTGAGCTTATCTAATTTGAACTCAACAGTGTCTAAAAATTCGTTGGCGGTGGAGGGGTAAAAGTAGTTGTCTTCTATTAACCCGCATTTTTTTAAGCTTTGGTAATTCACATAAGGATTGTTAAATTTAGGCAACTCGCAGTTGTGATTTTCTAATGCTTTAAGGATCAGCTCATTAATGTACTTTGAACAGTTTTCTAGTAAAAAATTATATTCATATTGGTTTTTAGAATACTGAATAGAGAATTCTTTGAGTCGCTCAAATTCAGCTGAGTTTAAATTCATTGGTGCAATAAATAAGTTTCTGTTTTCAAGCTCATACTCTCTTTTTTTATGAAAGAAGGTTGAAAATTTATATTTGCCAGGGATGGTGGAAAGCAGTGATTTTAAAAGTAAATTGTCTTCTCGCATGTCACCAACAAACTCTAGTACCACAGCCGAGGCTTCTGGCTCCGGGGATTGGTTGTGAAAAACAATAAAAATATGACCAAAAGAGGAAACGGGGCTTTTGAAGTCCTCAGCGGCAAAGGCAAGAGAGGCATAGTTTGAGTTGTTCACAAAGGACTCTACTTGGCTTTGTGAGGAGTAAAAGTTTTGTGCAAAAGTTGAAGCGGAGAAAAATATAAATAAAAGATTAAAATAAAAGGGACGCACGACAAGCAAACTCTTTTTCAGTCAATATGGTTTTTGAAAGGGCCTTGATTTGAGATTTTATTTTTTCAATATTATAAGACTTTGAGCCTGAAAGTTTTAAAGCCCCTCGAATGAGCCAATCTCTATCAGAGTGGGCTTCATCAAGGAGCTTTGTGTAGTTTTTTAAAATAAAGGTATAAACTCTAGGTTTACAGTCTTTAGTTATTTTTTTTTAACTGGCTCAAGATCTAAGTTAACAGTAGATGGAGCGTACTTCCACATGCTTTCAGAAGCATAGTCAGTTGTAGAGCCAAATACACCACCCGTGATAATGTTCACCCAAAACACAGGCTCAATAGAAGTGTCTAACATGATCTTTTTTGTTTTATAACCATCTTTTTTAACTTCTAAAGATGAAAGCGTTTTTGTTCTTTTAACTTGCCCAATAAATGGTGTTTCACCCACTTTAGTGCCGTTAATATAAACTTCAGCATCATCAACATTTGAATTTACTGAAATTGGCTGCATGTCACCTTTTAAAATAGTGGCGCAACCAACTTGAAATAACATCAATCCAGCTACCGCGGCAGCAAGTAGTAATTTCATATTTTTCTCCTATTTTTAATGTTTCAACCATTTTTATTTTAAGATGAGTGTTTGTCAATTTTAAACAAGAATTAAATTTAATACTAACAAAAGACCTGCGTATATATTGAGCATGGTGAGTTGTATGAATAAAAAGATAGATTTATACTGTTTGCTTCTGAAAGTGAGGTCAAAATGTCGAAAGCTCCAGAGGTTAAACAAATTGAAAAAAGAATCAATCAACATGGTCATGAGCTCGTAGATCATTATGCTTGGATGCGTGATAAGAATTGGAAAAAATTTATTTCAGGCGATTTAGATTTTGACAACCCTGAGGTGAAAACAGCACTTGATGCGGAAAATGCGTATACCGATGCGCTGATGAAAGACACCAAGGATACACAAAAAATAATTTTTGATGAGCTTTTATCTAGAATTAAAGAAGATGACTCCACTTATCCTGAAAAACGCGGTGGGGATTATTACTATTATGTCAGAGAAGAGCAGGGAAAAAACTATGCGATATTATGTCGGAAAAAGGGAAACCTTGATGCGAAAGAAGAAATATTTTTTGATATTAATAAAGAAGCCGAAGGCAAAAAACTCTATATTTTTGGCCCCGCTCAAGTCAGTCGCGACAGTCATTACCTTGCCTACTGTTATAATCTCACAGGCTCTATGGAGCGCACCTTAAAAGTCAGGGACCTAACAACAGGAAAGGACTTTGATTGGGAAATAGGAAATTTAAACGGCTCATTTACTTGGATAGACAACGAAAATCTTTATTTCATTGAAAGAGATGAAACGGCTCGTGGGAAAAACATCTATAAAATTAATGTGAAAAAAGGGCCAAGCTCTAAAGAGCTCGTGTTTGAAAAGCCCGATGAGTACAACTCTATGTTTATGGGGTTGGGCACAACGAATGACCGAGAGTACTTTGTGGTGTCTATGTCCAGTGGTTCCACTGAAGCCCTGTTTGTTTCTAAAAAAGGCACAGATAAATTTGATTTTTTCGCCTTAGGTGAAAACGACGTGAACTTTGAAGTGGATCACTATAAAGAGCACTTTTATGTACTTACCAACAAAGACGGCGCTGATGACTATAAAGTGATGCAAGTGCCCGTCAATGACTGGTCGCAGGGGTCATGGAAAGAATATATCGCTGAGACAAAAGATGAATGTCTTACCAGTATTGAGATCTATAATGACTACTTAGTGCTTGAGAAAAAAAACAATCATTTAGCTCTGACTCAGATAGATGTGTGTCACTTGCCTAGCAAAAAAACACAAACCCTTAAAATGCCAAGTGAGGCCTATGATCTGTCTTTTATGGGAGCTTGGGATAACACTTCCACAAAAGTGCGTGTGCACTACAATTCACCCATAGAGCCCTCACAGGTTTTAGAGTTGGATTTGCAATCAATGGGATTAAAACTATTAAAGCAAAAAGAAGTTCCCAACTTTGACAGCTCTCAATACGAAGTTAAAAGAGAGTTTGCAAAAGCCCGAGACGGTGCTGAAGTTCCCTGTACGATCGTGTACAAAAAGGGCACAAAACTCAATGGTGAGAATAAAGCTTTTGTTTATGCCTATGGTTCCTACGGCATTGGTATGCCCGCTTTTTTTAGAAGCAGTGTTTTTAGCTTAATCGACCGGGGCTTTGTATTTTGCGTGGCCCACATCCGAGGAGGAGACGACAAGGGCTACAACTGGTACTTACAAGGTAAAATGCGCAACAAAATGAACACCTTCAATGACTTTATAGACTGTTGTGAACATTTGGTTGAAAGAAAGTACACGAGCAAAAAGAAAATTGCCATCAACGGCGGTAGTGCTGGTGGTATGCTCATGGGTGCTGTGACTAATTTAAGGCCTGACTTGTTTGGAAGTGTGGTAGCCGATGTGGCTTTTGTGGATGTGATCAATACCATTTCTGACGATAGCTTGCCTTTAACCCCTCCTGAGTGGGAAGAGTGGGGCAACCCAATAACAAACAAAGAAGACTTTGAATACATCAAACAGTACTCTCCTTATGACAACGTTGAGGCCAAAGAGTACCCGCCGATGCTTTACAACTCTGGCATATCAGACGAACAGGTGACTTATTGGGAGCCTGCCAAGATGGTGGCTAAACTTAGAGCGCTTAAAACAGACGACAATCCTGTTTTACTTCATATGAAAATGCACGCCGGTCATGCCGGTGCCAGCAAAAAGTATGAAGGCTTAGAGGAGATAGCCTTTAAGTATGCTTTTATCTTGAAATATACTTAAGTGAACTCTCGTTTGAAATAAAAAATATAGTCGCAAACTAAAATATATTTTTAACTGATCTGAAGCCTTAATAAAAAAAGCCCATATCTTTTCTGATATGGGCTTAAGTTTTTTAAAATTTAAATTTATTAGTTTGAAGCTAATTTTACTTCGTTAGGAACAAACCTTATCACTAAGTCTGTCACATTCACCGGGCTATCAAAGCGGATCACATTGTCAGATCTGGTGTAGTTTGGAACAGGGTTTCCGTTTGTATCCATCACTAACCACTCTCCCTGATTAGGATCAAGAAATGGGTTGATTTGTAGAGTGAACTCTGTGACCGGCACTTCTGTTATGTAAGACACAGACACACTGATAGGTTGGTCGGTGTTGCAGTACAATCTCATTGGCTGACTTAATAGTGAGCAAGATTGAGCATTGCCACTGAGTTGAATGGACTCAGGCACAGCATTAGGGTCCAATGAAATTTGAGCTGTTCTAAGATCATTGTTAGAATAAAGAACCTTAAGGGTTCGGTTGTACATATAGTCTTGGTTGGCAATATTAATCATACCATTTGAGTAAGTGTAATTTACAGGGTTACCGGTTTTAGCATCAACAACACTTAAAACACTCACGCCATCACCTGCAAGGCCCGGGTTGTAACTCAGTTTTGCACTCACAAACTCTTGATAGTTCACACTGAGGCTCATTCCTTCTGGAATGGGCGTTTTAAAAGAAATAGAGCTGTCTTGGTTTTGATACATAACATCTGACAATGGAGTGTTCCCAATCCTTGCGTTTATGCTCTCAGGAATCACTTGAGCATTAGCTAATTTAAAAGACTCAATTAATGGAATATTTTCTTTATATTTAACAACGATGTCACTGTTCTCAGCAGGCATAGTGTTAAAAACTACCTGGTTACTGTTTTTATCAAAGCTTAATTGCTCCATGGGCATAGCTTGGCCATTGACAGTGACAGCCAGAGAAGTTTCAAGGGCCTGTTGACTTAAAGTAAAGGCATTAACAATCGGTGCACCGCCAGAGCTATAGCTTACGGCAATGGTGGAGCCCTCAGGTGGAAGAGTGTCAGTGAAAGTCAGAGTTCTTTCAGCCACTGTGTAGTTGCCCGTCCATGGAGTTCCATTGACCATAATACTTAGTGAGCCTTGGTTTGGTTGCACGGCTAACTCAAATTGGTTTTTTAAAATCGTTGAAACATCTTGTGATATACGAGTCAGAATATCTGTATAGTCAGAGCTTGCAATGCTCCCGTAAATTCCGTTAGAAGCATTGATAATGTCATCATAGTGTCCAAGTTGACCAGAGTTAAGAATACCATAAACACGAGCGTCTTGGCCGACTGTACGGCCCATTGTTGTGAACTCATTAAATAGTGTGGCTTGGTTGGCAGAACTGTCATCATCTTCATCGGTAACAAACAGAATTGCTAGTGAAGAGTTGGCTCGCACCCAACTAGGAGTTGAACAACGAAGACAAAGCAGGGCATTGTCTGTACCTAGCTCTGTACCCCCACTGGCACCAGCTTGAATGGCGTCTTTAAAATCATTAGCATAGTTGGCGTCATTTTTATTGATGACCGCTCTCATACACTGATGGTTAGGGCTTGTTGTGACAACACCAATGCGCCAGTCAGTGTCTTTAATAGCACTTAATAGTGGGTCCATTCTTTGAGCCAAATGATTTTGCTCGTCACTCATACTGCCTGAGTCATCAATAACAATTAAAATATCTAAAAGACCATTGTTTGATTTTTGTGTAAAAGTCTCGTTGTGCATAGAGGGCATATGACCTTGTTTAAACAAGTCAGTGTAGCTGGGGCGATTGACTTGTTCAAAGGTCTCAGAGTGTGACCGGGTTACAGCATCTAAAGTCAGGGGAACTTCAATGCCGTTAGATCCTACAACAACACTGGTTTGTTTTTCAGTGATATTGGAAGTTTTAAATACAGCTTCATAGTAGTCATTGTTGAATGTACTTGTGTTGTTGGCTGTTTTAAAATTGACATCTTGAGCACAGTTTTGAAAACCAATGACCACAACAAGCGCACTTGTTAGAAGCATTAACTTTCTTAAAATGATACGATTTTTCATTACGTCCCCCCTAATATTACAAACTTATAAATGCAATCGGCATACCTAAGGAGAGGGTTTAATTTTGAATTGAAGTTGAAGAATTGTTTAGCTATCAATCAATGCATATTCGTTAAACAATACTTCTCAAATTGAGTGTTTCTGCTTGAAACACTTCTGCTATTTTCAGCAAAAACTTTACCTTGAATCACAATGAGATTTCTATAATTAAAACTTACAGAAATTAAATTCTTATAATGGCACTTTATTGAATATTTAGTATTTGTGAAATAGATAGTTGAAGCTATTGATTTTATATTATCTCGTTAAAGCCATAAGATCTAAGTCCCATCGCTGATGGTTTTTTTCAATCGCTGATTTCAATGTGCCTTCGTACTTCATGCCCACTTTTTCCATCACACGCCGGCTGGCCTTGTGATCACTGTGACATCGAGCTTGAATACGAGCAACATTGGTGTTGTGAAAGCAGTAATCAATGAGTCCTCTACAGGCTTCCGTTGTATAGCCCTGCCCCCAGTACTGCGAGTCTAGGGCGTAGGCAAGCTCCATGACTTTATTATGTTTACTCACCCAGCCACAGTCCACGGTGCCAATGACGGTTTTGGGGTCTGTTTTAATGGTTACTCCTAGGGGAGCAATCTTTTGTTTTTGATAATTTGGAAAAACAAAATTTAAAATAAAGGCCTCTGTGTCTTTAATCGATTTGTGTGGCTGCCAAGTTGTGTATTTTGAAACCTCTGGTTTTTGAGTGTATTGATAAATAGCAAGGGCATCGCTGAGCTCTAAAGGGCGAAGTGTTAATCTTTTAGTTTCAATAACATCTGGCTTCCAAGTTTCTTGGTTTAAAACTTTTGCGATCATAATTTCATCTTGATAAGCATCATTGATAAAAGCAGCTGAAGCTTTAGTGCCTTCGATTTTGTAACCATGTTTTAAGTATAAATTTAAAGCTCTTTGGTTATCTTGCCTTACCGTAGCTTCAATACGGGTGATGTTTAATTCGTGAGCTCTTTTTTCCATAGCTTGTAAAAGCTGAGTACCAATGCCCTTCCGCCAATACTCTTTTAAGACCATCATGCCAAAGGTGCCTACATGCTTCACCCATGGGTGATTAGCTATTGGGATGCGAAAGTTTAAATAGCCAATGACTTTATTATCTTCAAAAGCACAAAGGTTATAAATGCTGTTATTGCTTTGCTGCTCATGAATTCGCTTGAGTTCGGCCTCTTCATTCAAAAAGGGGGCCTCAGGATAAATCAATGTATTTTGCGTTTCGAGAGCAATCTGCTTTTTAAACTGTAAAAACTCTTTAGCATCCGACGGCTGCAGTTCTTTAAAGATCATAAACACTCCTAGAGGAGTTAATGATATAATAAACAGAAAAAATTGTAAGCAGTAATTTAAGTAGAATAATGAATATAATTATTGTGTTTGATAGTTCAAATTCAAAGAATTGACAGAATAAATAATTTTTGAGAATATTGACACATCTATAAAAACTTCTCTCTTTGAAAGGAGGTCGCGATGAAAATTAATCTAACTTTAAGCGGACCTGCTTTCATCAATATTCAATAGCATTTATAAAAATTAATTATTAAGTTGCTTAGGATTTAGCGGGTCCATTGTTTAACAAAATAACAATGGAGTTTATACTTTGAATCAGTTTATCAAAACTAAGCGTTTATTGCTTGAACCCTTAACACCAGATCACGCGAAGCTTTTGTACAAACCTTTTTGTGACAATGAACTTTATGAGTACATATTTTGGGAGCCTCCAAGTTCAGAGGACTCTTTACTGGAATTATTTAAAAAAATTTGTAAAGGAAAATCACCAAACGGCAAGCAGCTTTGGTTAAATTGGGCAGCTAGGCCTAAACACTCTAAGGATTATTCAGGTTTTTTTGAGGCGACCATAGAAGACGACAAGGCCATGTTGGCTTATTATACCTTTAAGCCTTTTAACAAAATGGGCTTTGCAAAAGAGGGCGCGACAGGAGTTATTGATTATCTTAAGCAAAACTATACTATTAAGCGTTTTATACTTGAGATTGATACAAGAAATCGTGCTTCTGTTCGGCTTGCAGAGTCACTGGGATTTTGTTGGTTTAAAACCATTAATAATGCCTGTGAACTAAAGGGCTTTCAAAGCCATGAATTTGTGTACCACTTAGAATAATTTTTAAAAACAAGTAAGTAGTATTAGTTCTCTTTATAGAATTAATACTACTTTTTGACTAAACCAGCCTTCAAGCCTACAGGTGCAAAGACTTTATCAATGGTTTCAATTGTTGGATTGGCTCGCCCAAGCTCTATATCGCTGATTATTTTTTTACTCACACCTACCAGTTCTGCATACTCTTTTTGGTTTTTAGCGGTAATATAGCGGCACTTTATTAATGCTTCAGCAAAACTTAATTTATTATCGGTTAAAGCTTCAAAGAGTTCTTGCCGCATCTGCTGTCTTTTTTGCATATCATGTTTCATTTTTTACCCAATCATTAAGTGCCTGCATAAATAGATCATATTTCGCGGTTATACGATTTTGAATTCTTTGATCAATATTTTGTTGATTAATATAATTAGGGAGGTTTTGAAGCCTCAGTAAACAGTCTTTAAAAAACTCATGTATTTCTTTTTGGGTAAATTTCAAATTTTCTAACTGTTGGCACAAGGCTTTAAAGCTTGGTATGTGTCCAGATTCATGGGTCCACTTTGTGGCTCTAGGAATAATTTCAGGATCTAGTTTCATAGGAGCAAAATCGTAAAGGGGAGAAAGGGTTATAGCTTTGTCTGTTTTTAAAAAGGCAAAATTTCGCCCGTGATTATCTGTATTGCCTAGACAAATATTTGCAAAATCTCTTAATAAATACTCTTTAATGTCGTGTTTTGCCTGTGTGCTGAATGTATTAATGAGTGTTAAAAAATCATCGGCTTTATGAAAAGTGGCAAAATCAGCAATATTTAAAGCTGAAGTGAAGCTTTCAAGACCATGGTGAAAGATTTTTTGACCCTCAATTTGTCGATCAAAGCGAGGAATAAATAATGTGTTGTTTTTAAATTCATAATCACCATAAACATTCAGGCCAAGCTTTTTAGCAATAAGGTGATATTTATATTCAAGTTCAAGAATGAGTTGATCTATTTTTTTTTGATGTCTAGAAAACTTAATAAGCCAATGTTTTTTAATATCATGATCAGCCAAACTTAAATCAGCATGCCAATAGTTATTTGAATCTTGAACCATTAAAAGTTTAGGTGAAACCCCTTGAGCACCACTGGCTCCAGCAACGATAGCCCCCATGCTCTCGGCATATTCAATAAAGTCCGTACTGTTTTCAACAATGTCCTGTTGAGTAAAGCCATGATGACTTTCAATCTGAGGACTGTGTTCTGGTTTTATTCTAATGTTGCCTGGAGGGTTAAAGCTTCCATTTTGTAAAAGTTGAATATCTGCAGTTGGACCGTCTTGCAAATTTAGTTTTTTTAACCAAAAATTACGAGCAGCCCCTGAGGGAATAATATCTAATAAAAAAGCGGACCAATAAGAACTTTGAAACAATTCAAAACTAAGAGGGTAATTTAAGCTAACAGCATAATTATTTTGTTTAAAAAGATGTTCTGAATATTTATCTAAATAAGTAAAGTCGTATTCAAAACGGCTAGGGGCTTTATAACCAATACTGTCAGTTTTAGAATCAACTTTTACAAGACCAACATCTTGCCATTTAAAATCAACATATATTTGAAGTGTGAGTTCATATTTACCCATAGATTACTATAATAGTCCAAAATGGCTAAAAAAACCATAAACAAACCATTAAACTAGTCTATTTATGAGATATTGTGACAATACAGACTACTATAATGGTCTGGGTGCCGTAGAGCGTGGAACCAGTTGAGGATACTTTTGTTTTATTAAAAGTGTAAACTATGTCTCCGGTATAAAAGTGTTAACCATGTCTCCATAATGGACCTTCAGGCAAATGCATTATTCGCCTCGAAGTTAAGTAAGCTTATTGTGTAAGGAAGTATATTTTAAAAATGGCTCAGGTGGAGGGATTCGAACCCCCGACAGGGTGATTAACAGTCACCTGCTCTACCAGCTGAGCTACACCTGAACAAGGAAGACTCGAAGTTAAACATCTGGCTAGTTATTGTCAACTGCCTTATGTACAAAAAGTCTTAAAAACTAATGGTTTATGGAAAATTATATAGACCTGAAAAGTTTATAGCAACTAAACTTCAGCCCAAATTAACTTTGCCCCTATTAAAACAGCCATGCTACTAAGCTTAAAGAAGTTGGGGAAATTATGATTGTATCAATATTTGCTGCTTTTTTAAGCATATCTGTGTGGGCGCACGAAGATCCAGATCTTTCAAAAATTAAGTTTGAGCCTGTAAACTCACAACAGCACAGCTGTGGGGGTGGAGGCTGCTCTCACCACAATCATAAGGTGAGTGCCGACCGAGACACCCAAGCAATTTTGAGCCTGCTGAATATTTTCCATCAGGCCATAGATGGGGAGCATCACCATATTCATTCTTTCAAAGAGTTTTTTCAAAGCTTCAAAAATAAAGAGCAGTGGAAAAGGTACATTGAAAACTTCGACTTAAAACGCATTGGGGTGAGAGCTGTTAGAGCCTATAATGTTGAGGCCGACAAAGAGGGTATAAAAAACCATGCAAAAAACTTAGCTCTAATTTACCCACTTTCACATACCGTTGAGATGATGGCAGCGCCCGTGTTTATGGCCATGGGCACAGCCGGTGAGCTTCCAGCCTTGGTGATTGCCGGTGGAGGCTTTGTGCTCTCCCTCATTGCAGTGCCTGGAATTGATCCCTTATGTATTGCTGTTTTAAGTTTATACCCATTAAAGCCAGTGCACAAAACCATCGATAAAATCCGACGAGGAGTTGAGGGGGCGGCACGCTTTGCCTTAAGGGCTTTTCGGATCAATGAGCTCAGAAGTCGTTACTACACAGAAGTGGATCAACTTGAGCACATCAAGCTATTGATGAACAAGCAAGGCCAACATAACGTAGAAATCTCCAGCTCAGGCAGCATGCAAAAAATTGTCTTTAAACAGCCCTACACTCAAAAGTTACTCACCGAAGTGAATATTCAACACAACTATGTGCACTCTCTTAAGTTAAACCCTAATACTTATCACGAACATGATTTGGTCAAAGAGTTCTCTAAAGTTTTTTCGTGGAGTTTAAAACAGGCCATTCAAGAGGCTCAAAAATTTACGAAAAACAACAAGCTTCAAAAACTGGGCTCAGAGTTTTACATTGAGTCTTTGAGGGCAGAAAGGTCACTTGTTGAAATTAACTATAAGCCTCATGCCATTCCAATTAACAAAATCTCCATAAAAAAAGATCAGGTCTGCAAAAGACTGTTTTAAATAAAATGGTGTTGTTCTGAATTGTATTCATGTATGCAAGCGCATATTCTAGCGAGCCTTAAATAAATGTGTTAAAAGTATGCATGCACAATATGACAGAGATTTTTAATTTTATAGAAAAACATTGGCTAGCCTTGAATCTTTTGGCCTTAGCACTTTTTGTAGGCTCTATTGTTGTAAGTGTTTTTATTATTTTAAAACTCCCTCAAAACTATTGGTTAACAGAAAATTATAGAAAACCAAGCCTGATGGAGTCTTTGTTGCGAAACATTGTTGCCACTGTTTTTTTCTGGGCCGGGGTAGCTATGTTGTTTTTGCCGGGCCAAGGCATTATCACTATTGTGATCTCTTTTTTGATCTCCCATGTGCCCTATAAGAGGCGACTCATTCGTTATTTTATTTCAAAACCCAAGGTGCAAAAAGGCTTTGATTATATTCGCACAAAATTTGGTAAACCTTGTTTTACATGGCCTAAATAAAATTATTGTAAATATTTTACAACTTTTCTGCTTTAGTCCCGGTGATAAAAAAATTATTCTTCTAATATGATATTACTTATTTATGAGTCAGAGTTTATCTGTCAATACTGATATATTAATTGTTTATGCCGTATTGATCGGCATATTTATTGGCTTCCTATGCTCTAAACGTCACCCACATATTATAGCCCTTATAGGCGCTTCAGCTTTAGTGGTTTTACAGGTTTTACCTGTTGATCAAATGTTAAAAGTTTTTAGCAACCCAGGTCCTTTAACAGTGGGAGCTTTTTTTATCATTAGTGGAGCTCTTAGAAGAACGGGTGTTATTGATCGATTAGAGAGAGGATTAAAGTATTTTTCTAACATCGGCAAAATGAAGTCGCGTCTTTTTTTACTTTTATTTGTGCTGGTTATTTCAGCCATTATTAACAACACACCAGTGATCATGGTGTTTGCACCGCTGATGATTTCTTTAGCTGACAGGCTTGGCACTTACCCCTCAAAGCTATTGATCCCTTTATCCTACGCAAGTATTTTAGGAGGCACCTGCACCATTATTGGAACCTCAACCAACCTTATTGTAGATGGGGTGGCTCAAGAAAATGGCCTTAAGCCTTTTTCTGTTTTTGAAATCACATCTCTTGGTTTAATTGTAGGAGTTGTGGGCATTATTTATCTTGTGCTAGTAGCACCTCATCTTTTGCCAAAACGCCGCTCCACTTTTAAAATTCAAGATGACTTAAAAACAAGACGAGACTTTGTCAGTCAAATCTATCTATCTTCAAATGCTAAGTTTATTGGTAAAGCCTTAAAAGATACAGAGCTTTACAAAAGAGAAAATCTGAGTGTGCTTAAGGTTTTAAGAGATGGTAAAAGTTTAAATGTCGATCCAAATTTAATTTTAAAAAAGGGCGATCTAGTCACCATTCAATCCACCGCTACAAACATCATTGAACTGCGAAAAAAAGTAGAGCCTAAAATAAAAGAACATGAAAACTTAAGTAAAGAAGCTCTGATGGCCGGATTCCATTCCGGCCCACCAGAACAATCCACTTTAATGGAAGGGATTGTGGGGCCAGACTCTCAACTGGTGGGAATGAAGGTGAAAAAACTCAACTTAGAAAAACAGTACGATGTACGAATTTTAGCAATCCATCGTCAAGGAAAAGACCTTATGAGTTTTGAATCAGCAAAATTAAACTTTGGAGACACCTTATTGATAGAATCGAATGAAGAAAATTTAAAGGAGCTTTTCAGCCAACAAGACCTTATAAATCTGACCGAGCCAAAAGCGAAAGAGTATCGAAGAAAGCATGCCCCAATAGTTATTATCAGTCTTCTTGCCATTATTAGTGCGGCCGCCTTTGAGATTATACCTATTGTTGCAGCTGCCATGATTGGCGCGGTGATTTTGTTAGCTTTTCGTTGTATTGAGCCGCAAGAGGCTTATCGGTCTATTGATTGGCAAATTTTGTTTTTAATTTTTGGTATGTTAGCTGTTGGAAAAGCAATGGAAGTGACCGGTGCGGCCTCATTAATGATTAACAATATAGGAGATTTGACTTCTTCCTGGGGGCCATGGATGGTTTTAGCGGTAATTTATTTTTTCTCTTCTTTTTTAACTGAAACCATAACAAACAACGCCGTAGCGGTGTTGGTCACACCTTTGGCCATTGGTTTGGCCCAAAATATGGGAGTGGATCCAAGAGGCTTTGTGGTGGCGGTTATGTTTGCAGGCAGTGCCAGTTTTGCCACCCCCCTTGGGTATCAAACCAACACAATTGTATATGGAGCCGGAAACTACAAATTCAAAGACTTCCTGATTGCTGGGCTGCCACTTAATATTATTAGTGGCCTAGTAGCTGTACTTCTTATTCCCTATTTTTGGCCGTTTTAGTTTGGCTTAGTTTTGGTTTAACTTTGAAGTAGCTTTACAGCGTTCAATCATCATTTCTACAGATTTATTTGCATTGATATATTTAAAGTTAATATGGGGATGATTGTTACTGTAAACACGAAATATTTCATCAACAAAACCTTGCCCAACACCTTTAACACCTTCAAAGTCTAAGATCACACGTTCAAACTTATTAAGACCATGTAAAACTCTTTTGGCCTGAGACCTAGAAATAAAATTTTCCTCTGGGAGTTTGCTAAATCGAACAACAATATGTGTTTTATCAAAGGCCAAGCTGTCTTCGTTTTGATATTCGAAGAATATATCTTCAAGTCTTCTTGAGCTTGCTTCAGAAATGATCATTTGAACAGTTGTGCCTTGAGCAGAACTTTCTGCCAAGTCCTCCAAATACCAGTCATTAGCTGTGTTATCTTTCAAATAGCAAATGCCATTTGCGCTCAAACTAAATTCATCAAAACATCGAGAAGAAAAAAACACGCCTTCGCCAGAGTGTCTTTGAGGGTCTGTTGTTAATTTGCCTTTAGTAAGTTGAAAAACAGCTTCACGAACGTCACTTAGGTTAAAGTGTTCTTTTATATTTTTGAACACTCCAATGCCATCATCAGAAATTTTAATGATTATTTTGTCTTGATCTTTTTCAAGTTCTACATAAGCTCGACTCGCTTGAGAGTGGTCAATCACATTGTTAAACATTTCAGTAAAACCATAAACACATATTTCTTGAATATTGGTTTTAAAATTAGTGAACGAAGATTTTAAGTATTTCTCCCACACTTGGCTTTCATTAAGAGGTTTTTTTAATGAGAAATTTAACTTTTTATTAAAAGAGGATTTTAAAAAATATTGGGTGGCTTGTGTGCGCCCGGTTTTAACAATCTGTTCTTTTTTGATTAATGTATTTAAATGCCGATGCACGGTTGTTCGGGTCACCGAAAAGTGATCCATGGTAAGATTGACAATATCATCAGGGTGCTTTTGTACGTGTTCTAAAATAAAGGCTTTAATTTGATCGGCCTGAAAAGGTGAAGTAGAAATAATAAGCCTCCTAATTATAACTAGTTATAATATAGATTATACCTAGTCATAATTAAATGTAAAGCCTCAATTTTCTAATAAAGTCATTAAATACATGTAAAACCCAAAGCCTATGCCGTTATAGACTTATAGATTAAAGATTATAACTACTTATAAGGTGTATTATAACTACTGTTGAAAATGGTTTTCTCAAACAGTTTTAAGGATGCACACGGATAATAATGAAAATAAGTGCTTGGAATAAAGTTTAAAGGATGTACTCGGAATATACCCTAAATGGCGGAGAGAGAGGGATTCGAACCCTCGGTAGGTTATTCACCTACGACAGATTAGCAATCTGCTGGTTTCAGCCGCTCACCCATCTCTCCGCAGGTAAAGCTATGTGCTTTGGCTGAGGTAAAGAATCTGCCATAGGCTGGGCTGAGAATCAAGCGTAGTTCTCAGGAAAAATGGCACGCTCTGCCGTCTCAATCACTGTATGTAATATTTTAATATGTATCTCTTGAACGCGGTCAGAAGTGTTAGCCGGCACCACAATGGCAAGGTCGACCATGTCTTTTAATTTGCCGCCACCCTTACCGAGAAGGCCTACGGTTTTAATACCCTTTTCTTTGGCCACTTCCACAGCCTTAATCACATTGGCAGAGTTTCCACTGGTGGACAGCCCAATCATCATATCGCCCTTGCGGCCAAGGCCATCAAGTTGACGAGAAAAAATATGTTCAAAACCATAGTCATTGCTCACACAGGTGACATGTGAAGGGTCACCAAGTGCAAGAGCGCCTAAAGCTCTTCTGTCGTCACGGTAACGGCCGGTGAACTCTTCCGCAAAGTGCATGGCATCGCAGTGGCTGCCGCCGTTGCCGCAACTAAAGACGTTGCCGCCATTATTGAAGGTTTCAATCAGCATTTGGCTCATCTGGTTGCATTTTTTGATCTGTTCTGGGTTTTGATAAAATTCCGCCAATACTTTGTAGGCGTCTTCAAAAGACTGGGTCCAAATATTTGTAAAATCCATAAAATCTCCAATAATATTAAATAATTACAGTCACTAATTAAATCCTGAGTTTTGTCATAAAAAACCAGGCGGGCATCATAATCTTATGATTAATACTTAAAACGATGCTATCAAATCCTATATTAGGAGTCATCACCCATCTAAGCACTGAAAATTTCATAATTTTTGCTCGCAAGGCTTGATTTCTATTTGATGTCAGTCTAAATCTTGTCCTTCATCCCAGCGATGTTTTGCGCGCCCGTAGCTCAGCTGGATAGAGTACCTGACTACGAATCAGGTGGTCGGAGGTTCGACTCCTTCCGGGCGCGCCATATTTTTTTAGACCAATGGTCTAAAAAAATATCCCGCCATAGCTTCAGCGACGGCGGATCCCCAGTCTCTTCTTAAATAACAGTCTTGCATCGCGGTTCTCAGGCTCTCTCACTTACAGTTATAAAGCTTTAAAAAAACGCTTTCTCATCCTTTCACTCTCATACAAAGAAAATCCATTGCCATGAATAATATTTTTTTTAAGACTATCTATTAAAAAGGGGATTCAAATTTGCGTTTACTTATCATTGCTTCATTTTTATTGTTACAAGCCTGTGCCATTACAGTCCCCGTAAGACAAACCAACTCACCTCAAACAAATGGTAACAATGTATTAGAATACACCACTTCTGTGGGTTCATCGCCCATGATAGAGCCGGAAGTGTCCTCTGGCTTGGAAACCGCTGACAATCATGGGGACTTAGTACACCGTATTTCTTATGGGATCACAGACAGTGTAGACTTAGAGTATGAAATGGGAGTGAATTTTTTCTCAGGAAGTCAAAGTGTGCTGGGGTTAAAGTATCAATGGATCGGCACCCCAAGTTTTAAAACCAAAGAAGGTGACTTTCATTCCACTGTAAGACTTCGATACATGGGCTTTTCTGGAGTTAAAGACGACCCTAATAAAGAAGAAACGATTTTTGATGACTCAAAATTTATAGAAAACCTCAGCGCAGATATGTACTCCATCTCAAACAGTTTTGGTTATAGTTTTTTTGACAGTTTAATGGGATATGGCGGATTTCAATATATTAAAGGTGATATAAACTTCCGATACAGAGACGGCGGTCCAACCGGAACTTTAATAAATAGTTCAAGATCAATAGACGGTTACGGCGCTTTTGCTGGCCTTTCGCTCAACATAAAATTTAACAATGTGTTTTTGTGGAAGAACTCTGCTGAGTATGAAGCCACTATGCTTCCAAGCCCAACCAGGGACGAAAATATACTTTATGAGTCTGCCTCTTTTGCCACGAGTTTCTTATTTAATTTTGATTAAACAAGTTGATATTTTAAATCCCTGAGGTCTAAGAAATTAATCATTATCAGCCCCAATTGGTTGAGGAATATTATCTGAACACAAATTGTGTGTTGGATAGGTGTCTGATTAAAAGGAATGATTAGTTGAAACCGCGAGGCTGTCCTAAGTCATAGACATAAACTTGTTTAAAATCGAAAGCAATAGTTTTAAAATTTGCCACCTCAAACAGGCTAAAATATTCTTGCACCCAAGAGCGGTTTAGAAATTTTTCGAACTCATAATAAAACTCATATCTAGCAGTGACAGCAAGAGTGATAAGCTTTTCTTTGTCTCCGTACTGTTGGTTGTGGGCTAAGAATCTTAAATTAGAATTAAATTGATCAGCTAAAATAATTGCACGGTTTAAATATAAAGTGTTTCCTGTATTATCAAAGTCAAGAAAGGCAATATAAGCTGATGTCATTAATCTGTGGGCCTCTTTGTACTTTGAGTTGTAAAGCTCAGTTTTATAATCTTTTAATTCTTGTTCGTTGCCAGGAAGTAACAGTGCTAGCCGCTCAAGAGTGGTGTACTGTGTTTTGGCAAAAGAAGATGTTCCAAGAGCCGTGAGAATAATAAATAAAAAAACCTTCATAAAAACCCCTGTTGTATTGACTGAGTAATTTGTTATGTAGTCGATCAAAAATATCATTTCAATAAAAATGCCAACTCAAAACAAATCAATGCATCATCTAATAACCCATATTGTTGTTTACTTATACAACCATGAAATAAAAACAAAACACGAGCTTTCACTCAACTCTTAAAGTAAGTCTTAATAAGTTACTCATGGGACCAAGGGGGGGATCTTTATGGGGGGAGTGCGCTTCGCGTTTATCCTAGCACTGGTGTATTCATTTAATACTTATGCCGCATTCGAAAAGCAAGGTTATAATGCTGATTTAGTCACTGAAATTTTATTAAGCAATCCAGAACACGATCAAAATATGGCAAAAGATCCTACTAACCAACAGATCGATATTCGTATTGTGGCCGGAACCTTTGAGTCAAAAACTGTTGAAGTGCAAGTGCTCTCAGAACAAGGCGATATTTTAACCTCGGCTCCATTTAAGGCCGAGCAAGCAGAAGACGGCCGGTGGCGCTTAAGAGCCTTTCGCGGTTATTATGTGAACCAAAAACTCAACGAGATTATTAGATTTAACTTTGGTGAACCTTACAAGTCACGCACGGGAGTGTATGGGGTTGAAATCGGCTATGTGTTTTATGAAAACTTTAATGACTGGCCCATAAACATAGTGGGACAAGTTGGGGTTGCTCGGCATGTGGAAAAAAATCTACAAGACGACTTTTACGCTTATACCGCTATGGTTAAGATAGAGTGGACCGCCTTTCCGTGGAACAAGTTTGTAAGAACAAAACTAGAAATTGCCGAAGGCATTAATAAATCTGAAAAAGTGCCCTTTTTTGAGCGAAGAAATGTCGAAAGAAAAAACGATGGTCGAAGCTCAAAGTTATTAAATTATTTGGGTGTAGGCTTAGGGTTTAACCTGGGCGATCTGTTTCAAGTGGAAAGTTTAAAAGGCTGTTATGCTGGGGGGTATGTTTATCACCGCTCTGGGGCTTTTGGTGCCGTAGATTTTTACAACAACATCAATGGTGGCAGCAACTTTCAGTC
>JAKUPT010000060.1 GCA_022450595.1 Bdellovibrionales bacterium
AAATTCGCATCCCCTGATCAACGCCGCGCAGAGCTCCAACAAATTTTTCATCAATTTGAGCAGTGTTACCAATTAAGCTTACAGTTATCTGACCACGCCCCTGAACAACATGACACTTATCTCCCAAGGCCTCAAGACGATGGCAGACGTTATGCAGCTCCTCTTTTTGATGGTTCTTTTTCATGACTAATAGCATTGCACTTTTCCTTTGTTTTGTTTATTTGTTGGCGAAATTCTTTCACTTCAAGACTTATTTCTTTTAATAAATATCGATCGACTTGACCGCTTGAATCCAAAATGTTTGTTGCGGACTTAAGTAGCATTTGAAATGCTTCATGAATATAGTCATGGTTTGTCTCGAAAATATCTGCAACCATGTCAGAATTTGCTTCTGCCACCCTACATAAATCATTTAAAGAGCCGGCGGCATAAGGAATAAGCTGTTCAGGGTTTGGAAGTGAGGAGTAAAATGCTCGGGATAACAAATGAGGCAAATGACTTGTAAAGGCAGTCATCTTGTCATGCTGATCTGCAGTAGTTATAGTCAAGCTTGCGCCAATTGATTCAACTATGTTCTTTAAAAAATCAATGTTTTTAGGACTACAATTAGATTGAGGAACAGCAATAAAACTTTGACCAAAAAATAAGTTACTATCAGCCTGCTCAAAGCCACCATTTGTTTTTCCAACCATTGGATGGCATCCAACAAACTGTGTTCCCGCAGTAAGAAACTTTTCAGCTGTTTCACATATTCTTCTCTTAGTGCTTCCTAGGTCTAAAACAACTTGATCTTTTTTAAATAAATTTGACTTTTCCTGCAATAACTCTGCAATCTTCACAGAGGGAAGAGCCAAAATTACCCATGAAGAATTAAGTGCTTTTTCTAAACTGACTTGAGGTATACTTACATCTTTACTTCTATCTAAAATATCACAAAATGAAACTTGTATTTTTGGCTGATATTTTTGCAAGGCCAGAGCAAGAGATCCCCCCATAAGCCCTAAACCAACAATAGCGACTTTATCTGGAACTTCTAAATTTTCATTATTGGACTTTAAGATTGTTTCAATCTGATACATTTTAGATCTGTCCATTATCACTTGAAAAATGGAAGTAATATCTTCAGATGATAGGTTTTTATCTGTGTATTGCTTAAGTTGATTGATAACCTCAGATTCTCTTTGAGAATCAAAAACAGGCAGCCCCTCTTTTTGCTTTGTCAAAGCAACAGAATTAACCACTTCCATGCGTGCATCTAGAAGTTTTAAAAGCTCTTGATCAATTCTGTTAATTTGAGAACGAAGATCTCTAAGAGAGTTATGTTTCATAAATCGAATCCCCTCAACATAATATAGAGCATCGGAAAATACATAGCTATACTTTAGGCATAGGAATGATTTAATATATTTTATTTATTTGATATAAAACAATTGCAATTGTAGCATTCTAGAGACATTGTAAGACACAAATACTAAACTTTTGATCTATATATAAAATATTAGATAATCATATGAGTTATTTTTTTGTTTTATTGAAGATATTTTTATCAAAAAAACGAAGTATTTAAGAATTAGGCAGTTGTGTAAACATTTAACATGTCTCAATTTACTCAAAAACAAATATAAACTTCCTAATCACAGAGATTATGATATTATGATAAATATGTTAATTTTAATCCTTATCTCAACATTATCATTTGCCGAACTCGATTCTAGCTCAACAAAGGCTTTAGAAAAAACAAAGACTTTGTTACAAAACCAAGAGGCTCGACAAAAAGCAGCCCAACAAACACCTGAAGCACAGAAAGCATACAATAAGGCCAAAAGCTTAATGGGGTCACAGCAAGGCACTGATGCTCTTTTTGGTTTAAGCTCTGAAGTTTTTGAACATATCGTTAAAAGCACAAATGGCGACAGTAAGAAAATGAATGAACTGCTACAAAAAGCAGCTACAGATCCAGAGGCTTTTGCCAATAGCCTCCCTCCTCACTTAAAACAAAAGATTAAGGCTGTTTCTAAAAAAGTGCCCAAATCTAACTCGCCAAATTAACCCAAGCTTATTTTATTATAAAAACTTAATGATTTAAAAAAACCTTAGCTATTTAATCTATAATCTAATAAAATATTAAGTAATGATTAAGCTTTTTGTGCTTTTAGCGTTTATTTTCACTTCATTTATGACACTTGAAGGTCCTTTAGACCAATCTTCATCCATTGAAAACCCCATTTCAAAAAATAAAATTTTTATTGAAATAGAAAACCATCAAAACTATAGCCATTTAAAAGACAATAACAAAAATTCAAATGCGAACACAAAGACACCAATTTTAACAGACTTCCATTCGGATTTTATAGTAAGCATTCCAGGCATACAGTTAAAACCAGTATTATACAGAAAATTAGCTCTTCATGACTTTCATTGTATTTGGATCATATAAGACTCTCCAGTTCTACTTGTTTTTATAAATTACAACAAACTTGGAGATTTTTATGAGTGACATAAACACCATTATTATTGCTATTCTAATAATGATTCCGATCACATTATTAACTAAAAGGTTACTTAAAAACTTTGATAATATTGAAATTAAAAATGATGAAAAAAAAGATTAATTTAAAAGGGCTTCTTTAAAAGAAGCCCTTTTTTTCATTAGCAATTATAAAGAAAAAATAAATTGCAGGGATATATGATACATAATTATTTAAACAAAAGAACTTTTAATAGTTCGTCATATCAAATACTGCGATCATCAGGAAAAGCTATTTTTTGAAATAAAAGTATGCTGGCAAACCAAGACCTACTATTAGCAATCCAGCCACCGCCTCCAAAGGCTTCTCAATTATTGAGTTCAATGTAAAAGCCACACAAAATAAGACATAGGCCAAAGGCAGCCATGGGTAAAATGGAACCTTGTAAGGGCGTTTTACATTTAAGTCTTTTTTTCTTCTTAAATGAATCACTGCATAAGCTGTAAGACCGTAAAAAATAAAGGCGGCAAAAACCACATAAGTGAATAACTGATCAAAACGCCCACTCCAAACTAATACTATACTCCAAAACATTTGAAGGCCTAAGGCCACATTTGGAGAGTGGTTTTTAGGGCTTACATAAGCCAGTATTGGTGGTAGCACTCGGTCTTTCCCCATTGCGTAGGCCACACGCGCACCTGATATGATCATTGCACTTAAACAACCTATAACTGAGATAATTACTAAGATGCTTATGAGTTTAACGGCATACTCGCCACCCATCACTCGAGCCGCATCAGCTGCCACAAAATCAGAAGCTTGAACAGAGTTTATATCTAAAACTTGAAAGTAAGATAAGTTGACAAGCATGTAGAGCAAGGTCACAAAAATAATACCTAAAAGAGTGGCCCTTGGTATATTTTTACCTGGGTCTTTAACCTCACCAGCTACAAAAGTTAAAGCATACCAGCCATCAAATGCCCAAAAGGCTGCCACCATAGCCACTCCAAAAGCAGACACCGTAACTGTGCTGTCTTTGAGGCCACTAAAAAGACTTGGCACATTGTTTGGTTCAGCTCCAAAAGTAAAAAATGCGGCTATTACAAAAAAGATGATGGCAACAATTTTAAACGAGGTGATAGCATCTAAAAACCAAGAGCCTTTTTCAATTCCAAAGCTGTTAAATAAAGTTAATACAACAATTAAAAGACTGGCTGCCACATTGGTTTCAAATTCAGTAAATACATAAAAACTACTACTAAACTTTGCAAAGGCCACAGCCACGGCTGCGATGGAGCCTGTTTGAATCACAAACACCAAGGTCCATCCAAACAAAAAGGCCACAACCGGATGAAAAGCCTCTCTTAAAAAGACGTATTGTCCACCGGCTTTTGGGAACATCGCCCCAAGTTCTGCAAATATTAAGGCACCAGCCAAAGAAATCACTCCCGCCACAGCCCAAACAAGCATTGATATAAAAGGTGAAGGGACAGCTCGGGCTATATCTGTAGCCACCAAAAACACTCCGGAGCCAATCACTCCACCAATACACACAATAAAGCTAGAAAAGAGTCCGAGTCGTCTAAGTAAATTTTCTTGATGCAATTTTATTTCCTTTTTAAAGTCCAAAATCTTTTAACGTTTTAGGTTTAAAGCTTTCAAAAGTTAGGCTGTGAAACTGTTCTGTTCCAACGTGGTGATTGTTTTTTTCAAAGAAAAACTTTCCAGGTACTTTGTAAACTAAAATCTTATTATGATCTCCGACATACATACCATCACTAACAGTAAGTACTTTTTGACCCACCAAAAAGCTTTTTAAATACTCATTAATGCCAATCGGTCTGGGGTTATTTGTAAAATCAAAGTCATAAATCAAACCCTTATGCTCTAACACCACATGAAAGTTCCAACCCCTAGGATTTTTAAGATTTTTAGGGTCTTGTCTTTGATTGGAAACTAAAAATTTTATCTCTTGATCGCGATACTTGACCCAATATTTAGTGGTGAAAAAATAAATATTAAAGTCACTTGATTTTATATTTTCATAATTTTCTTTTAAAGTATAAAAAAACCTTAAAATATTTAAATCACAATATAGTGGTTTATAAATAGAGGGGTCATAAAAGCTTTGATGAAAAGCATTCAATACCTGCTCTTGAGTGATCTCATAAGCGGGCTTTTTATTCCATAACAAGGTACATGACTTGCGTTCACCCAGAGCCACAGTAGGCAACAAAAGACACAAATACAGTACTAGACACTTCCCCGTAGACATATAAAAGTGATATAGCTAAGACTTAAGGGAAACAACGTGATTTGATAAAGTTGTAAAAGTGAAAAGGAGGCTCAGATGAGCATTCAGTACATACATTTTAAGGATAAAAACTTAGGCGATATTTATATTACAGAAAGTCAAAGCGCTATATCAGCATTGAGCTTTGAAAAGCCACTAAATATTATGTTACACGAGTCAAAACTTCTAAAAAAGGCAAAAAAACAAGTCCAAGAATATCTTAAGGGCGAAAGAAAAGAGTTTGAGTTGCCTCTTAAGCTCTCTGGAACTGATTTTCAACAAAAAGCCTGGCGCTGTTTAACAAAAATTCCATACGCTCAAACCTGGAGCTACAAAGAGCAAGCTCAAAAGTTATCAAACCCTAAGGCTGTTCGAGCTGTGGGTGTGGCCAACAGTAAAAACCCTATTGCCATCATAGTGCCCTGTCACAGGGTGATTGGCTCAAACGGTAAATTGACCCGATATGCCGGAGGAGTTGATAAAAAACAATATCTTTTAAATTTAGAGAAAAGCTCAATTTAAATAGAATTAAACAATCGCATGGCTTTTAAGAAGTCTCGTTGAAATCATGTATTCAAAAAAGCTGTTTCAAATCATTGAAAGCTTTTGCTTTAAAAACCCTATAATTACGTAATAAACATTCAACGGCAAAAACTTATTCTTAAAAAAGGCATCACCAAAAACAACTAAAAGATAAAAAAAGAGTATAAAGCTTACTCTGATAAAAACTTATTAATCTCTTTTTCTTTACCAAACAGTAATAAAATATCACTTTTTTGTAATAGCTGATCTTTATCCGGCACCCCTAAAACCTCAATAGTCTTCTTTTTACCCAAAGTGAGCATTTGGTCTTTATGGCGCTCACGGATAATGGTCACCAAATTGATTCCAAAAGACTCACGCAGTCTTAACTCAATAATAGTTTTTCCAATGGCCCACTTAGGCACTTCCACTTCAACAATTGAGTAGTCTTTTGAAACCTCAAAAGAAAACAACAATCCTGGAATAGAAAACCTTTTGGCTAACTGTTCGGCAGCATCACCTTCAGGTAAAATAAGCTCTTCAATTTTCATCTGCTTTAGTATTCGCTCATGCACTGGAGACACTACTCGCGCCACCATGCGCTTTATCTTCATCTCTTGCAGATGGGCACAGGCAAGAAGTGAGCCTTCAAAGGACTCCCCGATCGCCACAATACCACAGTCATAATCAGCTATCCCTAAGTCCTCTAAGGCCTTTTTGTCGGCAGCATCAGCAATTACGGCGTGAGCCACCTTGTCGCGCACGGCTTCAACTTTATCCGGGTCTTTATCAATAGCTAAAACCTCATGATCCATTTGTGTGAGTTCTGTGGCTAAGTGAGAGCCAAAATGACCAAGGCCAATAACTGCAATTTTTAACATTTTACACCTCTTATTAATGCATAATTACGTTTTCTTCTAAATATTTATATCTTCGTTTTTTATTACTTGTCAGAAAGCTCATAATAAAAGTGATCATCCCCACACGACCAACAATCATAAGTACGGTGACGGTCAGTTTTGAGGCATCACTCATATGTGGGGTCACTCCACGAGATAGCCCAACTGTTCCCCAGGCAGAAACGGTTTCAAAAAACAGATCTATTTTATTTAAAGTCGGATCAAAATAAATAATTAATAAATATGAAGCAAATATGGTTAAAAACGACAAGGTGATTAAAGCAAAAGATCTATCTATACTTTTTTGTGAGATAGCTCTTCCAAAAATAGTCATTTGAGAGTCACCTCTTAGGTTAGTAATAATATTTTTTAAAGCTATGAAATATGTAACAGTTTTTATGCCACCAGCAGTCGACATCGGTGCTCCACCAATCCACATTAAAATAATAACCACTAATACTGTAGAAAAATTTAATCCATCAGTGGCAATGGTATTAAACCCAGCAGTTCTAGAAGCAATACTTAAAAAGAAACTATGAAAAAGCTTTTCAAACTCAGACATAGAAATTAAAAGATGGTTTCTTTCAAAAATAAAGATTAAAGCTCCACCCAACACAATTAAAAACAATGTGGAAAGCAACACAATTTTTGTGTGTAATGTGACAATTTTCTTTTTTCCTCGACCAAAAAACTTATATTTTATCCAGTCCAATAAATTGGATAAAACCGGAAAGCCAAGCCCTCCTAAAACCACCAAGGTCATTACAATTGTGTTAAACAACATTGGCTCTTGGGTAAGACTCTCATTATGAAAGCTAAATCCAGCATTACAAAATGCAGAAATGGCATGAAAAATAGAATGATAAACCTTATCAAAGGTTACAGGCCCGGCATAGCCATAGGAAACTTTATACATAAATAAAGCACCAATAGCTTCAATAGTGATGGTAAATAGAAAAACTCGCTTCAATAAAACCTTTACCTCCCCAATTTTTTCAATATTCATCACATCAGACATCATTGTATTTTGCCCTACCCCCATTCGGCCAGACAAAATAGTGGCAAAAGCCACAGTTAAGGTCATAATCCCTAGTCCACCAATTTGAAACAAACAAGCAATAATAATTTGCCCCAAAATAGTAAAATCATCACCGGTGCTAAGAACTGTAAGACCTGTCACACATACCGCACTTGCTGCTGTGAAAAGTGCATCGACCCAACTAATATCCACCACTGTGGCTTTAGGTAGCTTTAAAAGTGCCGCACCTGTAAAAATTGGGGTGAGAAAGCTGACAATAAAGACTTGGCTTGGTGTGAGGTTCAAAAAGTTCACAAGCCTAACTTTGTCAAAAATCATACTGATGTTTTTAATAAAAACACCCAGCTGAGTGACTCCCAACACAAAGAAGGTGACATCCACAACACCTAACCATTTAATACTACTTGTTAGCCCCTTGATATACTCAAAAGGAAACAGCAAGTAACCTAAGCAAATTACAGCAATAAAGAGCTCAAACCAGCGTTTTTTTATATGATTAAAAATAGAGCGCGGGAACAGCACTCTTAAAAACTCTTGTCCAACATACAAGTAAAGTAGTTTATAAGTGAGTTGATTGACATAATTAGTATGGTCGATATTAAGAGTTAAAAAATATTTTACAAATACTAGCCCTAATGACACCAATGCAATCAAAACAAAAAGGGTGTCTAATACAGCTGTCACCCAAGCTTTGTTACGATTTAAAAAGGTCGTAACTACACTTTGTAAGTATTTAAAAAAGTTCATAAAATGAATATAACAGGCTCTGGCTTTTAGAGGCCAATACTTTTTTAGACTTATGCTTAATATTTAAGCTATTAATAGACTTTTTTTGAGCCCTCTTCCACTGTCCAGTGAGCGCTGAGATTTTGGTAAAACTCATCATAAAATTTTGAAAGGTAATAGTATTTAAAAAACAATGTGCCAAGAGTCACCGACTCCACTTTGTATTTGCCTGACCAAATAAGCTCAACTGTATTATCAGAAACTGGCCTCACACTGATGCTGTCACTGCCCTGAAAGTTTTTATCCAAAGGCTTAAAACTTACCTTTTCACCAGGTGTGATTTCTGTGATTTTAAACTGCACAGGATACTCTTTATCTTGAATGTACATAATAGAATCCACAATTTGACCTTCAGCAAATTTAGCAGACTTTAGCACTTCGAGCTTATTAGGCCATATGCGGCTTTTGAGTGAGTCAGTGAGCGAGAGCTCTACCTCATTCCATATTTCAGAAGCCTCGGCTTTTAGAATATATTTGTATTCAAAGCCAAACTGCTTTGATTTGAAATAAAAAACACCTAGTAAAATAGATATTAAAATTAAAACAACAGCTGTTTTCATACTGAGAGTGTAATTTGAAATAATTGGCAAAACAACTAAAGACTGGTCTGTCTAAGTCCTGTTAGTTTCCATAATTTGAACTGTTATAGGCATCAAATACACCGGACATATGGGTAAGTACCTGACTAAAAAGGCCGTCTAAAGTGAACATGCTATCACCAACTAAGAGCTTTTGACCCACAATAAATGCAGAAAGCATTACACTGGCTGTAAAAACACGCCCCATTTGTTCATAGCTATAATAAAAAGCTATCTTTCTTCGTGGAATGGCTTCGCCGGGCTTTAAGCCTTTTCTAAAAAAGTTTGTCCATTTGATTTTTTCTTTAATACCTTTATGTTGATTACTCAAAGCAAAAAGATCTCTTTCTATAACTTCAGGGTGCTTCACTCTTGGGTTATTCTCAGTAATACCAAAGTATTCCGATAATACCTCTTTCCACTGTGCTTCAGAGTATCTAGAGTTACCGATTAGCTTTGATAAAATCGTTTGATAAGTCTTAGCGTATTTACCATTCATATTTCCGGTAAAGGCATCATAATAAAAGGTGTTGACTGACTCTACCATTTCTAAAGTTTGGGTCACTTCCTGTAGCTCTTTATAGAACTTTTCTAAAAGCTGATCTTTCGAGAATTTTTTAACATTAATAATTTCTCGGTAAGCTGTCTCACTTAAAAAATGGTCAAAAAATATAGGTGAGATAATTTTTCTGAAAATTAATTCGTTTGGAATTTTCCAAGCCAAGGCATAGAGAAACATTGAACTAGCGTAAGTCCCCATCATCATAGGAGATACGGGGATGGAGCTGCCGCCTAAAAACTGATCATGCAAGAAACGAAAAACGGGCACAAACATAGTGTAAACGGCCACCGAGGTGGCATAGGTTTTTACAAAGCTCTGCCGATGTGTAAGTCTGGAGTTGGTGTAGATAGGGTTTGTGAGCATCAACATCAATTGAAAACTGACATAGCCTTGGGCAAAATAAAATAGCATTTCTGTATTCCAATAGGCTTGGCCAGTGCTCATTTCCATATACCTAAACATAAGAACAGCTATGGCATCAACAATAGCACCAGAAACAAGAAACTTTTTGGTATATGACCAAGTATCCTCTCCCTTTAAAAACTTGGCCGCATCTTTTAAGATTTTACCAGGATTAACTTGAGCTTTAGGACGCCCCCTCATAGCCTCAATATTGGTTTCCACTTTTCTATACAAGTTTTCAAGCGCCTCGGCCTCTTTGTAATCAATCTGATCTTTGTTTTTTCGAGCCTGTGAAAGAGTTAAAAAATCTGCGACGTTTTTAATTTTGTGAGGATGAAGCTCTTTAACTCCCTCCTCAATACGTTCTAAAACTTTCACATAAGGGATCTTATTCGCTACACCGTCTTCACCGTTGAAAACAAACTTTTGCTCTGATTTTTTTAAAGGAATAATACTTTTTTTAACAAGGTCTGATTTTAAGTTGAGATACTCTGAAGTGAGTTTTCCATCCTGGTACATAAAGTTTTTCAACTCTTCAAAGGCTCTTTCTACCTCTTTTGGTTTTACTAAGCTCTCAATATTGGTTTCAAAACTTGATGGCATTAAAGGGGCAAAACTGAATTTTTGAGAGTCTTCAAAGAGTTCAACACACTGGTTGGAGGCTTGAGAATAGCTAGGTGGAATCAGCATGATAAATACTATAAGAAAGCGAAAGAACAGATTTATGTATTTCTTACATGAGTGCATTAAAATATGACCTTTTTGAGCATTCCACACATCCCATAACTTGCTGAAATCACTTATTTTTCATTTTTCAAGTTATATGCTTATAGAATAAAGCAAATCTAAGGCCAAGAATTCGTCTTTACTTAAGCTTAGGCTTTACCTAATTATAAATACTGTGAGACGTTTAAAAGACATTAACTGGAATCAATTTTATTATTTTTTTGAAGTGGCTAAACATGGCTCTATGAAAAAGGCGGCTTCAAATTTAAAAGTCACCTCCGCCACACTCAGTGAACAGATCAAAAACCTTGAAGAGGTGTTAAAGGTCAAACTTTTTAAAAGAAGTCCTAGAAAGCTCACCCTTACAGAGGAAGGGCGCTCTTTGTACTTTTATGCCGATCAAATGTTTCAATTTGGGTTTAAAATACTAGACACCGTATCTCCTGTTTCCGTAGGTGGATATCAGGTCAAAATAAGTATTCCCAATGGTTACACCAAATCACTTCACTCCCAACTGCTGCAAAATTTTGCTAAAGCTTATATGCCTTTTGGCACCGTCAATGTGTCTGCCCACTTAAGTCATGACGAGCTAGAGTATAAGCTTTTACAAGGAGAGCTTGATTGGGGATTTAGCAGTCAAGAACCACGCTCTAAGGAGTTAGGTTACAGGTATCTTGGTATGAGTGACTTCTACTTTTACTGTAGCCAAAAAGTGGATGCCATTCAAAATCAAGAGCTACAGCTGCCATTGACTTTGCACCCCTTGGATAAAGACCTAAACCTTGAAATCTTAAAACTATTTGAGTCCAAATCAATTCGCTGTGAAGAAATCAGCTATATTGAATCAAAGCAAATGGCCATTGATTTGTGCTTAAAAAAACTTGCCGTTTTAGGACTCACAGGCCTCGATATAAAAACACTGGGGCTTAAAAAACACTTAAAACTAATAAGCCCACAACTTAAAACTCAGCTGAATCATTATGTGATATGGAAAAAGTCGCAACGAAAAATGGTGTCCACGCAAAAGCTCATCCAAGTGCTGGATCAATTAAGAACCAATTAGTACTCATAAACTCGCAATGAATTGGTTTTTGCCTTTTCAGCCACAGGAAGACCTAAGGTAAAAACTAATTTATCGCCTTTAGTAAGTTGGTCTTCGTTTGATAAGATCTCTTTCACTTGCGCCATGGCTTCGTCTGAGGAACTGTAGGAATTAATATAAAGCACTCTAACTCCCCAAACCAGTTGCATTCGGTTCAAGCCGAACTGATGCCTGGTGACTGCTATTACATTGGCCTTAGGGCGAAAGCTGGCGATTTGAGTGGCTGTTTTTCCTGTGGTGGAAAGACATATAATGTAGCGAGCGTTTAATCTTTGGGCGGTGATGCAAGCACTGGCCGCAATGGCTTGAGACTGGGAATCAAACTGGTCAGGAAGATCCATTTTATAGTAATTAGAGTCGTTTTTTTCAACCTCTAAAATAATATCATTCATGGTTTGAATGCAAATGAATGGGTACTTACCACTAGCACTTTCAGCCGATAGCATTAATGCGTCTGAGCCGTCTAAAACGGCATTGGCCACATCGGTGATTTCTGCTCTTGTGGGCCTTGGGTTGTTCACCATACTGTCTAGCATTTGCGTGGCTGTAATCACAGGTTTTGAATACTGATTGGCAAGCCTTATTATTGCTTTTTGAAGTTGAGGCAGTACGGTTTGCCCAACCTCAACGGCTAAGTCACCCCTTGCCACCATGATAGCATCCGAGACTTTTACAATTTCTTCTAAGTTATCAATAGCTTCAGCCATTTCAATTTTAGCGATAACTTTGGTGGATTTATTTTTTTGTTGAATAATGTCTTTTAAATGAATGATATCACTAGCACTTCTAACAAAACTTAAAGCCACATAATCTACATTTTGCTCTAAGCCAAAGTTTAAATCTTCTACATCTTTATGAGTTAAACAATCGACCGGCAAATTGGCTCCAGGAAGATTTATACCTTTTCTGTCTTTTAAGATTCCACCATGCACAACTTCAGCATGTATCGCGTTTTTAACAACCTTTAAAACTTTTAACTCTAACAAACCATCATCTAGTAAAATCTTTTGATCCGGCTTACAAGAATCAGGCATTTTATCAAAGTCAGTTGGGATTTTACCCTTCTCACCAAGCTTAAAATCCGGTGAAATCTCAACAATCTCAGATTTTTGAAGCTCAATAAAACCCTCTGAAAATTTACCGACACGAATCTTTGGGCCCTGTAGATCTTGAAGTATAGCTACTGGCAAACTTAATTTATCACTCATTTTTTCAATATTTTTAATCACCGCCAAATGCTGACTATGATCTCCATGGGAGAAATTTAAACGCGCAACGTTCATGCCTGAAAGAATGGCTTGCTCTATCCCCTCTTCCGATTCTGTGCTGGGGCCAATTGTTGCTACTATTTTTACACGTCTCATGCCTGATTATTCTTCACAGCTGACAACACGTTGTCAACCTGCTCTTTGTGCTTTCGTTGAACGCTATCTAATTGCTTTTGATGCTGATCATTCATCTCGCTCATTTTTTGTTCATACTGATCTTTCACAGTTTCCACCTGCAAATGATGAGACTTTTGCAAATTGCCCACAACGGATTTCATTTTTTGATCCGCAGACCTTTTAAGCTCAACAATTCTATTTTTAAGCCCAGCAATTTCATTCTCATACTTATCAACAAGTCTTACAACTTTGTCATTGCTTTGTATCTGGTACTCTTGCACTTGCTTTTTAAGCCTTTGAACAGCATCTAAGCGCTCTTGGTTCATTTTAAATTTTAGTTCACTGATCTTTTGCTCATTAGAGGCCTGATAAGCATCTAAAGTGTCATTATAATACTTTTCAAGTTTTTCTGTTTTAATATCCGATTCACGTTGAATCTTCTCAATTCTTGCTTCTGTTGAATTTTTGAGATTTACATTTTGAGCTTTAAGATTGGTTTCAACATTATCAATATGCTCTTCATACTTAGACTCTTGCATTTCTAGATTTTGCTTATGATATCTATTGGCATCAACTAGTGCTTTAGTTGATTGTTTTTTTAACTCTTGAATATCGTCTCTGTTATTATTATTTGCTTCTCTTACATACTGTTGCCTTTGATCTTCAAAACTCTCTATATTGTTCTTTAATTCATCTCGAACATTGGAGATTTGCCTTTCAGCTTTGCGCTCTACACCTAACTTTTCTTGAACAGCCTTATCTTTTACATTTCTAATTCTTCTCTCAAGAGTTTGAACACGATCATTGACTCTTTCATTCACGTTTTCTTTTAAATTTTGAAAAGACTCATTTTGATCAAGCATATTTTCTTTATATGCTGAACTATATCTATCTCTAACTTTATCCATGCCGGCTTCAAACCCATCTCTAAGGACTTGCTCATTTTCATGGCGCTTTTCTCGCTCAGAGTTAATTTGATCCATATAACTATTACTCATTCGCTGCTTGTCGGAGAAATGTTGAATTTTTTGATTTTTAAGTCGCATATTAGTAGAGGATCTTAACTCAGCCATTTTTCTTTGTAGATTAGATTTTTGCTCTATAAGATTTTCTCTCATAGCCTTTTTTTCTTGCTCATATTGTTTAATCAGTGTCTCTCTATTGCGCTCTATCGACTCTTGCTGACCACCTTTAAGATCTTCAAGTCTAGCTTGATGCTGTATTTCTTTTTGACGTAAGTCGGCCTCATATCTCTGATTTAAATCTTTTAAACGCTCTTCATAGCGCTGCTTTGCTAAATCTACATCTTGGCTAGAAGCATTTCTAGTATTTTCAATTTTATTTTCATTTTCTTTTGCAACTTTCCGGAGTCTTTGGTTATGCAGTTGTTTTATATCATTGATTTCTTTTTGATACTTTTGGTCTCTCTCACTAATAGACTCTCTTACGTAGTCTCTGTATTTATCCATTTGCTCGCTATGGTTTTCCTTAATTTGTGAGACTTCTGACTGATGACGTTCTGCCATTTTACGCATTTGCTTGTTATGTTTTTTTACGAGTTCACTCTCTTTTTGCAAATACTCTTCACGAGCCCTTCTTACAGACTCACTATTTTGTCTCGATCCTGAAACTGATGACATGAAGCCCTCCCAAACATATATAGAATACCATTGCCTTATGAAGACATCAGCGATTTTAAATTTTTAACTAAAGTTTTCTGCACCAAGGACTGGATACAGGGCTGGATTTTAGTACTATTACTCTAACAAATAATTCTTTTTCTTAAAGAGTTCATTTAATTCTTGGATTTCTTGTTGTTTTTTAAGGCGATACTGCTTTTGCCTTAAAAGGGCTTGTTTATGATTAGCTATCTTTCGATCAATGGCAGATTTATATATTTCAGCACTGGCCTTTACAACTTCTACAACATTGTTTTTAAATTCTTTTTTTTCTAACTTCGTTAATTGGGGAATTGACATATTCTCCCATTTTTTTACTGACTCTTCAAAAAACAAAGGACGAGGGGCTTCAACAATCAGCTCTCCTTTTTCATTAAAGCCAGGCAGAAAGGTTTTCATTCCAGCAATAAGAAAGTGCTGTGAGTCAATATCCACTTCGCCTTTATAACATTCTATTTCAACCATTTTGTTATTAAACTCAACAAAGCCCACACCATTTACTTTTACATTTGCATACAAAGAGGACAGTACTATACCTTGGCCTTTTATAAGCACACTGCCCTTAACAAGAGTGATATGTTTTTTACTCTCCCATTTAACAACACTCCCCGGTGACAGGGTTATTGAGTGCACTTTTAAATTTTGTGTTATAGATATGTTTTTTACTGCACAAGGGTAATTATTGTTTTCTAAACAGCTCTGCGGCTGCTCTGAAAAGTTAGCCGCTCTGACTTTTACATCCAAAACTGACATTAAAACAAACAACGCAATTTGAGTGTATTTTTTAATCATAACAACACTCCCTTTAACCCTTCTCTTGCCTGCTCTGCCAGCTCTGGGTAAGGAAAGCTATTGATAACCTTTAAGTAAGTTTTCTTGGCACTGTCGATTCTTGATTGTGACTTTTGAATTTCAGCAAATCGAATCAGAGCATATCCAGTCAACTCACTGGTTGGAAATAGCTTTGTCATGTTATGAATCTCGGTAACCGCCTGAGAGCTTAGCCCCATTCTTGTGTAGCAATCAATCGACAGCAAATAGGATTCAACCACTCGGTCCGAGTATGAGTATTCATTTTTGATCTTTTCATAAAATTTATTGGCCGCTCTACACTCACCCTTATTGTAGTGTTTGTTGGCTTTTGCCATTATGGCTTCGGCATCTAGCCCTAACAAGCTTTCAGAGCTACGAACTAGGGAAGCTAACTTTCTTTGCCCATAACTGGACTCATTGGTTTTAATCTTTTGCGGAAGCATTTTTGCCAGCTGAACTTGATACTGTTGAAACTTATACTGCTGGAGCTCTAACTGAAGTTGTTGTCTGGCAATGGTTTGTGTTTGTTTTTGAGCAGCTGTTTGCAACTCATCCATTCCACTAAAAATTATTTTGGCAGAATAATATATTTGCGTAACAACAAAGCCAATTAATAAAACTGTAATAGGAAGCCAAAGCTTTTTCATAGCCCATTAATCGGTATAAAAATTAGTTTTATTAATGATTTATAAGGAATTTGTTGTCAGTTACAGACTTTTGAATAGGCTCACCAAAGACTAAGTCTTCTCGATGCCTCATAAAGAGATTTATAATGATTAACATCAATTGAGGTTTGAGACTTTTTTGAGGGCACTATTTGACCTAGCTGCTCTAATTTTTGATGCTTAGATTGAAAATCCAACCAAAAATTAATATAAATTAAATCACTAGGACCATTTATGATCGATAAGTTTTTACTTACTTTAGTAGGCATCGCAGCCGCATGTTGTTTTTTCCATTTTTGATAAAACCTCGACCATTTTTGGGACGATTGCGATTTTGCAGAATCAAGTTGCTGAGCCAGTCTCCAAAGTCCTCGACTGCTTTCTACAGCTAAA
>JAKUPT010000061.1 GCA_022450595.1 Bdellovibrionales bacterium
TGAAAATGTTTGCTTCAGGTTGTTTGACATGTATTTGGACAAAAGGCTAAGGGGTTAATATTTTTAAGTTAATCGCCGATAATATACTTAGAGGTAATTAGCATGAGTGATAAAAAAGATAACAATATAATTGAGTTTCCAGTTGATAAAATTAAATCTAAAAAACATCGTATGCTCATAAAAATGAGACAACAAAAATTTATTTTTTCTACATCACTGGCTTCAGTTTTGTTAATTATGGCTATTGCCAACTCGAACTTGTTTACTGACTCTACAACAAGAGGCCTTGCATCATCAGAGGATTTTAAGGCTCAACAAGAAAACCAAAAAAAGATAATTGATATGTTAAAGCAAAATGAACGTGGTCTGGCTTCAATTGGTAGTAAATCTCCCAATATTGAAGATCGACTTCGGTTTGAAGTTCTAGATGGACGTTATGCTTTAAGGTTTAATGACAATAATAAAATTAAAGAGATTGATTTTGCTTCAACATCATCTGGCTTTAGCACCCCCAAGTTTATTGATAACTATGAGAGTTTATTAAATGACTACAAAGACATTTTAGCTGTTAACTTTTCTGAGATGGAGTTGTTAGAGGTTGAAAAAACTAATGACGGAGAACTTGTCCAAAAAATTCAACTGAAATCAGAGGTTTCAAAGGTGGGTGAAGTTGATGTTAAAATGGATAAATACGGCCGTCTGTTAAATTTAAAAATATTAAAAGTAGTGGAGCAGCCAGAGCTTATTGAAAAGCAAAATCAGCCATCATCACCAGGGGAGTCAGTACCAACAAGCTTTTAACTGGTCTCTGGTTTAGGAATTGTTGAGTTGCTAGTTAAATACTTATTTTAATAGCCATTTTTTCCGATAAGTGGTTATGATTAATGAAAATCCATTTGAAACTTTAAAACAAAAAAACAGCTCTCTAAATTCTGAATTTACACCAAAATTAAGTTCTAGATTTTACGCTTTTATTATTGATAACTTATGTGTATATCAACCAATCACATACTTTCTCACCTCTCCTTTAATTGCTTATGTCAAAAAAAGTAGTTTTTATGAAGACGGTTTAAGTTCTGCATACTATATTCAACTCATTGTAATAGCATATTTTTTTGTAGCTATTTTAATATCTAGTATATTAACTCATATTTATGGTGCAACCCCAGGACAAAGATTATTCTCTCTTAAAGTTGAATCAACTTATAAAAATAAAATTTCCTTATGGGATAGTTTTGTTAGATCTTTAAGCTTTTACATTCAAGCTTTGGTGTTGTTTATACCTTCTTTAAGTTTACTTTCAAGACCTACAGGCTTACATGATAGAATCAGTGAAACAAAATTGAAGAGTCTGGTGGCAAGTTCTTTTAAACCATTCATTCGGCAAAAAACATTAAAAGTAATGTATTCCAGTGTTTTTATTTTTATCATGCTATCATTTGCTAATTTTATATTTGAACTCAGTATTAATAACTATGATAAAAATAGTGTTGTTAAAAATAGTTGTGAGCCTGTTGAAAATCTTAACCTCCATAAAGCTGTTAAGGTATGGGATGACAAAAAGGCGCCATCGTTAATATATATGTTAAATAAAAATAAACGTATATCGAATGCCTGTTTTAGAGATTATCTAAATGAGTATATTTCTGTTAATTCAAAGAGCCCAGAATCATATTTTTATTTATGGCTAAATGAAACGTCTTCTATAGTTAAAAATAGCTATCAAAAAACTATATGTAAAACTAATAACGCGTACTGTGATTTAATTCTCAGTGATGTCATTACTAATTTGCCTCAAAAACATTTCTCTGAATTAAAGCCTATACAGATGGCAACCTTAATTAAATATATAAATGATAATGAAGATCTTTTAAGGTGGGATGAAGTTATTGAGATTCATAAGACGACTTCGATTTTAAGTTGGCTTCCAAATCTTAGAGATAAAATTTATTACTTATTATCGATTGATATTAAACCGGTAAATTATAAACTTTTGATTTCTAAAGACTTTATTAAAGATAAAACTTCTGAGGATACTTATGCTGAAGCAACTGCTGATGCGTGCTATGTGAACTTAATAAAATCATGTGACTACAAGTCTAAGCATTGTAGTGATTTTATAGATAATTCTAGCAAAAAATATGAACTCAGTTTTTATGACCAAGTCAATTTAGGGTTTATGACTTATTGTAATGAAAACTTTAAACCTCAGCTTAGAGGTTGGGATAAAGAAAAATACTTATCTTTATTCATGGATAGAATTAAAAATTCTGAGATTTCTTCCTTAAAAACGGTTTTAGAGGCTTCTTACTCACATCCAAGATTAAAAATGGCCTCTTTATATATATTATTAAATGAGGGTGTTGATATTAATAATTTAGACCAACTGCTTGGGAAGTATAATCTAAATAGGCCTCCCTCAAAAGCTGGTCGATTGCCAGCATCTGTGAATAAAACCAGGGGAGACTGATCGTGATTCTTCCCTTCTTTGATGGTTTGTTGAGTTTTAAAAAAGCACCAATGACTTGGTTATTGATTCTTATTAATATTGTTGTTGGCCTTTTATTTTTTACAGATCAACAGCTATCTGTTAATGGTTTTTTTAGAGATAAGTATTTTGTAGATTCACAAGTAAGCTTGTATAAAAACTTTGTTTTGTCTCATCAAGAAAACTATAGCTTAGATAAAGTATCATATGCTCACAGAATTAATGATTTAACTCCAAGGCATAAAATTCAGTTTTCAGCCCTAGCCTTTATGGATGAAAACTTTAGAAACTATCTTGCCACTAAGCCTAACAGTCTTGACTCTGTTGCTGTGGGCTATTTACTTAAGAAATACAATAAAATAGAGAAAACCATTACTGATTCCTTTGAGTTTTATCTGGGCCTTCAAACCTATGATTGGTACTGGGTCAGCTTATTTAGCTACCAATTTATGCACGGTGGTTGGTTTCATCTATTTAGTAATATGTTGATCTTACTCATCGTTGGTGGTTTTTTAGAGGCAAGGCAGGGGGGCTTTCGTTTATTTGTATTATATCTTTTGTCGGGCCTAGGTGCCGGTCTTCTTTTTTTAAAATTCAATACCAATAGCCTAACTCCATTGGTTGGAGCTAGTGGGTCTATAAGCGGAGTTCTTTCATTTGTGTGCTTGATGTATTGGGGGAAACCTATAAAATATTTTTGGCTGGTAGGCTTTAACAAATGGACTTACGGTTTTGTTTGGTTGCCGGCTTGGATCACTTTGGTTTTTTGGCTTATGCAAGATTTTGCCGGTATGATGGCAAACTTGAGTGAAATGGGCGGCATCTCTTTTACCGCCCATATTGGTGGCCATCTTGTTGGCCTTACCTGTGCACTATTAATTCTTTCTTTTCAGTACTCCAAAAAACTATTGGAAGACTGGCATCCTGCGGTTATTGATCCTCGCTAAATACATCTGGTGAGAAGCCACGCCTCATGGTGTTTTCAGTCACAACTCGTGGATCCATATATTGCTTTAAGTAGTCTGGCCCCCCAGTTTTACTGCCAATGCCTGACATTTTAATACCTCCAAATGGATGTCTTAAAACCATGGCTCCGGTAATACTTCTGTTAATATATATGTTGCCTGCCTCTAGTAACGTGGTGGCCTTTTGAATGTTTTCTGGGCTTCTTGAGTACAGCCCGGCTGTGAGGCCATACTCTGTGGTGTTTGCAATTTCAATGGCTTCATCAATGTTTTGAGCTTTAATAATAGCTAATACTGGAGCAAACAACTCTGTTTTTGCCAATTCACTGTTGTTACTGACATCGTCAAAAACTGTCACTGGAACAAAGTGCCCAGTGTTTGGAGTTTCTGATTGGTAAAGCAATTTGTATTTGTCTTTACAGCCTTCAATAAAGTTTAAAACTTTTTGTTGTGCCTCTTTATCCACAAGCGGACCTACAAAGTTAACCGGGTCTTGTGGGTTGCCAATATGTATGCTTTTGCTGGCCTCAAGCAGTCGCTCTTTGAAGCGCTCATAAACCTCATCAAGTACAATCACGCGACTTAATGCCGAACACTTTTGTCCTTGAAAGGCAAAGGCTGAATAAATCACTCCATGTACGGCTTCATCAAGGTCTGCATCATTGTCGATGATAAGAGCATTTTTTCCGCCCATTTCGATCACGCATTTTTTGACATGGCTTTGTCCTGGCAGTGTTTGACCAGACTTGTTTAATATATGAAGTCCTACTTGTTTTGAGCCAGTAAAAGCTATGATGGCAATATCAGGATGACCGGTTAAATGTTCTCCGACTTCTTCACCTAAGCCCGGCACAAAATTCACCACACCTTTTGGAAGAGAGATATCATTTAGTAGTTCCATAAGTTTGTAGCCCGTTAAAGTGCTTTGCTCGGCTGGTTTTACAACCACAGTGTTTCCAGTGACGATGGACGTGGCCACCATGCCTGTCAATATAGCTAGTGGGAAGTTCCAAGGCGCAATAACCAAGCTCACGCCTCTTGGAATGTAGTGGTAGTGACTGTTTTCACCAAGGGCGTGTCCAACTTTTTGCCCTAAGCTTAGTTCGCGCATTTGCTGAGCGTAGTATCTGCAAAAATCAACAGCTTCAGTGATGTCACCGTCAGCTTCAGACCAAGGCTTTCCAACCTCGTAAACTTCTATTGCTGCCAGCTCATAACGTCTTTCAAGCATTAGATCTGCAAGCTTATCTAAATAATCAGCACGCTCAGAGGCGGGCACCTTTTTCCACTTTTCAAAGGCCTGTTTGGCTGAAGAGACGGCAGAGTCGGCAATGTCTTTGTCAGCCAAATGAAACTCACAAACAATATGCTCAGGCTCAGCTGGGCACTCTCTTGAAAACATATTGTTGGTTTCAATATTTTCGCCATTGATATGAATTGGTACTGTAATTGGAAGCTGTGACTTAACAGCAACTAAAGCCTTTTCAAAAAGATGTCTTTGTTGTTCTTGTTTAAAATCTAAAAGAGACTGGTTATAAAACAGCTCCGGTTTTTGATTTTGCTGCCCAGTTGTAATTCGCAGTTTAGAAGCGGGATCTTGTAATAGCACTTTATTGTCTTCGTGGTCGGAGTATTTAGACCTTAAAAAAGACTGGTTGGAGGTGTTCTCTAAAAGCCTTCGTACTAAGTAGGCCATGCCGGGGATGAGTTCACCAACGGTGGCATATTCTCTTATTCTGTAGCCATCATTAACAAGTGACAGTTTGATTTCTTCAGCCATGCCATACAGCATTTGAATTTCTATAGCATTTTTAGGCAGTGCTAAGCTTTGAGCCTGTGCAATGGCAGCAGCAATAGTTCTTACATTGTGTGAACCAATGGCAAGTTTTAAATGAGGATGTGCTTTTAATAACTCAAAAGAAACCCTTTCAAATTGATGATCGGACTCAAACTTGTTTGTAAAAACAGGGATGTCCCATTGGCGTTGATTCGCAAGTATGTTTTCATAATCCCAATAAGCTCCCTTAACAAGTCTAATACTAAACGGACATTGTCTTTTTTTAGCAAACTCAATCATTTTTTGAGCATCTTCAAAGCAGTCCCTTAAGTAGGCTTGTAGAACAATTCCAAAATGGGGATAAGATTTGAACTCTTCTTCCATAAGGATTTCTTGAAACACTTCAAGGGTAAGGTCTTTGTAATCGTAAGACTCCATATCAATATTAATAAAAACGTTGTTTTTAACAGCGGACTGTAAAATAGGACGCAGTCGTGATTTTAGGGTCTCTTTAGTACTATGCCAGGCTTTTAAGTTTATTTGTGAATACAAAGAAGTCAGTTTTACTGAGATGTTGACAACAGGAATAGGTGACAGGTCATCAGAATCTAAGAGTTGTTGGTGCTCCCATTTTTGTTGAGAGAGTTCTTCTATAAGTTGAAGATAGCGTTGTTGATAGTCATAAGCTTCTTGCTCTGAGAGGGTGGCCTCTCCTAAAAGATCTAATGTAAAGGCAATATTTTGTTTTCTTTTTTTAAGTAAAACAGGAAGTGCCTGATCAACATTTTCACCAGTGATGAACATCTTTGCCATTTGCTCGATGTTTTTCTTTATGGCTTTTGTCATAAGACTTGGTGCTAGAGAGCCTACTCCAACTCCCATATTAAAAACTGAAGGAAGCTCAGTGTTTTTATCGTCTGTAAAATACTCTTTAATATGTCTTGTTACTTCGTTGGTTGAATTTAGACTAGGAAGCACGTCTACAAAGCGGAACATTTGAGTTTTGAACTGTTCATTTTTCATGCTCCAGTCCATGATTTTTCCATACCACCAGTCTTTGTTAAATACAGACTTGGACTTTTGAGATCCAGCCTTTTGAAAGATTTCAAGGCCTAGTTTTTCAATTTGAGTGTTAAGATCTTGATAATTTTGATATAAACTATATGTGTTTGTACTTTGATCTGCTGCTGAACTCTTCGTTGTATCCATTGTGCCCCCTATACTCATGGTGCCGAGTATTGAATCTAACTAGGGGAAAATCAAGATGAATCCTAGAGGGAATTCATGCTTTGCGTTGATTAAAGTTTTACAAGAAATTAACACAAGGTGCTGAAATGAACTCTGGTCATGAGTTTTCAGCGCTAAATTACTAGACTTATTTGTTTTTTTTAAATGGAGAGGGTTGTGTCCCAAATCTGTTTAAGTTTAAACTAAAAAGCAAAGAAAAATTAGAGGATTTTATGGCAAAAGTATTAGTTGTTGATGATGAAATGGAAGTTAGAGATTACCTAGCCACAACCTTGCAAGAAGAGGGTTTTGACGTTTCTGCTGTTGAGGATGGAGACGGAATTATTGAAAGCTTAAAGAGGTTCACACCAGATATTATCTTATTAGACTATAAAATGCCGAAAGTTAGTGGCGTTGATGTGATTCGGTTTTTAAAAGCTCACCAAGAGTACAATTCCATTCCAATTATAATGGTCACAGGCATCGACGGTGAAGATGAAAAAGTTCAAGCACTTGAGCTTGGCGCTGACGATTATATTGTTAAGCCATTCATGCCAAGAGAGTTAGGGGCACGTATTAAAGCGGTTTTAAGGCGCTCTCAGGAGTCTCTGAAAGAGGTTGAGAATGTTTCAGCTCATGGGATTAACATTAATTTGCGTTCCCACAAGGCCTCAATAGGGGAGAAGGAGTTATCTTTAACTTTGACAGAATTTAAAATTTTGGCAGAGCTGATTCGAAAAAAAGGACAAGTGTTGTCGCGCGATGATTTAAGGCAATCTGCTCTTGGCAATTTAAATGTCTCAGACCGAACTATTGATGTTCATATGGCCTCTTTAAGAAAAAAAATAAGTGACAGATCAAGACTTGTACAAACCGTTCGTGGTGTGGGTTACCGCATGGCGGATGAAAAACGCTAAACAGCGCGCGGCAGGAGGCAGGGGGTTGACCCTACCCAAGGCGTGTGTGTTTGTGAAAGGAAGGTTGGCTCTTTAGGTCTCTGCGGTTGCAGCGGTAGAGCCCGGCAAGTTACCTGTTGTATAGAGCAATCTGTGGGCCAAAAAAATGGTGTCAAAATGACCTGTGAAACCCTGTTTTATTCGATCTGAGAGTTTGACATTAGCAAATGTTTGTTTTGCCCCATTCATCACTGAATATTTTGCACTTAACAAGCCTTAGTATAAATATATCTTATATCTGTAATAGCACGCTCTTTTGTTCGGCTGTCCCTCATGGTCGCTTTCCCCTGTTAGAAAACTAACACTCTCAAAAAACTAAACATATCAACAAGTTACAGCTCCACCCTTTGGTGGTAAGAGCTCCTCTTAAAATAATTTTTACGTTTTTAATCAGTGACGGAGACTTGTTTTAAATTTTGAATAAATAAATAAAATCAGATACTTATCATTCAGTTGGCCTCTTGGATTCGATCTTGCCCTATAACAAGGTAAAGCAAGTAATTGAAGAATAGGGAAAACAATGAAGCGTAATATTAAATCAATCATAACGACACCAGCAGTTTTGCTTTGCCTGGGGTTTTTATTACAAGCCTGTCAAAGGCAGATGCCATCAGAAAAGAGCTGTAATTTTGTTATGAACTCTTCTCAACAAAGAGTTTCGTGGCAAGCAGATGTTCCTGTTCAGCTGATGGTGCATGAGTCCGTCCCTCGTGAGGCTTGGGATGCGATTGATGAGGCGGCTGAGGCTTGGAATCAGGCTTTAAATCGAACGGTTATAGAGATTTCTCAATATGGCGTGAGCGACCCACTAGCTAAAGATGAACATTCAATTATCTACTATTTAGATGAGTGGGATCAAAATAACCCTAGAGAACAAGCTCGTACCTCAATTTATTGGTACGGACGAAAAATTATTGAAGCTGATGTCATGGTTAATACGCAAAATTTTCAATTTCACGTAACAACCGCAGATAGTGTGGAAAGGGACAAGGTAGACCTGTATAGTTTGATGTTGCATGAGTTTGGTCACGTCCTTGGTTTTGCACATTCTGACTATCCTGATAGCGTCATGGTGACCGAACTCTCAAAAGGACAAGATCGAAGAGTGGTGTCTACACAGGATGTGAATTTCTTAAAGTGTGAATATTAAAATTTAAGTTTATTTAAGTTTTTTTAATTGTAAGAGTGTGATTAGATTTTTATTAGGACAAAAGTAAGGTCCTAAGGTGAGGAGAAAAAATGAGAACAACCGAATTGCAAATTATCAAAACACAAGCAGTAGTCAAGGACAATAATGCCTCACATTCTACTGTTGATGTTGAGACTAACAATGCGGTTGAAACATCAGTAAACAACAACCTTGACCTTATCCAACAGTTTCAATCCAACTTAAGTCAGGTAAAATACTTGCAAAGCAAAATGAGTTACATGCTTGGTGAAGTGAAGTACTTAGTTCAAAAAGTTTAATTTTATTATCTATAAGCCCAGATATAAGTTTGAGCATTTAAAAAAGTGTGATGGGCTTGAGAATCCATCTGGTAGCAAGAGTTAAACCTTAGCAACTTTAACGGTAAGAACCCCGTCCTTATAGTCTTTAAAAACAGTTTCGTGGTGAACGGGTTTATCTAAGCTTAAAACCTCTCGAAAACTTTGATAATTATTTGTAGTTAATAGGCGATTATCGTCCTCAACCCTGTCTTTAAAAGCACGTTTCCCGCTCAGTGTTATTTGCTGGTCATCTATAAAGACTTTGACGTTGTCTTTTTCGTGTTCGGGGACTTTTGTTTTTAGAACATAAAAATTAGGCTCTTCTGTGAGTTTAGTTTGCATACCTTGCATTTTATAAAATTCATCGTCTTGAATTTTAGTGAACTGATCAAGCTGTTTGAAGAGTTGCTTGCGTTGATTGATATTAGCTTTAATAAAGCGCTCTTTTTGATCTATTAATGACTGCATCTGCTGACGTTCATTTTCTTTAAAAGTTTTTAAATATTCATTTTTTTGTTGTTCTAAGTTTGCCCTATAAGTCTCTTCATTCTGTTTGAGTTTAGACTGATAAAGATCAAATCGTTGTTGCTTTTCTGTTTTGAAAAGCTCTTCTTCTTGTTTTAGTTGGTTTTCAAATTGTTGATCGACTTGCATAAGTTGTTTCTTAGTTAAGTCTTTTTGTTCAGTGACTTGAGCTTGTCGGGTAGAATGCAAACGCTGAATTTCTTTGGAGTACTCTTGGTTGAGTTTTTCTAGCTGCCTTTGGCTTCTTGCATTCTCAAAGTGAATTTGGTCTTTATTTGAACCTTTTAGCTCAGAAATACGCTTTTCGTGATCATCAATAAGTTTTTGTTTTTGTGAGTTATAGGTATTTCTAAGCTCTTGCAGTCTTTGATGGGACTGTGACTGTTCTTGTTGAAGAGTTTGCTTTTGTCGTTCTTGTAGAGTGTGTAGCTTTTGATTATTACCCTGACGTGTGGTTTCTATTTGGTTTTGATAATGCTTTTTTATCTGACCTAATTCTTTTTGGTTTTTTTCAACAACGTTTTGTTTTTGCTCTCTGGCTTTTAGTTGAGACTCTTCTATGGTTTGTTGTGAGTTTTTTTGTAGCTCTTTCATTTCAACATTGGCTTGTTGCTGTATGTTTTGTAGCTTTTCGTTTTGTTTTTGTTGATATTCACGTGTGTTTTTTTGCACTTGCTCTCTTAAAGCCTCTTGACGTTGTCTTAAGCTTTGTATGCTCTCTTCATAACTTTCTTTTTGTCGCTGCATTTGTTGAGTCAAGTGCTGGGATTGTTGTTTTTTATTAGACTTTAAGTTTGAGTACTGGTTCTCATGTTTTTTAATCAAATTTTGAAGTTTTTCTTGTTGTAACTTTTCACGGTTTTCAATTTGTTCATTAGTATTTTTTTTAATATGGCTGATGGCGGCGTCACCATTGCGTTGAATCTCTTGTTTTTTAGTTTCGTAATGATCTCTTAGTTGATTGATCTTTCTTTCCTGATTTTGGATCAGGTCTTGGCGCTGCTTTTTGTACTTTAAGTTTAAATCATTGAGTTGCTGATTTTGGTTGTTATGTACTGAACGCAAATCCTTTGCCATTATGAAATCCTTTCACAAGCTTTATTATAGCAAAAAATTGCCAACTATTAATGATTTAATCTTGTTCACTGGCTCTAGGGTTAGGACAATAGTTCTTAAAGTGGGAGTGATTGCCAAAACACATCCATGAGTCGGTGTATTCAATGCTTTCATTAGGCTGTAGGGGGTAGTAACTGGGGTATTGTATGTGGTCCAAGGTCGAGGTGACCTGTCGTTGCTCTCCGGTCGTTGTGTTTGTGATGGTGAGTTCATACACGCGGTAGTCGGCCCATAGTAAATTTATTAATAATAAAAAAATCATTTAATGCTTTTGCTTGTGTGAGATGTTGACTGAATTTTCGACGATATGAAAATAAGTTCTAACTAGAATTTCAAAGGACTCCTTATCAAGGTTTGATAGGTAAATTTGTTTTTCAACAATAGTTTTTTTGTTTAAAAAGTCGTTAAACAGTGTCTGCACTTTATCGATGTTGTTTTGACTAAAAAACTCTACCTCGTTTGTTGGGGTTTTAAGGATTTGGCTGATTTCTTTTTTATCAAATAAAAAATGCACACCCTTTGTGGATTGGTATAATAAGTATTCTATTTGATCCAAGGTTTTTGGTTCAAATTGAGTTTCTGACATGTATCCCCCAATTATTTAACATGTTGCTCAATTGTACACATATATAATTTGAAAAGATGATTCATATTCAGGCAACTAAATATAAGCCAATTGACATGAAGCAAAAGTTCTTCTTACAATGATCTTATAAACCTCTTAAGACATAGGTCTAGGGGCGCTAGAAAGGTGGCTTATGCCTAAAGCAAAAGTGGCTGACAACAGTCCGATTATAATTGATGAGCCAAATGGACTTGTGTTTCAAAACGAAGATGATCTTTACAAACATTTCAGTAAAGATATTAAAAAGATTGAGTCACTATTTACAGGCTGGAGACGGACGCTCGATGTTCCAGAAGAGGACTTCGATAAATACGATAATTTGCTAGAGCCCACCTTAGAAACTCCAGATGAGATTTGGCATCAATCTGAAGGGGAGATGATTAACTCTCCGGTCTCTGTGTATATCAAAGTCTTTGATGAGGGGGACCCTGATTCGGATTATATTAACGAGTCTGACATTCTTTATTATGTGGCTGTTTGTTACACCTCAGACAATCTTGCAAGTTTTATTTACTTACACTTTCCCTCTAAAGACTTAGACTTGGTGGAAAAGTTTAGAGAAGGGGAGCTTAAGTACTCTAAGGCCCTTGAGGGGGTCCCAGAGGGCGCCATTGAAGGAGATGCCTTGTTTGAGGCCGATGAGCTGGCCTTGGGGCTGTATGACGCTATGATTAAGTTGCGTTCAGCCTCTGACATTCCTGAAACAGACTTTATTAGCTTTGCCAATTACAGAGAACTCACCGTTGAGGGGGCTGATGAAATATGGCGTAAAGATGATATGATGGGAAATGTGCTGGTCACATTTGTTCGTCAAATTGATGATCACCCCGATGAAACGAATCTTTATTACTTAGTAGTGACTCTGGAGGACACACCTTCAAATAGTCACTCTTTGTTGTTTTCATTTCCCACCAAAGATGTCTCCTTGGTGGAACGATACAGACAAGGTGAAAACTTACAAGCTGATGAAGTGATCCACGAATCCAGTCATTAATTAGCCATAAACTGGCTGCAGTACTGCTCTGTTCTATCAAAATACTGTTGATCTGTTAGTCCCGCATTGATTTCGTCAAAGTTTGGGTGTAACTGAATCAGACTATCATTAACATGTTGAGCTCTGTAAATTTTTGGATGAGCTGGAATATGTGGAAGTAAGAAAGAGACACTTTTCACCGCATTAGAGCTAGATTGAGTGTTTGAATATACCCCCATAGTGGCTGCATGATACAGCTTTTGGTCGTCTTCAAGACCTAATAAAATAATTTTGTGATCTTTTAAAAAGGCTTCCACAGTCTGGCTTAACCCATTGTCTGCGATTATTTTTTTAACCGCTGTGGTGGACAAATAGTTAAACTGAGTTTGAATATACTGTCCGCTTTTTAAATTCTGTAGCATAAAACTGACAGGTTGTGATCGCGTGGAGAGTTGTCCACTTGAGTCTTCTCGCCAAATATAAAATTCTATTTTGTACTGATCAGAATCAGTAATTTCAGTGGGCCAATCTAAAATTCTTAGATTAGTTCTTGTAAGGTCGACCTGCTGTGTGAGTGGGTTGTAGTAACTCGTGGTGATCCCATAAATGTCCTCTGAAGACAGGTCATGACAGTCTGCTATTTTATAGTCTGCAGGCACTTGAAAAGTTTCTGAATCATCCACTGATGTAGAGTTTTGAGTTTGAACTTTTTGACTTCCGCAGGCCGTAAAGTAAAGGCTTACCAGTATGAGTGTGAACAGCTTGATTGTTTTCATAATTTCCCCCTGTGCCCTTATAAGTAGCAACATGCGTACCACTTCTCTATATGAAACACTTAAATAACTTAATGATTTCAAGTGCTTAGAGTAAAACTTTGTGTTTCACATTGATATTATCGAATTTAGTGACGGACATAGACAGTAAAAAAAACTTCAGATAGACTTAAACACTTAAAAACATTAAATTTTTATTGAAATGAGTTGTTGTATGTTGAAATGCTCAGATATTTTAAAACTGTCAATCTTATTGACACTTTTATCCGGCTGTCAAAATCTGCAAAAATCCACCAAAAAGCTGTGGGAGCCCCAATCCTGGAAACAAACAAAAGGGCCAGAGCTTGTAGAGTTAAAGCTAAAAAACAAGTCTTCAACAGAGCTCACCTCCTATCAAGCCAAGCTTTATCAAAAAGAGTTTTCACAAACAGACTTGGTTCGTGAAAAACAGTCGGTGGTTGATTTTAAAGTGAAAACAAAAAAATTAAAAAAGACCAAAAAAAACTTACTGGTTTGGGAGCTTGAAACCATCAAAAAAAATGGCGTGTTTCCTCTCAACACAATGGCCTTTCCAGAGTTGAATCAAACCATTCCATTCACCTTGCAGCAAAATGGACAAGTGGTTCAGGCCGGAAGTTACCACGAAGACTCCATCTTTTATTCTCCCATCATTGTGCTGCCCGAAAACAAAGTTAAAGTGGGCGAGACTTGGGCCAGTGAGTTTAGATGGCGAGATTCTGAGGACTCTCCTGTTTATGAAATGCAAGTTGTGTCCACACATAAGGGGTTTGTAAAGTGCGGTCCTTCAAAATGTGTTGAAATTGACGTGTCTGGAAGTGTTGATATTTTAGGCTTAGATAAAGAAAAAAACGACTTTAGAAGTAGTATGAAGGGGCGTATTTATTTTGATCCTGAACTTGGAAACATTGTTTATGCCCATATGAGCAGTCATGATGAGTTTATTTCTGAGACTTCAAGAACAGAGTCACAATCTTGTTTGAGCAGTGTGCTTGAAGAGCCTAATTATTTAAAACTTAAAAAAAATCAATGCTATATTTCTGAGTCTCTTTAGCTGTTAAGCTCGACCCATGTGATTCCATCGCCACCGGTCTGCGGAGTTCCCGCGGTCCACTTTTTTACATACACACTTCGTGATAAATAGCCTCTTAAGTTTCTCTTTAAAGACTCTGTTCCATGACCATGAATCAATTTAAGTCGGTCCTCTTGGTTCACAACGGCTGAGTCTAATGCTAACTCAAGTTTTTCAACAGCTTCCTCTGAAGACAGACCTCTGACATCTAGGGATCTGTCAGTGTCTAAAGGTGAAAGTTTTGAGGCGCTACTTACAATTTTGCTTTTATTAGGATTATGAAACTTTTTTGGTGGAGAGAGTTCCGTCCAAGGTACCATCAGTCGCATAGACTCTGATAAAACCTCAACCTCTCCTTTGTTGTTGGGAGTGCTTTGCACCACAGCGTCGCGGCCTATGGTTTGCACATATACTTTTGAACCGGGAGGAAAAGATTTTTTAAACTCTTCTGCGGTTTCAATTTTTATTTGTTCTGGTGATTTAATCACTTCAGGTTTTTTTGTTTGCATTTTTACAAAGCTATCAAAGTTTTTAAAAGTCTTTTTTACTTGAGCTTTTTGAGCTTCTTCTTGAAGTTTGGATTTAATTTTTTCAACTTCAGCATTTAAAATCTTTTCTTTATCTTTGTTCAGTTTATCAAGCTCAAACTGCAATTGGTTTTGCTTTTTATGTGCTTGTTCTATTTCTTTTTTCAAAGACTGTCTAAGATCATTTAGTGAGGCTTTAATTTGTTCGATTTCACTTTGTCCCTCTAAGCGCTTTCTATGCTCGGGGCTTAAAAAGTTTAAAGCCTTTTGAATAATGTCATTTTTAACTCCCACTCGCATTGCTGTTTCAATTGCAAAGGAGTCGCCGGGCACACCCATTATAAATTGATAAGTAGGGTGACCGGTTTTTTTGTCATACTCCATGCTACCATTTGTGACTCCACATCCAGGCTCCCAGCCTCTTTTTAATGGGGAAAAATGTGAGGTAATCACAGCAAAAACATTATTTTCAGCATAGGTGTTTATAAAACTTCTTGCCAGAGCCGCCCCCTCTTCTGGGTCCGTGGCTCCACATATCTCATCGATAAGCACCACGTGATCTAGCCCTTTGAATTCGGTGGCCTGGTTTAAGTTTTTTAAATGCCCAGCAAAGGTACTTAGGTGAGCTTCAACACTTTGTAAATCTCCAATGGCTAAATGAATGTCTTTTAAAAACGGAAGTTTTGACTCTGTGCTGGAGCAGATAGGGAGTCCGCAACGAGCCATTTGAGCGGCAAGGCCTACAGCCTTGAGCAATACGGTTTTTCCTCCAGCGTTTGGGCCGGAAAGTAATAAAATGCGGTGATCATGATCCAGTTTGATGTCATTGCCGACCACTTGATTTTGATTTTCGCTGTGTAGAACTAACAGTGGGTGTTTTAACTCTTTGAGTTCAAATTGGTGGTCTTGAAATTCAAATTCGTTGGCCTGAATGTTTTGTGCCAGTTGGGCTTTGGCTAATGTTTTATCAGTGTCTAATAAGCACTGTTGTGAGTTTTCGATATCGTCTTTTAAGGTAAAAAAGTATTCAGAGAGTTGTACTAATAGTCTTTCAATCTCTTCATCTATTTCGTTTTGAACCTCTCTCAAACGGTTATTTGTCGGAATGATGGCTTGTGGTTCCATAAAAACCGTCTGTTTTGAGTGGCTGGCGTCGTGAATGAGCCCCTCAAAGCTATGTTGCATACCGCTTTTTATAGGAAGCACCCAGCGCCCTTCACGGTTGGTCACGTAACGATCTTGTAAAAGGCTTTCAAGGGAGTTGTCTTTTACAAGTTTATCAAGTTTGTTTTGAATTTCTTTTTCTAATTGATTCTTTTCTCGGTAGAGTTTGTACAGTGTTTCGCTGGCATCACTTTTAATGGCGCCATCACGGGTAAAGATCTGATCAATGGCTGATAGGCTAGATTCAGCATCCATTAAAGTATTTTTGATATCATCAGACCAAGGGGTTTCTTGCTCTTCAAGGGCCTCTTTAAGAGTTAATACTTCGACCATAAAAAAGCGAATGTCTCTAAATTCAATA
>JAKUPT010000062.1 GCA_022450595.1 Bdellovibrionales bacterium
CACAATATTTACAAAAGCACTCAGATCGACGTTGTCGCACTTTGATTTCAATAGCCTTTCTCTTTTTAGATCTTTTAATGTCTTCGATATCTACATCTTGTAAGCCTAAAATCTCAATGATATGATTCTTGATGTTCATCCCTGGCGCCCCTATGTTGTGAGTTTGTGTTTGCAACAACATCAAAGCATAGGATCAGGGATTGAACAATTTTCTTATTTTCTTTTAAAATACCCCGTTAAAAGCCGGTGAACCCTTTTTCTCGCCTATTTTTATATTTAAAAATTGATATAAAGCTACTTCTATACAACACAGCGAAGCGTCTTTCCCAAAAAGTGAGTCTGAATTTAAGTCTCTATCATGAGGGACCTCAGCGGCCCAGGATGGGCCATAAGCTGCGAGGCATGGAGGCCGTGTCCCGAATGATAGAGACTTAAATTCAGACTCGCTTTTTGGGAAACCAAGCCCCGAAACAAAAAAAAACGCCAGGCACTCTACCACCTGGCGTTTTAAAAATTAAAATTTAAAATTGAAGACTTATGAGTCAGCCTTTGCTTCAGCTTCTTTTAAAGCTTTCGAGTCTTTAGAAGCTTTTTTAGAGGCCTCTTTATTCGCCTTTTCAATGTCTTTGATTTTTTGAGCATCGGGGGCTACCATTAAAAACATCTGGCGACCTTCTTTTTTAGGGTTTTGCTCGACCACACAAATGTCATCTAACATGCCCGTGACTTTTTTAAGAAGCTCATAGCCTAACTCTTGGTGGGCCATCTCTCGCCCAGAAAAGCGTAGGTTGATTTTCACCTTGTCGCCATTGAGTAAAAACTTTCTAGCATTTTTCATTTTTACTTGTAAGTCATGGTCATCAGTTCTTGGGCGAAGCTGAACCTCTTTCACAGAAACAATAACTTGTTTTTTTCTGTTGGCCGCTTCCTTCTTTTTGTTTTCATACTTCCATTTACCATAGTCCATCACCTTACAGGTTGGTGGCTTAGCATTGGGAGCAATTTCAATTAAATCTAAACCTTTTGATTCTGCATACTGTAAGGCCTCTTGTGAGGACATCTCTCCAACCATTTGCCCTTCTTCATTAATAAGGCGAACTTGTGGAGCTCTTACGTCTTTGTTTACTCTGTATCCATCATCTTTGCCGCCGCGTTTTCCTCGGCTGTTACCTCGTCCTTTAATAGGATCCTCCTTGTTAGGTTCTTATGTTAGTTTTTTAGCCACTAGGCTTTCTAATTCTCTGTTTTCAATCTCTTGCTTTAAAAGACTTGTGAATTCATCGGCTTTCACATTTGAAATGTTTTTACCAGATTTCAGCCTTACAGCAATAGTTTCATTTTCCAGCTCTTGATCCCCTATAATTAACATATAAGGAACTTTTTGAAGCTGGGCCTCTCTAATTTTAAACCCTAATTTTTCACTGCGGTCATCATATTCCACTCGAATTCCTTCAGATTTCAAACTTTGATAGAGTTTTTCACAATATTCTTGCTGTCTGTCCGTCAAATTCAATATTTTCACCTGAGTCGGCGTCATCCACACAGGTAGGTGACCTGCCGTGTGCTCAAGGTATACCCCAATAAAACGCTCCACTGAGCCTAAAATGGCTCTGTGTAACATCACTGGTGGGTGTTCAGAGTTGTCGTCTCCTACGTATTTTAACTTAAAAGCCTGAGGCATATTAAAATCACATTGAAGAGTACCCAGCTGCCAAGACCGGCTTAAAGCATCGACAAACATAATATCAAGCTTTGGTCCGTAAAAGGCTCCATCCCCAGGGTTGACCTCATAGTCTAAATTTAAATTTTCAAGGGCGGTTTGAAGAGCTCCTTCTGCTTTGTCCCAAATCTCGTCACTGCCCATGCGCTTTTCAGGCCTGGTAGATAAAAAGATTTTGTAATTGGGCATTCCTAAAGTTTCATAAACTTCTTTTAAGAAGGTCATAAAACCTTTGATCTCTTCTTGCATTTGCTCAATGGTGCAAAAAATATGAGCGTCGTCTTGAGCAAAGCTACGTACACGAGTTAGTCCGTGCATCACCCCACTTCTTTCGTATCTATGAAGTCTTCCAAAATCAGCAATCCGAAATGGCAGCTCTCTATAGGATCTGTGCTCAGAGGCATAAATTAAACAGTGACCTGGACAGTTCATAGGTTTTACTGAAAAGTCACGGTCATCAATTTTAGAAAAATACATGTTTTCTCTATAGTTTTCGTAGTGCCCCGACTGGTGATACAAATCCACATCAAAAATTTGAGGAGTGATCACTTCAGAGTAGCCATGCTCACGGTACTTATCACGAATGTATTCCACTAATTGATTATAAACTACAGAACCACGTGGGGTAAAAAATGGACCGCCGGGCGAGAGCTGGTTGAAAAAGAAAAGCCCTAACTCTTTACCGAGTTTTCTATGGTCTCTTTTCTTAGCCTCTTCTAAATTATGAAGATGTTGCTTTAAGGCCTTTTTGTCATTAAAAGCGGTGCCATAAATTCTTTGAAGTTGAGCCTTGTTTTCATCACCACGCCAGTAGCTACCAGCATGACTTAAAAGCTTGATGGCTTTAACTTGTCCCGTTTTTTGAACGTGAGGGCCTCGGCATAAATCAAACCACTCACCTTGCTTGTAAACACCAACTTGTTTTTCATCAAGCTCGTCAATGATTTCAACTTTAAAGTTTTCACCCATTTTTGAAAACACATCAATAGCCTGCTTTTTGTCCCAGTTCTCTCTTACAATAGGGATGTCTCTTTTGATGATTTCTTGCATCTTTTTTTCAATCGCCAAAAGATCATCATCAGTGAAAGGTTTTTCTGAGTAAAAGTCATAGTAAAAACCATTATCAATCACAGGCCCAATGGTCACTTGTATGTCGGGCCAGATCTCTTGCACGGCCTGTGCAAGAATATGGGCGGCCGAGTGCCGAACCACTTCGTTAGCATCATCTTTTGACAGTGTGATGATCTCAAGTTTGTCTCCATCGTTTAATGAAGTTCTTAAGTCCACAATTTCCTTTTGACCATTAATACGTCCACCAATGGTGTCTTTAGCCAGACGTGGGCCAATACTCTCAGCCACTTGTAAAATGGTTGGGGAAAAATCAAATTCTTTAGTGCTATTATCAGGCAATACTATTTTTATACTAGACATCAGGAATCACTTAATAAAAAGGTAGGTTGTTGTGTTTTGTGTGAATATTTCAAAATGCATATTTATTTATATAACACTTTTTGCCAATTTGAATCAATGCTTTAAAGCCAAAAGCCTCTAAAAGCCCTGCTATACAGTTGTTTTTACATAAAAAAAGAGCGCTGAAAGCGCTCTTTTCACAAATTTTAGCCAAAATATTAATAAACCACATGGTGGTGTAGACTCTCTTCAATACGAGGGTCCTTGACAGGAACTAGGTTGTTTTTCTGCAAGAAGCGGCTCACTGCAAATAAGAACAGCCCCATAAACCCAAAAAAGATCAGCACTTCTGGCACACCAAAGGTGATCGATTCCGCGTTATAAGAAGGATAAACCAACCAGAATATATCAACAAATTGCATGATAAGAATCAACACACTCACTGCTGCTAAATGAGCAGGTGTTCTTTTAGCCCACCTTGGAAGTAAGGCAAAAAATGGAACAATAAACTTAAACAAAATTAGGGATATAGAAACATAAACCCATGGGCCTTTTGTTCTGTCTATAAAAAAGAAAGTTTCCTCAGGAATGTTCGCATACCAAATAAGCATGTACTGAGAATAAGCAATATAAGCCCAAAATACAGTAAAGCCGAATAAGTATTTTCCTAAATCATGCAGATGATCTTCAGTCACATATCCTGATAGTTGGCCATTCTTTTTAATGTACAAAATCATTAAAATCATGGCCGCAATTGTTGATTGAAACAGGCCTGCAAAAGTATAAATCCCAAAAATTGTACTAAACCAATGAGGAGCTAGAGACATTAATGTGTCCACACTAAACATTGAATAAGTAATGGCAAACACAAAAATAGAAGCCACTGACAAGGGCACGTTTTTCAAAGTGAGTTTATGATCACCGGTTTCATCTTGCTTAACAGAATTTGAAACCATTTTTTTAGCAAGTAAAACCCAGAGAACCAAACATCCTAAAAAGCGAATTATAAAAAATGGCTGATTCAAATAACTTCTTTTATGTTGTAGTAAATAATCTGTTTGTACAGCTTCAGGGTGTAACCACTCAAACAAGTAATAAATACCGGCCAACAACACAACACCAGCAATAAGAGCCAATGGTAAAAAGTTGGTAAAAGCCTCACTAATTCTTCTAATATTTACGTTCCAACCAGCGGCTGTAAGATGGTGAACCGAAGTGAAAAAGAATCCACCCATCGCTAGAGATGTAAAATAGAAAAAGCCCACTAAAAAGGCATGCCATGCTCTTTCTTGGTTCATAATTAACGTAAAGACAAATGCAATTAAACCCACAAAAGATGCCGCATAATACATCACTTTAAAGTTTTTGGTCACATTTAGCTTTCCAGGTGCTTGCAAATTTGTATTAGCATGAGCCATTAAAAGATCTCCTCAATCAGTTTTTTTCTTGTAAACTTCTAATGTAATTAACCACTGCCCAACGGTCTTTTTCGTTGATGATCTGATTGGCATAATGACCCATCAAACCCTGACCACGCATTATAATGTGATAAATACGACCATCTGGCATGTCTTTAACTTTTTGTGAAACAAGCATAGGTGGTTTTAAAATCATTTTTTCAATGACTGTTCCATCGCCTTGACCTGTTGGCCCATGGCATACACCACAGTAAATTTGATATTTTCCTTTACCGCGATTTAACATCTCGGCACTCATATCACCACCGTAAGGATTTTTAATTTTTGAAGCTTGCTCCACATCCCCGGGGCCATAGGGATATTTGTCATGGCCTCTAGGAATAGTTCCCTCTGGGGGATGCTTCATGTTCACAATCTCAGAACCGTCTGGATCCCAGTCTTGAGCTTTAAAGCTTTTTTGATCAAACATGCCTTGAAAAACTTCAACGTTTGTTTGGTTTTTACCTGCTCCACATCCCAGAACAAGTAAAGTTGCTGCTGTAATTATTAATGCTTTTATCATTATTAAAACTCCGCCTGTTTAACTTCTTCAGCTCCTAGTTCTTTAAATAAAGCCTCTATTTTTGCCACATCATATTTTTTGTCATCTTCAGGGACAAACAATGCGAACTTGTGACTTGTTAAATCTGGATGAATCACAGGTGGGTCCACTTTTGGAAGCCCTCCAAGAAACAACATGGCACCAACAGAAGCTAGTGCTGCAAATAAAATTGTACATTCAAAAATCACAGGAATAAAAGCAGGTAAACTCCACATGGGCTTTCCACCAATGTTGATGGGCCAATCCACAGCCGATGTCCACCAAGTGAACCATGTGCCAAAAGCACATCCAGCAAGGCCTGCAACAAAAGTTACAAACGGAATAGGAGATCTTGGAATCTGTAAAGCCTCGTCTATTTCATGAGTCGGATAAGGACTGATTCCTTCAATTTTATCAAAACCCGCTTGCTTAGCTTTTTTCGCTGCAGCCAACCACTCTTCTTCTGTGGACCAAATGCCGGCCACAACTTTTTTTGTGGGAGATCTTAGTGCATGTTCTAAGGTGTTAATGAGCTTTATCATGAGATTCCTCCCGTCCAACATTTAATACAGGCTTAACTTCACAAATTGAAATGGCTGGCAACACTCTTGTGTATAGCAAGAACAGAGTGAAGAACATTCCAAAACTTCCAAAGATGGCCCCGTAATCATAGAATGTAAATTCAAACATACCCCAGCTTGATGGAATAAAATCTCGGTGCAGTGATGTCACTGTAATCACAAAACGCTCAAACCACATACCGATGTTTACAAAAATTGAAACCACAAACATCACCTTGATGTTTCTTCTCATAGACTTGAACCAGAAAATTTGTGGAATAAATACGTTACAAATAATCATTGTCCAATAAGACCACCAGTAAGGACCAACGGCACGGTTGATAAATGCAAACTGCTCATAAGGTGAGCCAGAATACCATGCAATAAAAAACTCAGCCCCGTAAGCGTAACCAACCAATAGACCTGTTGTCATAATCACTTTGTTCATATTTTCCATATGATCCATAGTGATATAATCTTTAAAAACAGGAACAACCTCTCTAAAGATCACCATTAGTGTGACCACCATACCAAAACCTGAAAAGATGGCTCCAGCCACAAAGTACGGAGGAAAGATTGTTGTGTGCCAACCAGGAAGGTTTGCCACCGCAAAGTCAAAAGATACGATAGAGTGAACGGAAAGAACTAGTGGTGTGGCAAGACCTGCTAAAAGCATATAGGTCATTTCAAAGTGGTTCCACTGCTTAGCTGTTCCACGCCATCCTAATGATAAGGCGCCATAAGCTAGTTTTCTAATTTTGTTTTTAGCTCTATCACGAACAGCAGCCAAATCTGGAACCATACCAATGTACCAAAATACAATAGACACTGTGGCGTATGTTGATACCGCAAAAACGTCCCACAAAAGTGGTGATCTAAAGTTCACCCACAACGGTCCTCTTTGGTTAGGATATGGTAATAACCAGTAAGCCAACCATGGACGACCTGTGTGAAGTAAAGGAAAAAGACCCGCTGTCATCACCGCAAAAACCGTCATAGCTTCTGCAGTCCTAGCAATGGATGTTCTCCATTTTTGTCGGAATAAAAATAAAACCGCACTGATTAAAGTTCCGGCGTGACCAATACCCACCCAAAAAACGAAGGTGACAATATCAGTCCCCCAACCCACAGGGTTGTTGATCCCCATAAGTCCCATACCTTTAACAACAATGGAGCCTTGAACAAATAGGTAAAACCAAAAAAGCACTAATGCTGCTGAAAATACGGCCAGAAACTTTTGCCCCGGCATTCTTTCAATTAAGCTACAAATGTCGTCTGTCACATCTTTTAACGACTTATTTCCTAATACTAATTGCTGTCGTTTAATCATTAGTGATGTCCTCCACTGTTGCCTGCATGGTCATTTTTTAACTTCTTAGTATTTCTGATTTTAGATAAGAACTTAAGATTTGGTTGAGCGTTAACTTCTTCGATCAATCCATATGTACGATCATTTCCTAAAGACTTAGAAATCTTGCTGTCGGGATCGTTCATGTCACCAAATACAATCGCATCAGCTGGACAAGCCTCTTGGCAGGCGGTTTTTACATCGCCATCCACAAGTGTGCGGCCATCTTGTTTAGCCTGCTCTTTGGCACCTCTAATTTTGTGATAACAAAACGTACATTTTTCCATCACACCACGAGCGCGCACTGTAACCTCTGGGTTAAGCGCCATTTCTGTTGGCTTTCTAATTTCAGTGTAATCAAACCAGTTAAAACGTCTTACTTTATACGGACAGTTGTTGGCACAGTATCTTGTTCCCACACATCTGTTATAAGTCATTTGGTTAAGACCTTCATCAGTGTGAGATGTAGCAATCACAGGGCAAACTGTTTCACAAGGAGCATTGTCACAATGCATACATGCGATGGGCTGATACACAACACCAGGGTTTTCTGGCTCACCGGTGTAATACCTATCCACACGGATCCAATGCATCTCTCTTCCCTGTAGAATATACTTTTTCCCAACCACAGGAATGTTGTTCTCTGACTGACAGCTGATCATACAAGCCGAACAGCCTGTACATTTACTTAAATCAATGGTCATAGCCCATTTATGCCCTGGGTACTTATGCTTGCTCCACATGCTAAAAACTTTATGCTTGTGAATACCAGAACTTGGCTTTTTCATAAACTGATCAAGTGTGGCTTCAACCACAATTTGTCGACCTTCCATAGAATGGTGGTCTTGCACACTAGCAAGTGGAACACTCTGCTTCGTGGCCTTTAATTCATAATCAAGACCAGCAGCAATCATTTCTTTGCCGTCAAACTTAGCTAATTTAAAAGCATTAACACCCACACCATCGGCCACTTTTCCAGCCGCCGACCTGCCATAACCAACAGCTAGTCCAACAGCCTTTTCGTGAACACCTGGTTGCACATGAACGGGCACAGTCACTTGCTTGCCGGCCACTTTAATTTCAACCATCTGGCCTTGTTTTAATTTTTGGCTTTCAGCATATTTTGGAGAAACAACAAGATAGTTGTCCCAGCAAATTTTTGTCACTGGATCAGGGAATTCTTGTAGCCAAGCAACGTTTGCAAGATTTCCATCTCTTAAACCAATCGTTTTATACAAAACTAAAGACTCTTTAGATGAAACAGGCTTAATTCCTCTTAAAGCTGATTCATTAAAGTTTCTAGAAGGTAAGTTATTGTCACGAGCTGAAGCACTTGAGTCGTAGTACCCATTTTGAAGCACTTCAGTCCAAGCTTTATCAAAGCTACCTCTTGTAATATTAGACTTCCAGTAGTTTTGAACATATTCAAACCATAGAGACTCATCACCAGCATAGCGAGGAGTGGCTCCATCCAGAGTCATCCACTGAATCATAGATTGTTCAAAAGAGCGAGAGTCATAAAGAGGTCTTATTGTTGGTTGCTGAATCATATATAAACCATCAAATGGCTCATGATCATTCCAAGTCTCTAGTGGGTGATCTACAGGAATCACGTAATGAGCAACCTGTCCAGTCTCATCAATTCTATCACCTACATACACAACATTTTTTAAGCCTCTAATTGCTGATTGCAAAGGATGATCTGAAGAAAGTTGATAAACAACGTTCACATCGTTAACAATCAAAGTCTCAATTTTTCCACTTTCAATGTCTTTTGCCAATTGAGAAAGACTGTCTACCTCTCCCCAGCTTCCAGTTCTGGTATTTCGATATTTTACTGTTTTACCGTCATTTCCTAAAACATTGTTAAGATATTGCACAGCTAAGTGAAGTTGCAGAGCCTGCTCATGCTGAGTGTTTAATCCACCAGTCAAGACCAAGGATTTTCCTTTAGCTTTAACTAAATCACTTACAACAGAGTCTACAGCTTCTTTATGTTGACCGTAAAAAGCTTTAAACTGTGTGGCTATGTCTTTAACTTGTGAATTAATACGAGCTTGACCGCTTTGTGATAATGAATAGATCAATGCCATGACAAAATTTAGTTCTTCACCTGGTGCTACCGTATATCTTTCATCAGCGTTTGAACCTGTTAAAGAAAGTAAGCTTTCAACAACAGTGAGTTTGTTCATGTCTTCACCAGGCGATCGGCGTGATGAGAATTGTTTTGTGTAAGCCGTTGATGACTGATGAGCACCTAAAAAGTCAGCACCCAGTGATAAAATAAAGTCAGCCTTATCAATTTCATAACGAGGAGTGACTGCTGAGCCGTAAGCTTCTTGTTGAGCTTTTTCTTCAACACCTTGAGTGTGATCGTTGAAGTAGTAGTTCGTCGTTTTAAATTTATTTTTAAATTCATTAAGTAGTGCACGACCAGAAGGGCCAGTTACAGGCTTTGAAAGAACACCAACTTTACCAGCATTTAAAGCTTCAACAACGGCCTTATCGAGGTCCTCATAAGTAACACTTACTGTGTCTCTATTGGTTCTTTCTTTATTTAATAAATTCTTTTTTGGAGTTGTCAGCCTATCAGGATCATACAGTGAAAGAATGTGAGAGACGGCTCGTGCAGAGACGGCACCCTTGTTTAATGGAAAATCAGGGTTACCATCAACTTTAATAGGACGGCCTTCTCTTGTTTTTACAATCAAACCAAAAACTTCATCACCATCAACAAAGCTAGAAGAATAGTAATTGGCAATACCTGGTACAATCTCCTCTGGTCTTTTCGCGTAGGGAACAATTTTTTGAGCCGGTCTTCGAATACAACCAAAAGAAGTTAAAGCAAGGCTTGCCCCCATAAGTTTTAAAAACTCACGTCTTGCCCAGCCGTCTTTTCCTTCGTCAGATGATAAAGGGCTTGAAACAAATTCTTTTTCAGCCATTTTTATAAACTCAGGATCCTGTCTCCACTGCTCTAGACTTTGCCAGTATTTAGGAGATCCTGCTTTTTCTTGGTTGAGAGTAGTATCTGTGTCTTTTCTCGTTTGCATGACTTTCACCCAATCTTTTCTCGTTAAATAAATTAGTAGTGACAGGTATCGCAACCAACAGGTGCGTTGTTCTCAGGTTTTCTATGACAATTTACACACCATCCCATAGATAGGTCAGAGTGCTGATAAACAATCGGCATTTTTTCAATCGGACCATGGCACTCTTGGCACTGTTTATCGGCTCTTACGTGAGCGGCGTGATTAAATTTTACGTGATCAGGCAGCAAGTGAACCTTTTCCCACTTGATGGGCTCATTGTTCATATAGGCTTGCTGTAGCTTTTCAATCTGAGGTCTCGCCTCTTCACGAACATTGACGTTTAAGTGACAGTTCATACAGATATTAAGACTAGGAACAGACGCGTGTCTGGATACTTCCGTAGCTGTATGACAGTATTTACAGTCAATTTTAAGTTGACCCGCATGAAGTTCATGTGAGTATGGGATGGGTTGTTCAGGCATATAGCCCTTATTATAGCCAATAGACAATTTATTATTTGTCAGGGCATAAATGAACGAAGGGAGGCCGACAAGTAGTACGAGCGCCACGACCGCGCCAATGACTTTTTTCAACATAAGCGTCCATATCCTTTAAAGGTTTACCAAGCTGTTAGCATTTAATTTTCAATTACATTATTTGTAATGTTTTATGTAAGATGTGGCAACTTAAGAATAAAAAAAAATACGAAAATAATATTTTTTATTAGTGATGACGCTTTGGGAAATTGAATTATCCACATTGAATAATTCAATTTCCAACAGCATTTGATTAATCTTTAAGCTGATTAGGTTTTTTATACACTCTCACTAAGTAAACATAAAAAACGAACAAGAGTTGAACAACAACAACACCAGAAACATACTCAACACCTCCAGCTCCAAATCCATAAGAATGAAGCCCAGCGCCCAATACATAGTTCACGCCATACCAGGCCATTACAACAAGAGCAAAAGACACGACCGACCATGCCGCCTGACCAAAATGACTGATCCAACGAGAGATTTTTGCATGTAATACTGCTAAATAACCCAGTAGCGCAATTAATGCCCAGGTCTCTTTAGGATCCCAGCCCCAAAAACGGCCCCATGAGTAGTCTGCCCAAATACCACCAAGAATAATTCCAGCAGCAAGAAGCACAACACCAATCTGATTGGACCTATGTATAGCAACGGAGGAATGTTGAATCTGCTTTTTATACTTTTCAGCATCTAAAAGATAGGCGGTGAGAACAAAATTCCCAATCCCCCATGACAATAAAAAAGCACCGTAACTGATTGTGATAATTAAAACGTGTGTGGCCAGCCAAAATGTACTTCTAAGTACAGGCTGCAAAGGCTGTAAGGATGGATCTAATACATTTGGAGAAAGACCTGATAAGATCAAACAAAGCACGGCCATAAAACAAGAGGCAATAAGAATAATATGTCTTTTATATACATACTCCAAAATAAAGGCAAAAAACACAGCTCCCCATGGAACCCACAAAACAGTCTCATACATATTAGACACTGGAGGCCTTCCAATCAGATACACACGAATAACAAAGCCTAATGTATGAAGGAAAAAAGCCAAAAATGCCATCGACCATCCGGCCTTTAAGAAAAAGGGCTTGGGCTCTTTTGACAACCAAGGAATTAACAATAAAATTCCAGCAAATAAATAAAACACCCACGACCACATGAATACATCCACCTGATTGTAGAGCACCTCCACATTTACCTTAGTCATATTTACTGTTTCTGGATAATCAGCAAACTCTTTAAACTCTTCAACGCTAGTCTTAACTTTTTCAGAGACTTCTTTCTTTTTGGCCTTACTTAAAGTTTCCCCTTCAGTCACTTGAGCTGCAACGGTGGCAAATGTCTTTATGATTTTATTAAACTTTTCACGGGCGGGCCCCTGAAGTTCAGCCACAGAAGTCCACACTCCGTTGGGGTCCTCCGCGGGCAAAACACGAATGGCAAGACCCGTGCTAATCGCCCTAAACAGTGTAAGTTGGTTTTCAAGCTTTTGAGCCTCTTGATAGAAAAGGTTCATTTTATCATTTTTTTGTTCAACACCTCTAAGCTCTTGAAAGAGCAAAGGAGTTCGGTCGTTCATAAAAATTTCAACGGGCTTAAAACGTTTTTTGTCATGATCTAATTTTAAATAATCTCTAAGTCCTGAGTGAGGAATGTTAATTAGTTCTACTCGCTCCCAATATTCAGGAATCATCATCCATGTTAAAATCACATCTGTGGCCACCTTGCCGTTAAAAGTGTCACGGCCATAAATCATCCTCAGAGCTTCTTGAGCAAAGGTGTCATAGGGCTTTACACGACCACTGTCTTGAACTGGCAAATATTTAATGGCCTCAGTTTGAGCAAAAATCTGAGTGCTGAATAAAAATAGTAAAACTGCAATCCAGGACTTCATACAGCCACCTTTCTGGCTTTTCTTGGTTTAGCCAAAGTTTTTTTAAAATACATTAATAAAATTGCACCAAATACAATTAAAAAGCTTCCAAGGTATTTAATCCAACGCCCAGGATCTTTATTCACTGAAAGTATCGAGGCCACAGGCTTTCCCTCTTCATCTTTTTCAAAGCTAGACTGATAAAAGGTAAATCCATTGTGCTTAAATGGCTCATTCATAGATATATTATAAACCTTGCCATTGACCACAACATCACTTTCATAACTCATTGGGTTTTGTGTGCCTTGATAGTGTCCAATCCGGAACTCTTTTAACTTCATAGGAAAACCTACATCGTATCTGATGTTTTCAAAACTCACCACATAGGAGGCTTGATTGGTAAAAAGCTTCACGGTGGAATTTTTTTGCATCCAATACTCTTCACCATCAAATTTAAACTGAACTGCTGGAACCGTAATTTTATTTGGGTACTGCTTTTCTTCAAACCAAACTATTTTTTCCGCCTTTGGCATAAATCTCAAAATTCTAACTTTAATATCCATCCACCCGGTTTGAACAACATCGCCTACAGCCGCTTTGCCTTTTTTAGCTAAGCCACCCTTAGAGTCTGAAAAAACCATGTACTCAAGCATGTTGTCTTCGATGGGGCGAAACACAATAGCGTTTCCACCTTCATATTTAAAAATATCTTGAGTTAAAACCAGCTTAGCCGGGCCAAGATTGATTGACTCCCAAGGTTTTGCTTGAGACAAAATCACCCAATCCGCCATGTTTATTCTTGAGCTCTCAAATTGAACACGAATAGCTGGCCCCGCCGCGCGGCTATCAGACTCAGCCACACGAGTCATGCGTTCGGAATAGTGAAAGTACTTTAAAAATTCAATTTTTTTACCGCCATCTAAAGAGATGGTGTATTTATCCTCTTCAGAAGGTGGATTTTGTAAAAAGTCTGCAATTTTATAATCATACTGAGAAAAACGGCCCTCAGGACTTTGCACATAAACACCAATGGCAGACCCTTGCAAATCTACATATCTTCTCGTTTCACCAAGAGGGAAATACATTGTTCCATCTATTCCGAAGTAGCGAGTCACCACTGAACCCAAGATAAGAATAATAATGCCAATGTGTGCTAAAACAAATGCTGAATGGTGCCTTTTCCAAGGCCACCTATCGATCATGACACAAATTAAAGTTGTGCAAAGCAAACCCAACAAAAAGTACATGACAATTGAGTGATAAATAAAGGTTTGCGCATAATGAGCATCATACTTAGACTCGTAAACAGTTCCCACAGCAGAAACTATTCCTATTGCCACAATAATAAAAACGGCCATTTTAAGGGAAATTAAAGTATCAAAAAGTTTTTCTAGAGCTTTAGTTATCATACCACCACTTACTTATATAAAGAGAGCAAGTCTCTGCCTAACACATAATAAAGATCAACAACGGACAAATGATACGAGGCTGTTGCATCAGCAAGAGCACTTTCTGCAGCTTCCAAACCTTTTTGCAGTTGCACCACTTGAAAATTAGAAATAATCCCTGATTTAAAGTTTTTCAACCCATTTCGGACAGCAAGATCTGCTTGGCTCTGCCATTTTTTTGTTTTTAAGTAAACTTCCCTAGCGTTTTTATAAGATTCATAAAATAGGTAAAACTGCTTAGTGACGGCTAACTGACTAGATTGTAGGTGCTTTTTCTGCTGCATCACTCTCTGCGTGCTTGCTTTTCTGGTTGAAAAAGAAGAAAGGCCTGAGAAGATTGGAATTGAAAAATTCACAATATAAGTATGTGACTCATTACTCTTTTCAAACAAGCCACTGGTGTCCGGAGATCTCCAACCCATTTGAGCTTCTAGATTCAGTGAAGGCAAATGCTCTCCTACTTCTAAAGATTTTTGTGCTTCAGCCACATCAATTTGCTGCTTGCCAATTTGAATTTGAAGATTGTTACGAAGAAGCTCTTTGAAGATTTCATCTTTATTATATTTTACTTCAACAAAAGTCTTTGGGTAATTAAAATCATTGATCTTTTCTACGCCCAAGTCTTCTTTCAGGGACTCTCTAAGACTTGTTATCTGAGTGTTGAGCTGCTTCAATCGAGACTCATAGCTTGCAAGCTCCGCTTCAGCCTGAAAGGCCTCATACGGCCTAGCACTGCCTTTTTTTAATTTTGATTTTGTTAAGCTCACAAATTGTTGTTGAATTTTAAAGGATTTTTTTAATGATTGTTTTTTTTCTTCAAGATTTAAAAGTTTAAAATAATTAGTTAAAAACTCACGAAGTATTTTTTGAGTCTCAAGCTCTACCATTAATTTTGTGGCACGCCTGGCCTGCTGCTTAATTTCCATTCCAGCCCATATGCGCCCCCCCAAATACACAGGCTGCTGGACTTGAAAGACAGTTGAATAGTTTTTAATGGTGCCTATAAAAAAGGAGCTCCCAAATGGGTTTTTTTGTTCTGAATAGTTTGTATTAAAATTAATTGAGGGAAAGGCTGCAGAAACAGCAGATCTGTATTCAGCTTCAGCGACGGCGAATTCATGTTTTTTTGCCTGCACGCTCGGACTGTGATCCACAAGTTTTTGCATGTAACTATTCAAGGATTGAGAGTGAACACTAAAAGATATTGCAAAACACAATATAATAAACATTAAGAACTCCTAGTCTTAGTGTGATTGAAGTTCTTATTTGTAAGCAGGTCAATAAATATCGTATTTTTTTAATGGCTGTTAAACACATGCTTATTGCCGCCCTACCATTTGAATGATAGCCTGAGCATTAAACTACGGAGTGCTTTCATGAAAATATACACAAAAACCGGTGACAAAGGCGAGACCTCACTTGTCAGCGGCAAAAGAGTTAGTAAAGCTCACCCTCTTGTGGACTGTTATGGTGACGTGGATGAACTGAATTCAACTTTAGGACTAGTCACAGCACAACTAAACAATGAAACTTTTAAAGAGTCTTTATTCAAAGTTCAAAATCAGCTATTTAATTTAGGATCTAACTTAGCTTGCGACAATGAGGACATCAGAAAAAAGCTCCCGCAAATTTCAGAAAAACACATCCATTGGCTTGAAAAAGAAATTGACCAACATCAAAGCCAATTGCCGGAATTAAAAAACTTTATACTTCCTGGTGGCCACATAGCCGCAGCTGCTTGCCAACTTAGCCGCAGTGTTTGCCGCCGAGCAGAGAGAAAACTGATTGAGATTTCTCAGTCTGAAAACATACCAAGCCAATATATTGAATACTTAAATCGCTTAAGTGATTATTTGTTTGTTATGGCTCGAGCAATTAATCATTACAATAACATCACTGAGCCCCAGTGGCAGAAGGAAGATTGAAGAGGCT
>JAKUPT010000063.1 GCA_022450595.1 Bdellovibrionales bacterium
ATAATCACCACTTGGGTATCTAAAGCGAAGTGAATGCTGACCGGTTTTACCTTCCCATTGTCTATTAGTCACAGGCCCATTAAGAATAGCTCCATTGTTCCATACAGCATACTGGTCGTCTCTAACAATAGAAGTTCTATTGTTTCGCTCCCAGTTAAAACCAAAGTTGTTGGTTTTATTCATGTCACCGCTTTCAAAACTATCATAAAAATCGAATGAATCGATATTCGGGCTAGATTGGTTCTGATCATTGTTACCATCTAAAACTTGATCGTCATTTGTGGACTGTTCGTTATTATTCTCAGGATCTGTACAGTTAGTAGTGTTGTCACAGATTGTTTCACTTGAAGATTTGCTTAAACTATTAGATTTAAATCTATAATCGCCACAGTTTTGAAACATAATAAGTACTAAACCTGATAATAAAATGTAAGTGAATTTATTTTTAGTAATCATGTGCTTTTCCTTTTAAAAATACGACTATAAATATATTAAAATTATCCAAATATTTAGCACCAGAAGTATTTTTCACGATAATTGAATTTTGTTTTTAAGACTCAGAAAAAAACAAGTAATTATTAATTTAAAATGATCAATTAATAATTATAGTTGTTTTAAAATGAGACACAAATGTTTACTACCTCTAAGCTAATTTATAGCAAAAGTTGTACCGGTAAAGGTTCATTATGATTTATTTAACAGTTTGAAAGTAGATATATTCTAGACAATGAGCAAATCATTTACAGTTATTAATGGAATATGAGGTTAAGGAACCTAGGTGCATCGGCTATATTATTTCATATTGTGCGTGATCCCCTTTTCATGGCTACCTCCAAACTAGGAGGGAGAAGTGATAATAAGCCATAAAAGACTTACAAAAGATCAATGGTATAGCATCCTTTCAGAGCATATCGATGGCGGAATCAGCGTTTCTGAGTTAAGGAGGAAATACCAAATAAAGCCTGTAACAATATACTCTTGGAAGCGAGCTATGAAAGAAAAGGATAACAACTCATTACACAATTATAGAACTAATTTATAATTATTTAATAGAACGCTCACGCATTTGTTTTAATATACCCTTTGCCTCTAGAGTTTCATAGGTCTTATGGCTGACATAAATTCGTGGAATAAAATTACGATAAGGACTAAGTACTTTTAAAATAGAATGAGACATTTCAATCAAAAGTTTAAGTTCACCATGGCGGGTAAGAACTTTAACCGACTCTGGAGCCATAAGTGGGTTTTGATTGTTTTTAGGCCCTTTAAGTCTTTCTAGGCTTTTAGTGAAGATAACATCTTTACCGGGAATGTCATAGATCATCCAGGCATCAGGCGTATGCTGTTTCATCTCTTGTTTTAACCACTCAACAGCTTCCATGACTTGTTCAATCACCTCTTTGCGGTGTTTGTCGGACTCGATGAGGGTGGGCTTCACCGGATGTAATTTTATTTGAGCGGGTGGGATTCGTTTAGCTAACATCTCACTCAATTCACGAATCAGTGGGTGAGTGATGCGGCCTGCTAAGTATTCATGAAGCTTTGCCATAAAATAGGAATCATTGAAGGTGAAGTACTCATTTGGATTTTGGCTGACTTTATCCATAAGTTGTTCAAAAGAGTAGGCCAGTCCGTTTTCTAAAAAGTATTCACAGATCTTTGCAGCAATCAAATCAAACTTGTAGCTTGTTCCATCGTTTATAATTTGAGAGTACCAGAAGTAACGACTGGTTAAAAAAGATTCCACAATATGTATGGCGTCCTCTTTAATGCACATGATTTGTTGGCCATTATGGGTTGTTGTGGTTAAGTTTTTGAGTAATAAATTATTGTCATACACACCAAGTCTTACTCCTGTGTGATAGGCATCTCTCATCAAATAGTCCATACGATCAGAATCAATATCTGAGTGCATAAGTTGATTGGCAATAAAGTGATCCGACTCTCCGGCGATGATTTTTGAAAGCTGATAGGGGTCAATACCTTCTTCTTTTAAAATTCGTGTGATGCCATCTGGGAAGTCGGTATTTTCTATGATGTGACTGCCAAGGACTTCGTGGTTGGCTACATACTTTGTTTTTTTATGTTTTTGTTGCTGCTTCCAGTAATTAATATAAGCAAGCTCAGTGGTATGTGAAAATGGAAAGGTCCCAATATCGTGCAGCATGGCTGCAAGTCTCATGGTTCGGTGAAAAGTTGTTTTTTCATCATGAGCTTTGGGGTTGAATAGTTTTTCTTCTGTTGTAGCTAGACCTATACTTCTTAAAACCTGGTCCATCATATGAAGAACGCCAAGGGTATGGGCATGACGTGTGTGAGTGGCGCCGGGAAAGATATAGAAGCTAAAACCTAACTGGCGTATCCATCGAAGCCTTTGATAGTAAGGAGTTTCAAGTATTCTTGACTCAACACGGTTAAGGGTGATTTGTCCGTGTATATTATCATATATAACTTTACGGTCAGAAATTGCCATATCTAATTAGTTTAGAGTCTTTAAGCTTAACAATTAATAAAAAATTGATATGCAGTTGTGAAACCCCATAAAGGTCCAACCAAGACAAAGGTCTTATAATTCAAAGTAACATTTATGTTTATAAACAAAAATTAACTATGAAATAAAATGTACATTTTATCTTAAATAAAAAAATGCTGCGAAAAGTTATTTGTCATTTTTTATTCAATATAAGTACTGACATTGGTCGAAGAATTTATATTTGTATCAGAGTGGCGCAAGACTTCTGTTGAGAGAGTCTATGTATTTATAAAATTTAGCTCAAATTTTTTACAAATTTTTATCTGTAAACATTTTTAACAAACTTTCAGCCAATCTGCTGGTCTTTAAGCTGGTACGAGGGTTGCTCTACCTATGGCTAAGGTTAGCAAAAATCTTAAACTTTAGGGGGAAGTTATGAATAAGGGCTTATTAGGTCTAATATTATCTATTGCATTAATCCAAATTGGTTGTGGTCAAAACTTTGATGGCGAACAATTTAAATCCATACAAAATCAAGAAGATCGAAGGCAAGCTGCCGATGATGCGGGTCAAGCTGTTGAAGATGATATCAATGATAGCATTGATGCTGGTGATGTTGATATTAGTGCTTCTGAGAAGCTTGCAGAAGATGCCGCAAATGAGGCGAATAACACACTTGATGAAGTGACAGAACTCACTGAATCGAAATTAGGTGTTGATGGCATTCAAAGTCCAGATCAACTAGATGACGTGAAAAAACTTTTAGAAGGTAAGTTTGGTAAAATTGCTGGAATTATTTTAAAAGTGAAAGAAAAAATTCAAGATGGTCGTGATAAAGTGAATGAGCAGTTAGCATATTTAAACCCAGCCATTCCAGCCCATCAAAGTGCTATTGCCAAGCTGGAAAGACTACTTTCTAAGTTAGATGAAATGGAAGCTAAAATTGATGGAAGTGTAGGCTTGTTGGTAGGAAAGTTAGATATCGTGGATCAGTTGTTTGATAAATTGATCGCAAAACTTGATCCCACAAACTTATTTCACTTTGTTCTAATTTATAAAATTAATGAGCTTAGACAAAAAGTGATCACAAAATTAAAAGAAAAACTTTATGGACTGTAAATAATTAAAAAAACTAGTCACAATAAAAAAGGCGCTCAATTTGAGCGCCTTTTTTATTGTGTTCATTAATATATTAATTAGTGTAAGTATTTTTGGCTTTGAGCCATCTGCATTTCGGCATTTAAATCAGCATCCTTTGTCATGGACTGAATCATATTCACAAAATGTTCCAGCAAGCTTTCTTTAGCCCCGTTTGTGGCCTCATATAAATCTTTGCCTGATGCTTTTGCAGTAATATGTCCGCCTCCACCAGTAAGAGTAAACTCTACCTCAACCTCATCATTGTTTTCGCCTGTTGGTATGACTTTAAAATACACTTCTGAATCAGGCAGTAAGTAGGGTTGAAACTCTTGAATTTGTTGGTAAACAAAGGCCCGCTCTTCAGCATTTAGTTGTTTCATTGTTTCTTCCATTTGGACCTCCTTATAATTAATAAATCTAAGGTGTATGTCTTTAAGTTTAAAGATGTGTATTGTTAGAGTGGAGTCAAGGTGCTTATTTTTATTATACAGTAAAATCAAGTACTTAGCAAAAATAGCTCATCTATAAATGACTCAAATCCATTAAGTTGCCGGTGGTTGGTTTTTGTCTAAATAAATTCATAAATTGTCTAATTATGAAACATATATTTTGTTGATTAGATCTCATATTGAAACACTTTTAGGATTATTTTAACTAAAGTTTATTTAGTAAATATGAAGGCTCGTATGTTTAGTCTTTTTAATAAATTATTGATCTATTTTAAAACTTAAATGAAGTGGCTACTAAAAAAGTAAACATTCTTTGATTTTTTTCAATCTTTTGTAACTGATTGGCGATCTGTTCCACAGCATGACCACTGCCGCCAGTATAATAGCCTCCTAGGGTGACGGAGGACTGGTGAGAGGTAAAGACGGCACAGTTGGCGCTCGTGCCATACATGTCGATATGATCGGCGAATTTTTTGTTAGGGTTTTCTGGGATATTTCTTGTGGCACTTAAATTAGTGAATGCACCAGCTCTGCAGCTAAGCCAGTTTGCAAATTTATACTCCACTCCCAAGTTTAGATTAAAGGTTGGTAGGTAGTCGTAGCGCTCCTGAAGGCTTGATTCGCTGACGTCATTATAAACAGTTCTTTCTGTATGATTTAAGTCTGCAGAAATGGTCCATTTTTTAGATTTGTAGGCAAGTCCTAGGTTTACTTTTGCAGGAGTAATACTGCTTGCTGACATTTGGGTGTTTTCTTTAAATTCCACAGTAGATCCATCAGAACTTACAGTAGAGCTATTAAAGCTTCCTTCACCATCGACTTGTAGGCTTGGGAAGCGGTAACTCAATCCTAAGCTTAACTTGGGAGTCAGTTCATTGTAATACCCCAGAATGTATATCAATGAGTTTTGCGTAAAGGTTTTTTCTTGAGTGATTAGGGTAGAAACACTGCCGCTGCTAAAACGGTCTGTGAGAGATTTCGAAAAAGTTCTGGAAGTGTAATAAAAACTAAATCCAACAGAGGCCTGTTTTGAGGTGTTAACTGCAAGAGACCCGCCCACCCATAAACTTTCATCACGTAAGTTGATATAGGCGGTCTTGTCGTCATTGTTTTTGACTTGTCCTGAGTAGTTACTAAAGTGAGGATAAAGCACAGAGAGGCCAAGGGCAAAGTTACCAAAACTGTGAACGGCACCACTGGCAGAGGGAATGGGCACAATAGAGCCTCTGTTTACCTTCAAAATAGAGTCATCAAGGTCAGATTTATCACTGTAATTGGTGTCAAATTTTGAATACAAATTCACTGCGGCGGAAAGGCTACTGCCTTCGACTCGAGAGAGGGTGGCGGGGTTATAATATGAACTGGCGGCAGGATCATTGACCATGGCCGTTGAAGCACCTCCCATACCGGCGGCGCGTTCACCAATTAAAATGGTGTTAAAGTTAGTGTAAGAGGCGTACAGATTGGAGCTGATCAAGAGTGTGAACAAAAAACACAATTTCATAATAAACCTAAGTTTAACGCTTATTTACATTCCTTTATTGTGCCCATAACTAAAGCTATATACAATAGCTAGTCAGAAAAGCTGGTCAAAGGGAGTTGCTGCCCTTTATTGTATTAGGAGTTTGATGTGTCAGAAGCAATTGCTCGAACTGGAATGATTTATGTGCCTTTTTTATTTGCTCTTTGTTTTCATGAGTTTGCGCATGCATGGGTTGCCAAACGCTTAGGGGACCCCACGGCTGATATGATGGGTCGATTAAATATGAATCCCATGTCTCATATAGACTGGATTGGTACAGTTATTTTACCTCTCGCAGCAATACATCTTCAGCTTGGAATATTTTTTGGTTGGGCAAAGCCGGTTCCATATAATCGTAATAATTTGGAGAATCCAAAGGTGGGTGAGTTCTGGATAGCCGCCGCAGGTCCCTTATCTAACATTTTACTGGCAGTAGTTGCTTCAATCCTATATGGCCTAATACCTCTATTTGGAGAGTCAGCACTAGCCGGTCCAGCGCAACCGTTTTTTGGTTCATTTATTTTAATAAATCTTTTTTTGGCTATTTTTAACCTTATCCCCATTCACCCCTTAGATGGCGGCAAAGTTCTCGCACGTTTTATTTCTGATGATATGAATAGAAAACTTGAGATGAATCAGCAAATGTTATCTATAATTTTGCTGATATTGATCATAAGTGGTGGGCTGAGGTTTTTGGCAATTCCTGTATATTGGGCTCAAGGGCTGCTTGTTGGCCTTTCTCAGTTTATAACTCAAAGCTTAATTTAAGGATCAAGTCAAAACTGCCTATCCCATGTGCAATATTGTAAAAATCTCTGCCAGGCTTGAGTTTCTGCTTGCAACTTAAGTCTAGGATTGGTTGAATTGACGCTATAAGGTGGTAGGAATTGAGCATTAATATTCAATTAGAACGATTTGAGGGGCCGTTGGGGCTATTGTTGTATCTCATCCGCAAGGAAGAGATGGACATCTTTGATATTAATGTTCACCACATCACAAGACAGTATCTAGAATACATTCGTGAAATGAAACGCCTTGATTTAGAAGTGGCCGGAGAGTTTGTCTCTATGGCTTCTACACTTATTCATATTAAGGCACGCATGCTTCTTCCTCAGTACAATGAAGAAGGTGAGATTTTAGAAGATCAAGACCCTCGAAAAGAATTAGTCCAAAAACTTTTAGAGTATCAAATTTATCAAGAGGCTTCTGAAAAATTAAATGACCGCCCTTTAGTGGGAAGAGATGTTTTACTGCGTGGTAAAAAAACTCAAATTGAAGCTCCAGAAGAAGACTTAGTAGTGGAAGACAACCCACTTTTTTCATTGATCAAAGCCTACAGACATTCCATTAAAAACATGAAACAAAGCGTTCACAAAGTTTTAGCCGCTATGCAGTCCATTGCAGAGAGAGTGGCTGAGTTAAAAGTGTTTTTGCCAAAAGGTCGTAAGGTGATTTTATCAGACTTGATTCAGGTTAAAGAAGCTGGGGAGCAAAAACACGCTCAGGTGTTAATTACATTTTTGTCCTTACTTGAGCTGTGCAAACTTGGTTTTGTGTCTTTGTTCCAGTCTGAGCCCATGGCTGATCTCCATGTGGAAGCAAAAAAAGACATTAATGAGCAGGCCATTCAAGGAGTTGAGGACTTTGACAACACAGAGGAAAAACAAGGACTACTTGAAAACATGATGAAAGAGTCAAGCCCTTTAGAGTTTGAAAAAGAAATTGATTTAGATTCTAAAGAGGCCAATGAAGATGTGGAGCTTAAGGCTGAAAAGCAACTTTCCTTTGATCAAGAAGATACTGAGGAGCCATTGAGTGAAGAAGAAATGGCTACAGATGAAGAAATTTTAGAAGAAGAACGACGACTTAATTTACAAGAAGTTTAAGAGGAAGCATGGAAAAAGACTTTGACAGTATTGAAGAAGTAGAAGCTTTAGAGCAGTCATCTGAAAAAGAGCAGCAAGAAAGCCTAAATGCCGCCACAGAGGATGAGTCACAGGGTGAACTTGAGCTTCAATCAAATGATGAGGCTGAGTTAAGTGCCTCAGAGGACAATCTAGATACAGAATTAGAAAGTGGCGAAGAAGGTCTTTCTGAATTAAATGCAGTAGCATCTAATGAAGACAATGAGTCGGCCCAAGATATGTCAGAAGGTGCCGAGCCCTCCGAGGAACTCAATGACACAGAGCTTGCTAGTTTTGAGTCTGCAGATATTGAAGATGAAGAGTTTGTTGAAGATGACCGTGTTATGTCTATTGTTGAAAGCATTTTATTTGCAACAGACAAGCCTCAAACAGTTAACACAATAAAGCAGGCTTTCCAGGGCACTAACGTTAAAATCAAACACATTAAAAGAGCTTTAGAAAACCTAATGATTGACTATGCCAGTGCTCAACGAGGCTTTACTCTTGAAGAAGTGAGTGGAGGGTATCAGCTGCGCACGAAGGTCGATAACATGGAGTTCTTGAAGCGAATGCTTAAGCCAAAAGCTTTCAGACTGTCAGGTCCGGCCTTAGAGGTTTTATCCATCGTCGCTTACAAGCAGCCCTGTATAAAAATGAATATTGATGAAATTCGTGGTGTAGAAAGTGGTCACTTACTTAGAGCCTTAATGGAAAAGGGACTTGTTAACTTTGCTGGAAAAAGTGAACTACCAGGCAAGCCTATGCTTTATCAGACCACAAGAAAATTTTTAGAAGTTTTTGGTTTAAGAAATATCAATGAGCTTCCAAGTTTGTCTGAAATTGACGAGTTGATCCCTGAAGGTATTGGTGACGAAGAGGAAGAAAAACCTCAATTAAATGAAATTACCGACGAGCTTTCAAATGATGCTGGACAGTCATATTCAGAGCACGAAGAAGAGCTAGAGAAGATCACAGATAAACTTTCACAAATCAGCACATCCAGTGATTTTTTTGAACAAGAAAAAGCTCGCCAAAAACAAAAAAGAGATGCAGAACGCGCCCAAGATATTGAAGACAAGTTAGCCCTTGATGAAGAGGTGGACAAAAAAGATATCAAGTGGCTTGAGCGTTATAAAAAAGCCCAAGAAGAGCTGGCTTTAGAGCTAGAACAACAGCAGGCGGAAAGTTCGAATGAGCAATCCGCTCCACAAGATGAGATTGATCAAGCTCTATCATCTGATGAAAACCTATCTGAAGAAGTTATCGCTCAAACTACAGAAACTACTGATTCTGAAACTCACATGGAGCTTAGCCCTCAAGAAGATAACACTCAAAATACTGAAGCCACAGATACTGAAGCTGTTGTAGAGTTTAGTGCTGAAGACGTGGAAGCTGATAAAAATGAAAATCAAAACTCAGACCCTTTAGAGGTAGAGTCTCATGCTGAGCTTAATGTTCAGGCCGAGAATAATGAGCCATCCACTGAAGATGATGATCTTATTTCTGAGCTAGAAAAAGCGATTGCCTCTGGGAACCAGGCACAATCAGGTGATGAGGTTCAAAGTTTGATGGACGATTCTGAGGATAACGCCTCTGATGAAGACTCGAAAGATAAAGACCTTAACCTTTAAGGATTAAACTATGAAAAGACAAAAATGGATTTTTGTCTTATTGAATGTATTTATTGTCTTTCAACTTGTTGTGATTGTAGTTTCACCTAATAGAAATTCAGTAATTTATGATCAGCTAAGCCCTTACTTCAGTTGGTACAGTGTGCCCCTTCATTTTATAAACCCCTGGTCTTTTTTTTCGCCCGACCCATCAGTTGCTGTGTATTGGGAGTATAGCTACATTTACAATGCAGAAACGTGGCCTGAGTCTTCGGAGGATATGTACGATAAAGAGGCCATTAACTATAGTTATCCCTCTAAAAAATCTAAAATTTGGTCTAATCGTTTTATCAGAGACCTTTACTTTTCTAGATATGCCGCAATCACTGAAAAACACTTTAATGCTTTTTTCTTGCCCTGGCTTTGTGATCAACAAGATCACGTTGAGGCCGTGTCTATGGTGATGCGTTTTCAGGTGCATCCTGATATCGAGGCGTCTCAAGGAGCACAAAAAACTTTAAAACAAGCAAAAACAGACTTTAATAGATATGTGGGCAGAAACATCTACAGCTGTTTGAGGGGAGATCAAGATGTTCTCTTCTAAAAAACTATGGAAGGACTTTTGGTTCCAGCCAAATTCTGTTCAGATTAAAACCATCAGTGCTTTTCGGTTGTTGTTGGGATCACTTTTGTTTGTTTTTTATTTTATACGATTTTTAAGTTTTGACACCTATTACAGCAATGAAGGCTTTTTACCACTTTCTGAACTTGGAAAATATGACCTTAATTTTAACTACTACATTTTAGACTATGTCCAAATACTACAAAGTGAAGCTTTGTTTTATGTGTTACATATTTTGTTTTTAATTCTGCTAGCCTTATTAAGCTTAGGACTGCTGCCTCGTTGGGCAACACTTTTAACCTTTTTTGTGCATGTGCTGTTTTTACATAGAAATCCACTCATTAATTATGGGGTAGACTACTACGCCACATACTTTTTATTTTATTTAAGCTTTATTCAACACTCTCAGTTTTTTAGCTTAAAACCTAAAAAACAAACCATTGATATGTTAACCAGTGTTGGTTTTAGACTTTTACAAATTCAACTCGTTGTCGCTTATGCCTATGCCGGTTTTGAAAAATTAAAAGGCCAAACTTGGTGGGAGGGAAAAGCTGTTTGGAACTCTGTGATCAATCCTCAAATATCCACATTTGATTTTAGCTGGATGTCTCATATTCCTTTTGTTGTTGCAGTTTTAAGTTTTATGACAATCATTTTTGAGGTCTACGCACCAGTTGCTTTTTTTAGCTCAAAAGCTCGAAGGATTTGGTTGGCTCTGGGGCTTGGTTTTCATATAGGAATTTTACTGACTTTAAATATTCCATTCTTTGCACTTGTAATGACTGTTGGACTACTTATTTTTGTGAAAGATGAAGAGCTTGATCAGTTTTTGAGCTTTTGTAAAGCTCGTAAATGGCGTCAGCCACGTTAATTCCATCACAAGCAGCACTGGTAATGCCTCCGGCATAGCCAGCTCCTTCGCCTGTCGGGTAAAGCCCTTTGTGACTTATTGATTCAAGACTTTGTTTGTCTCTTGTAATGCGTAGTGGGCAGGAGGTTCTTGTTTCAACTCCATAGACTTGCGACTTTTCAGTGACAAAGCCCTTCATTTTGTTTTCAAAACTTTCAAGTCCTTTACTCAGTGACTTATACAAGTCTTCTGGGAACACTTCATGAAGCGGTACCAGTGTTTCCCCGGAAGGCGAGGAGCCTTTATTGACTTGTTTTTTTAAAGACTTGTTTAAAAAATCTAACATGTTTTGGGTTGGTAATTGTTTAGTGCCGCCTTGTTTTTGGACTAAGTTAAAGGCTTCCACTTCAATCTGTCTTCTTAATTTGAACCCACCAAAGAGATCATCACCAAATAGTTTTTTATGATCCACAGTTACAACAACAGCCGAGTTGGCATAAGGAGAGTTTCTTTTATAATTGCTCATGCCGTTGCAAACAATTGAGTCGGCCTCTGTCCCGCTAGAGAGAACATAGCCGCCAGGGCACATGCAGAAGCTAAACACTCCGGTGTTGGTTTTTTTATCATGATGTGTGAGCTTGTAATTGGCTGATCCTAATGCTGGGTGCTCAGCTTTGTCTTTGTACTGAATACTGTTAATTAAATTTTGAGGATGTTCCACTCTTACGCCCATGGCAAAAGACTTGCCCTCTAAAAACACCCCCACTTCAGATAAGTGCTGAAAAAAATCATTGGCAGAGTGTCCAATGGCTAATACCACATGATTGGAGTGTATTTGTTCACCAAGGTCTGTTTCCACACCAATGATGTTTGAGCCTTGAGTTAAAAGCTTTGAGACTTTGGTGTCGTAACGGATGTCACAACCAAGTTCTAAAAGTTTCTTTCTCATAACAGGAATTACACGTCTGATTTTATCACTACCTACATGGGGGTTAGAGAGATACTTGATCTCATCAGGTGCTCCAAATTCGACAAGCCTTTGCATCACATAGGGGATATGAGGAGATTTTATTCGAGTGATTAATTTCCCGTCTGAGTAAAGCCCGGCTCCTCCTTCGCCAAAACAGACATTATTTTTTGGATCCAGTTCGCCGTAGCGCCAATAGCGGTTGATGCCTTTAATTCTTTTTTCGGCAGGGGAGCCTTGCTCGATCAGAGTGCAGGCAATGCCTCTTTCAAGCAGCCTGAGGGCTGCAAACAATCCAGCCGGACCGGCCCCTATGATGAGTGGTTTTGTGCCTTTAAATTGTGAGAGCTTTTCAAGCTGGAAGTTATCCTCTGGAGGCTTTTCGTTTTGATCGAAGACCTCGAGTGAATAAACAAAGTGAGGGCTTTTTCTAGCATCCACAGACTTTTTTAAAATACGATAAGAGCCCCAGTTTGGAGACAGCAGGTTGAGTTTTTCTTCCACCCTCTCATCCAACTGCAAATTGAGGTCTTTAAAAACCTTGCTCATAACAGTGGATTAACATAGTTTTAAGGGGTGGTAAACGTGAGGTCTGTATGAAAGAATTTATTTTAGGTCTATTGTTATATATTTTACCTAAAAGGTGGATAAGCCTGCTAACAGGCAAGCTAGTCCACACTGAGCTGCCTAAAGCTATTAATAAAAAAGCCAAAGCTTGGTTTGTAAACCGCTATAAAATTGATATGTCGGAGGCGGAATTTGATCTAGATCATTATCCTCACATCGGTGCAGTTTTTACTCGACGCCTGAAAGAAGGGTTACGACCCATTAAAGGGCTTTTTGTACATCCCGCCGACGCTCGACTCACGGCGATTCAAGACATAAACTCCGACACTTTAATTCAAGCTAAAGGTAAGAACTATCAACTCTCTAAATTTTTAAACACTCAAAGCTGGCAAGAATTTGAAGGCGGTAAGTCTTTAACATATTACCTTTGCCCCACAGACTATCACCGTGTTCACTCTCCCGTTACAGGTGAGATCACATCGGTTCATTATATTCCCGGTACTCTTTGGCCTGTTAATGACTGGAGTGTTAAGAGCATCAACAACTTATTTGCCGTCAATGAACGGGTGGTGGTTTGGTACAAAACCCCTAAAGGACGAGTCGCTGTGGTTCTAGTTGGTGCCACAAATGTGGGAAAGATGTCCTTGAGTTTTGATAAAAATATTGTGACCAACCAAAGTTTTATCAAACCCAAAGATCAGCTTAAAACTTATGATTCACCCATTAGCATTAAAGCCGGTGATGAACTGGGAGTGTTTCATATGGGAAGCACAGTGATTTGTGTGTACCCCAAAGACTTTTTGCCAGAAATCACCACTCCACTTGGTAGTGCCACTAAAGTGGGTGTGAGTGTCTAAAATTGTCTTTTGACTGATGTTTGCTTATTAATGGGCAATGTCTTGCTGGCATAACTTATTGAAATCACATTATTTATTTAAAATACTTAACTCATTAATTGTGTACGATCTTTGCAATACAAACTACTGATGAAATACTTATTAACTTTTTTTGTTTTATTAAGCCTTAATTCTGCTGGATGGGCTCAGAGTCAGTGTGAGCTTATGTTTCAAGAAAAGCTTTGGGGGCAAAAGTTTTATCATGCTTACAAACCCTCAAAGGAGCCTATCACTGTTGGTATTGAAGTCGAAGCACTTGTTCCTACTAAAATCGGGCTTAGTGGAATCGTTAAAATATTAGAATCTGAAATTCAAAAAACTTATGGTGAGGTGTTTGTAGATCATAGGCCTGACAGTCTGATTGAGTACCGAGTTTCTTATTATAAAAGCGGAACTCAGTACACTTATCAGGTTCATCGCGGATGGCATGGAACAAATAAAAAATTTATAGATGCTGAAATATCATCTCCGATTGTTCGTGATAAAAACGATCTAGATTTTTTCTTAAACACGCTTAATATTTTAAAACGCAAAGTCAAACTTAAAGCTCAGCCAAGTCAGGCCGGTGTACATGTGCATTTTGGTTTCTCAAAAACTTCTGAAGCGGAACTTGGGTTTTTGATCACATTATTTTCTGTATTAGAAAAACAGATCCTACAAACTTTCTCAACAACAAACAGCAGACAAAACCGATATACAAATACTTCCTCTGAATCACTCTTATACTACTTGCAAAACACACCAGTGAATCAATTAAGGCTTAACAGTATGTACAGTGTTGTTTCTGAAAAGAAAAAAAATTACGCTTTAAACATACTCTCACTTCAAAAATATGAAACCGTTGAAATGAGACTGTTTAATAGCTCGGTGAATGCCTCACATGTGCTGCAAATGGTGAATTTTACAGTTGGGTTTATGAACGCTGTGAGAAGCAAGGACCCAAGGCTTACTCAGTTTTTGATGAGCAATAAAAACTCTCATCAATTAGATTTACAAGAGTTGGCGAAGGCCTTAGATTTGCCAATCTTAAGTCAAAGTGAAAAAAGAGCACTTAGGGCTATAAAATTTCAATCTATAAAGTCTGAGCTTGGGGAGAGGTTTTCTCGGGAAAATTAAGACGGTTCTCCATCATCACCGATGGCTTCAACAGGGCAGCCTTCCATAGCCTCTTCGCACTGTTCAATCTCTTCTTCAGTGCTAGGCTGTTTGACCACATAGTCGTGGCAATAGTCTTCGTCCATTTCAAAGTTATCAGGAGCGCTCATAATACAGGCGTCACAGGCAATACATTCTCTGTCCACATAAAACTTGCCTTTTACGTTTTCATCAAATTTGTTGTCTTTATCCGCCATCATCAGCCTCCAGAAGGCCCAAATTAACATAGCTTGTCTAAACTGCAAATAAGAATCGGGGGACTTTCTTTTTTGCATAGCTTTTTGCAAGGTTGAAAGTCTGGGAAAACAGCTATAATATCGTTTGCTTCTAAGGAGAACCAATATGCTCACGGCTCAGCACAAACATGAGATTTCTAGGCGTAGAACTTTTGCCATCATTTCTCACCCAGATGCGGGGAAAACCACAATTACTGAAAAAATACTCTATCAAGGCCAAGTGATTCGAGAAGCCGGAGAGGTAAAAGGGAAGTCTGGAACCAAAGCTGCTACCTCTGACTGGATGGAGATGGAGAAAGAAAGAGGCGTGTCCATTAGCTCCAGTGTGATGCAGTTTGATTATTTAGGGCACAGAATAAACCTCCTGGACACCCCCGGACACAAAGACTTCGGTGAGGACACCTACAGAACTCTGATGGCGGCCGACTCAGCCGCCATGCTTATTGATGCGGCCAAAGGGGTCGAGGCTCAAACTAGAAAACTCTATGATGTCTGTAAATTGAGAACTATGCCAATTTTTACCTTTGCCAACAAAATGGATAGAGAGGGTAAAGATCCACTTGAGCTTATTGATGATGTGGAGAACACTCTTGGCATTAAATGCGTGCCAGTGACATGGCCTTTTGGAATGGGGGATCGATTTAGAGGCATTTACCACTTAATTGAAAAGGCATTGTATTTGTACAAGCCTGAGTCAGAAGTGCCAGAGATCATACCCTTAGAGGACTGGAATAGCCCAATTATTAAAGAGCATGCTCCAGATGAATATGTCTTAAATAAATTTATTGAAGATATGCAATTGTTAGAGGGAGTTGTGGGTGAGTTTGATGAAGAAGAGTTTTTAAAGGGAAAACTTACCCCTATGACCTTTGGAAGCGCAAAAAACAACTGGGGTGTGGATGTCTTTTTAAAATTGTTTAGTGAGTGGGCACCACCACCTCAGGCACGTGAGACCACTCAGGGAGAACTTATCAGTCCTGATTCAAATATGTTCTCTGGTTTTGTTTTTAAAATTCAGGCCAATATGGATAAAAAACATCGTGACCGAGTCGCCTTTTTAAGAATTTGTTCTGGCAGATTTGAAAGAGGAATGAAAGTTCATCACCCAAGACTTGGACGTGAATTGAGGCTGGCTTATGCCAACCAGTTTTTAGCACAAGAC